>JAIETA010000133.1 GCA_019745575.1 Reyranella sp. | reverse complement strand
CGCCCGCGGCCTGGCGCAGGCCGGCGCCCGCGTGATCGTGACCGACATCGACCGCCAGACGGCGCACGACACCGCCGCGGCGATCTCCCGGGCGGGCGGCGAGGCGCGCGGCTATGCCCTCGATGTCACCGACGAGGCGGGCTGCCGCGCGCTCGCGGCCGACATCGCGCTGCTGGTCGGGCCGCTCCGCATCCTGGTGAACAACGCCGGCATCTTCCTGCGCGGCGGCTTTGCGGCGCCGGGTGGCGCCGAGCGCTGGGCCAGCACCATGGCGGTGAACGTGCAGGGCACCTTCAACGTCACCATGGCGTTCCTCGAGCAGCTGCGGCAGACGCGCGGCACGATCGTGAACGTGGCCTCGACCAATTCCTTCGTGGCGCCGGCCGGCAGCGGCGCCTATCCGGTCTCCAAGGGCGCCATCGCGCAGTTCACGCGCGGGCTGGCGGCCGAGCTGGCGCCCGACGGCGTGCGGGTGAACGCCATTGCGCCGGGCATCATCGCCACGGCGATGACCGAGGTGACGCGGGCCGATCCGCAGCGCCTGGGCGCCTTTCTGGCCCATGTGCCGATGAAGCGGGTCGGCCAGCCGGACGAGCTGGCCGGGCCCGTGGTCTTTCTCTGCTCCGACGCGGCGAGCTACGTGACCGGTGCGATCCTGCCGGTCGATGGCGGCTACCTTGCCGTCTAGCGCCGCCGTCACCGTCCGCCCGGCGACGGTCGAGGATGTCGGGCTGCTGCACCGCTTCTCGGTCGATCTTGCGACCTACGAGGACGAGCCCGACGCCGTCACCTCGACTCCCCAGACCCTGGCGCGCGACGGCTTCGGTGCCGACCCCAAGTTCGCGGCGCTGATCGCCGAGCGCGGTGGCAAGCCGGTGGGCTTCGCGCTCTATACCTTCAACTACTCGGTCTGGACGGCGGCGCGCGGCATCTTCATCGAGGACATCTGGGTCGTCCCCGGAGAACGCCGCGGCGGTGTCGCCCGCGCCCTGATGGCGGCGCTGGCGCGGGAGTGTCTTGCGCGAGGCATTAGGCGCATCGATCTCAACGTGCTCGACTGGAATCCGGCACGCGGCTTCTACGAGCGTCTCGGATTTCGCTGGATCCGCACCTGGCTGCCCTACCGTCTGAGCGGCGAGGCGCTGGCCAAGCTGGCGGGCGACTAAACGGGGCGCCGCATCGTCCACACCAGCCCGTGCCAGGTGCCGCTGCGGCCAGGTGTCGAGAAATCGCGCAGGGGATCGCGCTGCATCCCGAGCCGCGTCATGACCGCTTGTGAGCGTGCATTGTCGGCTGCGGTATAGGAAAGGACCTCGGCGAGGCGCAGTCGCTCGAACGCATCGTGCAGCACCGCCTTGGCCGCTTCGGTCGCATAGCCCTTGCCCCAGACGGCGCGGGCCAGCCTCCAGCCGATCTCGACGTGAGGGCCGAGCGGATGGTGTGGCGCGCCGGGCATGAGCCCGGCATAGCCTGCGAAGGCGCCGTGCCGCTCCTCGATCGCCAACCGGCTGATGCCGAACTTGCGGAAGGTCGTCCTGTAGCGGTCGAACTTGGCGTTGCTGTCAATCCGGGTAAGCGGCCCGCCGAGATCCCGTGCAACCTCGGGATCGGCATTCAGGGCGGCGAAGGCATCGCGGTCGGTGTCGCGCCAGCTTCGGAGCGTCAGGCGAGGTGTCGTCAGGATCACCTCGTCGGCGGTCATCGCCTGGCCAGTCCCATGACGCGGCCGGCCTTGGCCGGCCTTGTCAGCGTCTTGTGGGTCTCCCAGATCGCCTCGAGGCGCCAGGCCACCGGCGCCGGCCAGGGCGCGGAGCGGCGCGTGGCGTAGTCGATGTTCATCACGATGGCCTCGTTGGTCGCCGCCAGGTAGCCCTGCTCGGCGTGATACATCTCGTGGAACAGATGGACCCGCTTGGCATCGCACGCCAGAAGCTGGGTGGTGAAGCGCATCGGCGCGCCGCCCTTCATCTCGCGGTCGTAGGTGACGTGGGTTTCCAGCACGAAGGTCATGCCGAGCTTGCCATCGACGTAGCGCCGGCCGAGACCCATGTTGCGCATGAAGGCGCCGGACGCCTGGTCGAAGGCCGAGACGTAGAAGGCCACGTTCATGTGGCCGTTCCAGTCGACCCACTCCGGCAGCACGGTGGAACGGTGGGTGTCGAGCGGCGCCCGCGTCACCAGCTCGGGCAGCTCGTAGGGCAGGGAGTCGAGCATCGGTGCTACTTCTTCCTGATGCCGATGAGGCGCCCGGCCTGGCGGGGCCTGGCCAGCGCGGCATGCGCCGCTACGAGCTTTTCGATCCGGGTCATGGCGAAGTCGGGCCACGGCGCCGCGCGGCGGCTGGCATAGTCGATGTTCATCAGCATCAGCTCGTTGGTTGCCGCGAGGTAGCCCTCGGTGGCGTGATACATGGCGTGGAAGAAGTGCAGGCGCTTGGCGTCGTGGTCGAGGATCTGCGTGGTGATCCGCAGCGGGTCGCCCTGCTTGACCTCGCGGTCGTAGGTGACGTGCGCTTCCAGGACGAAGGTCATGCCGATCTTGTCGCGCGTGTACTCGAAGCCGCAGCCGAACTGCTGGCACAGCGTGTCGGTCGCCTGGTCGAACGCCACGACGTAGAAGCCGACGTTCATGTGGCCGTTCCAGTCGATCCACTCCGGCTTCACCTCGGCACGGTGGCGATCGAGCGGCGCGCTCAGGTCGAGGTCGATTATGGGGTAGGGAGCTGATTGCATGCGGCCGGACCGTAGCGAAAGCGCCCTCTGCCCCGCAAGGTGTCTTCAAGTCTTGTTGGAAGATCGTCCGCCTTCGTACCAGCGCGACATCAGTTCGATGGCGAACCACGTCAGGGTCGCGCTGGCAAGCAGGGCGTACAGCGCGTTCTGCCAGCCGACCAGATCGACGATCAGCGCAAACAGGGCCGGCGAGAAGGCATTGACCAGCAGGATCGGCGTGGCGATCAGCCCCAGCACCGCGCCGTAGCCCTGTGCGCCGAACAGCGCGAGCGGCACGGCGCCACGGACGATCGTGATCACGCCCTGTGAGGCGCCGAGCAGCAGGGTGAAGGTGACGAGCAGCCAGAATTCGCCACGCGCCAGCATGAGCAGCAGCAATGCGGCGGGCAGAACGCCCATGGCGATGCGCGCCACCGTCATGGCCTTGAGGTTCTTGCCGAAGAAGATCTCGACCAGGCGGCCTGCGAACTGGCCATGGCCTTTCAGCGAAGCAACCCACACCGCCGCGGCACCGGCCAGGCCCGCCGCCTCGAGCAACGGCACGAGCTGCAGCGATATCACGCCGAACACGAAGCCGTTGAGCGACATGATGAGCGCGAACAGGACGATGCCGACCTTGCGCCGCCGCCCCTCGAGCGCCGGGCCGTCCGGCGACCGCTCGGGTGCCTTCTGCGCCACTGTATCGGTGGCGGACTCGCGCCGTGCCAGGCCGAGCCAGTTGAGCGGCAGGCAGATCACGAGGTTGATGGCGGCGAAGACCAGCAGCGTGCCGCGCCAGCCATAGGCCTCGTTCAGATAGTGGCCGATCACCCAGAAGACGGTCGAGGCGTAGGCGCCGTAGAGGGTGAGGTAGGAGATGGCGGCGCGTCCCCGGCTCGGCACGGCCTGCACCAGGGCGGCGAATGCCGCGTCGTAGAGGCAGCAGCGCATGCCGACGCCGATCACCAGCCAGGCCGCCATGTAGGAGACGACGTCGCCGACCTGCGACAGGCCGAACAGGCCGGCCGAGACGATGATCGTGCCGATCGACATCACCGCCCGGGCGCCGATCCGGTCGATCAGGTGCCCGACCCAGGTCGAGATCACCCCCATCGCCACCAGCGCGACGCTGAAGCCCAGAAAGATCGTGCTGATGGCCCATCCGGTCTCGGCGGCGATCGGCTTTGCCAGGACTCCCAGGCAGTAGTAGCTCGTGCCCCAGGCGGTGACCTGCGTGATGCCGAGCGCATTGACGGAGATGATCAGAGGATCGCGTCGCCAGCTCACCGGGGGCACTCCGGAATCTCCGACAGGTCGCGGAAGATGCGCTTCCCGAGACGTTCGCCGGTCGCCACCATGTCGTCGGCGCCAGTCGACGGTCCGCCGATTCGAAGCACGGCATCGCATTTGCCGATCAGCTCGCGGGCGACGGGATGGAAGATCTCGTCGAACACCGCGTCGCCGATCTTCTTCGAGCCGGCGTGCTTCAGGAGCGGCAGGGCGAACCATTCGCCCAGAACCGGCAGGTGGCCGCGCCGAAAGACGGCCAAGGCCATATCCTCCATGGCGTCGACGTTGCGCCGGATCAGGGCGGGATCGTCGTTGGTGCCGGAGCGGTAGGGGCCGGCCACCAGGATCATCAGCTGGCCGCTCATTGCGGAATCTCCAGCAGTTCCCGCGCCACGAGGTCGGGCGCGGAGAGGATGCAGTTGTGGCCGGCCTCGATCGGCCGGAAGCGGACGTGCGGCATCTTCTGCACCTTCTCGTGCGTACCGGCCGACACCGGATAGCGCGGCTTGGTGCAGGCGATGTAGGTCATCGGCCGGCCGTTGCCGGCCGCATGACGGAGCTGGATCGGCTTGGTGTAGCAGGCCAGCGGGTGCGGCGTGAGCTGGCGGTGCGTCCAGGCGGCGAGATCCGGATCGTCGATGATCAGGCTGCCGACCGGCGCGAACGGCAGCACTTCGACGCCGTCCACGACCTTCACCAGCTTTCTCCGCTTGGCCACGATGTCGGCCGGAATGCGGCCGAAGATCGACTGGCCATCCTGCGGGATGCCGCCGTCGATGATGACGAGGTGCGCGATGCGTTCGGGCACGCGATCGGTCACGAGGCCGGCGATCAGGCTGCCGAAGCTGTGGCCGACCAGGACGACCTCGCGCAAGTCCTGCTCCTCGAGATAGGCCATCGTGTCGGCCAGCAGCACGTCGTTGTCGATCCCGGCCGACAGCTCGGCGGCGCGCTCGCCGACGCCGCGGAAGGGCAGGGCGCGGGCATCGTGGCCCACCGCCGCCAGCCGCTCGACGACGAATGTCCATGACCAGGCGCCCATCCACGCGCCGGGCAGGCAGAGGTAGGTCCGCGACTTGTTCATGGGCGCACGCCGGCGGCCTCCAGGACCGCGGCGAGGTCGCGGTAGCCGCGTTGGCGGGCGTGGGCCAGCGGCGTCGTGCCCTGGTTGTCGGCGAGGTTGACGTCGGCGCCGCGCGCCACGAGCAGCCGGGCGATCTCGACATGGACCGGCCCGCCATCGCCCAGGATCACGGTCTCCAGCAGCGCCGTCCATCCCAGCCGGTTGACGTGGTTGACGTCGATCGTGGTCTTGAGAAGCTCGCGCACCGTCTCGATATGGCCGTAGTGGCAGGCCGGAATCAGCGCCGTGCCGCCGTAGCGGTTGGTGCTCTTGAGATCGGCACCGGCCGCCAGGGTGAGTTTCAGGATCTCCAGCCGGCCGCGGGCGCCGGCCAGCAGGAAGGCGCTGTCGCGGTTCTCATCCTGTGCATTGACGTTGGCTCCGGCGGCGATCAGGCGCCGCGCCGCTTCGACGTCGTTGCGCGCGGTCGCCTCGATCAGGGCGCGGTCGATGGTTGCGGCGGCGTCCCTGCCCGTGAGGATCGCCTCGATCTCGCGAAATCCCCTCTTGCGCGCGTGCTGCAAGGCAGTCAGGCCGCCCGGATCGGCGATGTCGGCATTGGCGCCGGCGCGTACGAGCAGCCTGACGGTCTCGGTGTGCATCGGTCCGCCATTGCCCAGGATCACCGCTTCCAGAAGCGCGGTCCAGCCCAGGCGGTTCACGTGATCGATCCTGATCGGCGTCTTCAGCAGCTCGCGAATCACCTCGACGTGGCCGCGGTCGGCGGCACGGATCAGCCCCGTGCCGTTGTAGCTGTCTGTCGCATGAACGTCGGCGCCATGGGCGAGTGTCAGGCGCAGCAGCTCGGCGTATCCCTCCGACGTGGCGATCAGATAGGCACTCTGCTGCGTGTGGTCCTTGGCGTTCACATCGGCGCCACGTGCGATCAGATCGCGGGTCGCGGCCACATCGTTGCGCCAGGCCGCTTCGATCAGGGCGCGGTCCTTGTCTGACAAGGACTGGGCGCACAGATCGCCGCTGCACAGCAGAACGAAAAGCGAAAGCACCGCCGCACGCATCGTTTCTTCTCCCTCGTCATGCTACCGTGCCGCAAAGAGCTGGAGGTTTCCATGGCTACCAATCGACGCGTGCTGCTGAAGTCGCGCCCCCAGGGCGAGCCCACCCGCGAAAACTTCGACGTGGTCGACCATCCGATCCCCGAGCCCAAGGACGGCGAGTACCTGTCGCGCACCCTCTGGATGTCGCTCGACCCCTACATGCGCGGCCGCATGGCGGAGACCAAGGGCTACGCCGCCAACGTCAATCTGGGCGACGTCATGGTCGGCGGCACGGTGGGCCAGGTCGTGAAGTCGAGGAACGCCCGGTTCAAGGAAGGCGACTTCGTTGCCGAGTACTCGGGTTGGCAGAGCTACGCGGTGTCCGATGGCGCCATGTCGATGAAGCTCGATCCCGGCGCGGCGCCGCTGTCGCTGGCGCTCTCGGTGCTCGGCATGCCGGGCATGACCGCCTGGTGGGGCCTGATGCAGATCGGTAAGCCCAAGGCCGGCGAGACCGTCGTGGTCTCGGCCGCTTCCGGCGCCGTCGGCTCGGTGGTCGGCCAGCTCGCCCGCCTGCACGGCTGCCGCGCGGTCGGCATCGCCGGCGGCAAGGACAAGTGCGACTACGTCGTGAAGGAGCTGGGCTTCGACGCCTGCGTCGACTATCGGGCGGCCGGCGCCAACCTGTTCAAGGAGATCCGCGCGGCGGCACCCAAGGGCATCGACGTCTACTTCGAGAATGTCGGCGGTGCGGTGCAAGCGGCCGTCGTGCCGCAGCTCAACGACTTCGCCCGGGTGCCGCTGTGCGGGCTGATCTCGCAGTACAACGAGATGCAGATGAATCCCGGCCCCGACTGGCGCCTGCTGCTGATCAAGCGCGCGACGGTGACCGGCTTCATCGTGTCCGATCATTTCGGTCAGATGGCCGACTTCTGGAAGGAAGTTCCGGCCGCGGTCAAGGCCGGCAAGATCAAGTATCGCGAGGACATCGTGAAGGGCATCGAGAACGCGCCCGAGGCCTTCATGGGACTGCTCAAGGGCAAGAACTTCGGCAAGCTGCTGGTGCAGGTCGCCGAGGATCCGACGAGGCGTTAGCCTCGTCGCCCCGAGCTGCGCGGAGTAATCTCCGCGCTGAGTCGAGGGGCCTCCTCTCAACTGCAAAAAAGTGCCTTGGGAGAGAAGGTCCCTCCACTACGCCCTGCGGGCTCCGATCGGGACGACGGGTTTAGGCCCGCTTCCTGAGGGCGAGCCCCATCGTGATCCAGGCCGACCCGATGAAGATCAGGTCGATGCCGAGGAAGATGCCGAGCACGAAGAAGCTGGAGGCCGGCCACTGGGCGATGATCATGCCGCCCAGCAGCAGGGTGATGACGCCGGAAAGCGCCACCCAGCCCCACGATGCGCCGGCTTGCTTCATCTGGAAGGCGAGGAACAGACGCAACACGCCGCCGATCACCAGGGCGATGCCCAGCATCAGGGTGAGGATGGTGGCGGCGGCGAAGGGATTCATGATGGCGATCACGCCGGCAGCGACATAGAGCGCGCCCAGCAGAAGCCAGAACAGGAACTTGCCCCAGTCCTTGACGTTGAAGGCGGCGAAAATCTCCATGGCGCCGCCCATCAGCATCATGACGCCGACAATTATCACGGCCGAGGCGGTTGCCGCCACGACGCTGCCCAGCGCGATGACGCCGGCCGCCAGGAACACGACCCCGAGTGCCACGACCCATCGCCACTTGGTGCTCAGCGCCTTGAGGCCGTCGGCCAGGCTGTGCGGGCCGGAATTGCCTGCGGTCATGGACATGCTGTCCTCCTTCAGTGCGAAACGCACGCTGCGAGAATACACTCGGCCGATGACTCTGTCTCCGGTTGTATGGGAAACTCCGCGCCTCACGGAGACAGGAAGGCAATGAACGACACGTCGAAGAAGGAACCGGCGCCGCCGCGGCCGGCCACCACCGTCCTGCTGCTGAGGCCCTCCAAGCGCGACGACACGTCCTCGCCGCTGGAAGTCTTCATGGTGGTGCGTCATCACCAGATCGATTCCTTCTCGGGTGCCCTGGTGTTTCCCGGCGGCAAGCTCGAGGACGCCGATGGCGACAAGCGCCTGCGCGCCCGCTCGGGCGGCCCCGACAAGATCAGCGACGATGAACTGAAATTCCGCATCGCCGGCGTACGCGAGGCGTTCGAGGAGTGCGGCATCCTGCTGGCGCGCAAGCGCGGGCAGAAGGCCTTGATCGCCGCCGCCGATCTCAAGCCGATCGAGGACCGCTGGCGCGCCAGGCTGGCCAAGGACGAGGCCAGCATCCTCGACCTGGTCGAAGCCGAGGATCTCGAACTGGCAACCGAACTCATGACGCCTTTCGCGCACTGGATCACGCCGACCTTCGTGCCCAAGCGCTTCGACACCTGGTTCTTCCTGGCCGAAGCGCCGGCGGATCAGGTCGGGCTGCACGACGGCTCGGAGTCGACCGACTCGGTCTGGATCGGCGCGCAGCAGGCGATCGACGAGGCGACGGCGGGGCGGCGAACCCTGGTCCACGCCACGCAGAAAAATCTCGAACTGCTGGCCGAGGGCGGCACGGTCGCCGGGGCGCTCGCCCAGGCGGCGGGACGCAAGGTCGTCACGGTGCAGCCCTGGGTCGAGACCAGGGACGGCAAACGTTACCTGCACATCCCGCCCGACGCCGGCTATCGCAACCTGGTGCGCGAGATGCCCGCCCAGCCCGGCGCGGTTCCGCAGACCGGAAGATAATTCCGTCGTCAATCCAGCCATGCTCAAATCCGGCTCGCCCGCCGCGGGCCGGCGCGCTAAGAGCGCATAAACAAGCGTTCATGAGCCGGCGGGCTGCTGCCGGGCAGTTGGAGGAAAGAGAAGAATGGTCGGAATCGTGGCTTTCGGCGCCTATGTGCCGCGCCTGCGCCTCAACCGTCAGGCGGCGTATGACGCCAACAAATGGTTCGCCCCCGGCCTGCGCGGCCTCGCCAAGGGCGAGCGCTCGATGGCCAACTGGGACGAGGATTCGATCACCATGGCGGTCGAGGCGTCGCGCGACTGCCTGACCAGTCACAAGGCCGAGGACGTCCGCAGCATCTACTTCGCCTCGACCACGCATCCCTTCAAGGACCGGCAGAATGCGGGCGTCATCGGCACCGCGCTCAATGTCGAGCAGAACCTGATGGCGTCCGACGTCGGTGGCTCGCTGAAGGCGGGCACGTCGGCGCTGATCGCCGGCCTCAATGCCTCGCGGGACGGCGCGCAGTCTCTGGTTGCGGCTTCCGACAAGCGCATGGCGCGCGTCGCCTCGGCCAACGAGCTCAACTACGGCGACGGCGCCGCGGCGCTGCTGTGCGGCACCGAGAACGTGATCGCCAGGCTGGTCGGCCACCACTCGGTGTCGATGGACTTCGTCGACCACTTCCGCGGCGAGGACGCCGAGTTCGACTACGGCTGGGAGGAGCGCTGGATCCGCGACGAGGGCTACTCGAAGATCGTGCCGCCGGCGATCAAGGCGACGCTGGCCGCCTGCAAGCTCAAGGGCTCCGACATCACCCACTTCATCATGCCGAGCCCGATGCCGGCGGTGCCCAAGCAGATGGCCAAGATGGCGGGCATCGGCGAGGGCGCGGTGCGCGACCTGCTCGGCGCCGCGCTCGGCGACACCGGCGCTGCGCATGCGCTGGTCATGCTGGTCGATGCGCTGGAAAGCGCCAAGGCCGGCGACCGGATCATGGTCGTGGCGTTCGGCCAGGGCGTCGACACGCTGGTCTTCGAGGTCACGGCCGAGAAGGACAAGCTGCCCAAGCGCAAGGGGCTCAGCGGCTGGATGGCGCGTCGCAAGGAAGAGAAGAACTACATGAAGTTCCTCGCCTTCAACGACATGCTGCCGATCGACAAGGGCATGCGCGCGGAGTTCGACAAGAAGACCGCGCTCTCGGTGCTGTGGCGCAAGCGCGACATGATCTACGGCCTGGTCGGCGGCAAGTGCCGGGTCTGCGGCACCGTGCAGTTCCCGCGCAGCCAGGTCTGCGTCAATCCCAACTGTCACGCGATCGAGAGCCAGGATCCCTATGCGATGGCCGGTCTCGAATGCGCGGTGATGTCGTTCACCGCCGACTCGCTCACCTATTCGCCGGATCCGCCGGCCTACTACGGCATGATCACCTTCCCCGAGGGCGGGCGCTTCATGGCCGACTTCACCGACAGCGACAAGGAACAGGTCAAGGTCGGCGCCAAGATGCGCATGACCTTCCGCATCCGCGACAACGATCAGATGCGCGGCGGCTTCAAGCGTTACTTCTGGAAGGCGGCGCCCGTCTGACCAGTCAGATGTTCCTCTCCTCCTCGCGGGGGAGAGGAGTAAGATACTCGTAGAATTCCAACCCCACTACAGGAGGCCTGCCATGGCTCGGGGCATCAAGGACAAGGTCGCTATTCTCGGCATGGGTTGCTCGAAGTTCGGCGAACGCTGGGACAGCGGCGCCGAGGAGCTGATGCTCGAGGCCTACAAGGAGTGCCTGAAGGACGCCGGCATCGACCAGAACCAGCTCCAGGCGGCGTGGTTCTCGACCGCCATCGACGAGGTCCATGTCGGCAAGTCGGGCATCCCGCTCAGCACCACGCTGCGCCTGCCCAACATCCCGGTCACCCATGTCGAGAACATGTGTGCTTCGGGCACCGAGGCCTTCCGCGGCGCCTGCTACGCGGTGGCGTCCGGCGCCGCCGACTTCGCGCTGGCACTCGGTGTCGAGAAGCTGAAGGACACCGGCTACGGCGGCCTGCCCGGCGGTCGCGGCGGCCCGCTGCAGGCCCTGTGGAGCGCCAACGGCACGGCGCCGGGCAACTTCGCCCAGCTCGCCACCGCCTACATGACGGCGCACGGCGTGAGCGGCGAGGACCTCAAGAAGGCGATCGGTCACGTCTCGTGGAAGAGCCACCAGAACGGCGCCAAGAACCCGAAGGCCCATCTGCAGAAGGCCGTCGAGATGGACACCATCCTGAACGCGCCGATGATCGCCTCTCCGCTCGGCCTGTTCGACTGCTGCGGCGTGTCGGACGGTGCGGCGGCGGCCATCGTGACCACGCCGGAGATCGCCAAGGCGCTCGGCAAGCACGACATCGTGAGCGTCAAGGCGCTGCAGCTCTCGGTCTCCAACGGCTCCGAGTCGGGCCACAATTCGTGGGACGGCAGCTACTTCCACACCACGCGCATCGCCTCGAAGAAGGCCTACGAGGAGGCCGGCATCAAGAACCCGCGCGACGAGATCTCGATGTTCGAGGTGCACGACTGCTTCTCGGTCACCGAGCTGGTGACCATGGAGGACCTGCACATCTCCGAGACCGGCAAGGGCTGGAAGGACGTGCTCGACGGCTTCTACGACGCCGACGGCAAGATCCCCTGCCAGATCGACGGCGGCCTGAAGTGTTTCGGCCATCCGATCGGCGCCTCGGGCCTGCGCATGCTCTACGAGATGTACCTGCAGCTCCAGGGCAAGGCGGGGCCCCGTCAGCTCAAGAACCCGCGCATCGGCATGACGCACAATCTGGGCGGCGCGCCGCGCGAGAACATCTCCAGCGTCGCCATCGTCGGCCGCTACGAGTAGCCTCCCGCAAGGGCAACCCTCTCTCCGGCCGGCGGGTTGGGGAGAGGGTTTTCATTTTCCACATCACGGAGGAAACGGCCCCATGCTCGACAAGAAGCATATCGGCCACGCGTTCAAGGCCTTCACCACCACGGTCGAGGCCGGCAAGATCCGGCTGTTCTGCAAGGCCATCGGCGAGGACGACCCGATCTATGTCGACGAAGCGGCGGCCAAGGCCGCCGGCTACCGCGCCATTCCCGCGCCGCCGACCTTCCTGACTGCCGTCACCAACGACGATCCCGACAAGGGCGGCCTGCTGCGCCTGCTCAACGTCGACATCGGCCTGATCCTGCATGGCGAGCAGCACTACGAGTATCTCGCGCCGGTCCATGTCGGCGACCGCATCACCTGCCAGCAGAAGGTCGTCGACATGTACGACAAGAAGGGCGGCGCGCTGTGGTTCGTCGTCTCCGAGACCGAGCTCAAGGACCAGGCGGGCAAGCTCGTGGCCAAGGCCAAGGGCATCACCGTCGTGCGCAATCCCGACGCGGCCAAGAAGTAGGGGAGGCAGACATGGCAACCATTCCCAAGTTCGACCAGGTCAAGGTCGGCGACGCGCTGCCGCCGCTCGTGCTGCCGGCGATCAGCCGCCACCAGCTCGCGCTCTACTGCGGCGGCTCGGGCGATCACAATCCGATCCACGTCGATATCGACTTCGCCAAGAAGTTCGGTTTCAAGGACGTCTTCGCGCACGGCATGCTGTCGATGGCCTTCCTCGGCCGCCTCGTCACCTCGTGGGCGCCGCAGAAGCAGATCCGCGGCCTCGGCACGCGCTTCACCTCGATCACCTGGGTCGGCGACGTCATCACGGTCAGCGGCAAGGTGACGGGCAAGCGCGAGGCGAACGGCGAGAAGCTGATCGACCTCGAGGTGAAGTGCACCAACCAGAACGGCCAGGACACGCTGCAGGGCACCGCCACCGTGGCCGCTGCCTAGTTTTCAGGGAGAGACGTCAGATGGGTCAGATGGATGGCAAGGTGGCGATCGTCACCGGTTCGGGTCGCGGCATCGGCCGCGAGATCGCCCTGCGCCTGGTGCGCGACGGCGCCAAGGTGGTGATCAACGACATCGACGACGCGCCGGCCAAGGAAGTGATCGCCGAGATCGAGAAGATGGGCGGCAAGGCGGTGGCCTGCAACGGCGACGTCGCCAAGCCCGACTTCGGCGACCGCATCGTCAAGACGGCGGTCGACGCCTTCGGCGGCTGCCATGTCGTGGTCAACAACGCCGGCTATACCTGGGACAGCGTCATCCAGAAGATGACCGACGAGCAGTGGTACGCCATCCTCGATGTCCACCTGACCGCGCCGTTCCGCATCCTGCGCGCCTTCCAGATCCATTTCCGCGATGCCGTGGAGAAGGAACGGGCGGCCGGCAAGCGCATCGTGCGCAAGGTCGTGAACATCTCCTCGACCTCGGGCGTCAACGGCAACGCCGGCCAGTCGAACTA
>JAIETA010000245.1 GCA_019745575.1 Reyranella sp. | reverse complement strand
CGGCGCGTGCCCGCGGCGTGATCTTCGACATCGGCCACGGCGGCGGCTCGTTCGGCTTCGGCACGACGAAGAAGATGCTGGCGGCGGGCTTCCTGCCCGACGTGATCTCCTCGGACGTGCACGTGATCTCGATCGAGGGCCCGGCCTTCGATCTGCTCACCACCATGTCGAAGTTCCTCTGCCTCGGCGTCGACCTGCCGACCGTGATCAAGCTCGCGACCTCGAATGCCGCGGCCGCCATCAAACGACCCGACCTCGGCACGCTGAAAGTCGGCAGCGTCGGCGAAGCGACCGTGATCGAGGTTGCCACGGGCCGGTTCGACTACGCCGACTCGATCGGCGAGACCATGATCGGGACCGAGCGGCTGCTGTCGGCCGGCGTGGTGCTGGCCGGCCGCTGGTGGCATCCGGCATGATCGAGGAGGAGCCAAGTTCGCCCGCCTGTCTCGCCCACGAAGCCGGCGATGCCTACATGGGTTTCGCGACGGCGGCCGAGGTGGAGGCGTTCCTGGCGAAGCTTGCGATGGCCGAGTGCGACGGCGGGTCGGCAGGCGCCCTGCTACGCGCCATGCTGCCCAGGATCCGGGATAGCCGCCTCCACGAGGCACTGTCCGCCAGACTGCGGGCGGTCGAAGCCGCGAAACCGGTCCCTTAGCAACTTCCCGACTTTTTTTCGAGACTTGGCAACCTGCTGGCCAGGACAGCCGTTAAGCGGAGGTGGCCGGGTGTTCGCCGGCGTCGCGCCTGCTCCCCCGCATAGCGACGCCAGACCTCCCGCGTGGCCGCATTGGCCCGCCCCCGGGGCAACCCGGGGGCGGGCCGTCTGCCTCAGGACGATGCTTTCAGATAGATGACGGCGAACAGACGGCCGGGATCGGTCCAGCGGCGGACGATCGTGAAGCCGGCGCTGCTGGCGAGGGCGTCGATGTCGGCGTCGTCGTACTTGTAGGAGTATTCGGTGTGGACGCGCTCGCCCTCGGCAAACTCGAAGGCATGGCCCGCCACCGTCGCGGACTGCGCGGCGAGGCTGCGCAGGTAGATTTCGATGCGGCCATGGCCCGGGTCGTAGAAGGCCTCGTGGGCGAACGCTGCAAGGTTGAAGGTGGCGCCGAGCTCGCGATTGATGCGCCGCAAGAGGTTGAGGCTGAACTCCGCCGTGACTCCCGAGGAGTCGTTGTAGGCGTCGTGCAGGCGTTGCGGATCCTTCTTGAGGTCGGCGCCCAGCACCAGCGCGCCACCCTCGCCCAGCAGGGCCCGCGCCCGGCGCAGGAAGGCGGTCGCCTCCGGCGGCGTCAGGTTGCCGATGGTCGAACCGGGAAAGAAGCCAATGCGCCGCGCCGCGCCGACGCCGGGCGGCAGGGCGGCGAGCGTCATGTAGTCGGCACAGACCGGCCGGACGGGAAGTGCGGGATAGTCGCCGCGCAGCCGCGCCGCCGTGACGTCGAGGTGCTGACGGGAGATGTCGATCGGCACATAGGCCGCGAGGTCGGGCATGGCGTCGAGCAGCAGTCGCGTCTTGACGCTGGAGCCGCTGCCGAACTCGATCAGCGCGCAGCCCGGCCCGGCGAGGCGGGCGATTTCGGGTGCACAATCCGTCAGGATCGCGGTCTCGATGCTGGTGAGGTAGTACTCGGGCAGCTCGCAGATGGCGTCGAACAGCGCCGAGCCCCGGGCGTCGTAGAGGAACTTGGCCGGAATGGCGCGCGGCGAGCGGCGGAGCCCGTCGAGGACGGCAAGACGGAACGCCGCGCGCTCGCCCGCCTCGGCCTCCGCCGCCGACGGCGCGGTCTCGGCGAACGGCCCAGCTTCTTTCGACAAGATACCTCCCCTCCGCCGGCCGACGATAGCCGGTTGCCATGCGCCCGTCGCGCACTCACTCTCAAGAGGTTCCGTTCGTCCACCGCAGGACTGCAAGTGCCGATTTGCGAGATCGACCCGTGGCGCACTCAATATTTCGAGAGTGCTGCGTGTCCCGACCACATCTTCATCCCGACCGAGGACAGCGACGCCTGGTCGTGGAACCCGCGGCACCGCTGGGTCTACGACAAGCTCGCCGTGGCGGCGAGCCAGGGCCTCGACGCCGCCCCGCACGGCGTGCCGCCGCCCGCCTACCCGGTGTTCTCCAAGCCGATCTACAATCTGAAAGGCATGGGGGTCGGCAGCCGCATGCTGCAGGCGCCGGCCGACTATGCCGCGGCCTACCGGCCGGGCCACATGTGGAGCACCCTGCTGGAAGGCGATCACGTCAGCAGCGATGTTGCGGTCATCGACGGTGTCCCCCGCTGGTGGCGCCACGCCAGCGGCGCCGCGAGCGGCGATGGCACTTTCGACCATTGGTCGGTCCGCGCCGAAGCCGCGCCCGCGATAGAGGACTGGTGTGGCGCCTGGTGCCGCCGCCATCTCGCCGGCTACACCGGCATGGTCAACCTCGAGACGATCGGCGGGCGCATCATCGAGGTCCATCTGCGCTTCGCCGACCAGTGGCCCGACCTCTACGGCGCCGGCTGGGTCGAGGCGCTGGTGCGGCTCTACGCGAGGGGCGAGTGGCACTTCGAGGATACGCCGCGGCGGGCGGGCTACAGCGTCGTCCTGTTCATGCCGCCGCCCGGACCGCAGCGACCGATGTACCGTCATCCGCCGGCCGAGCTGCAGCGCGAGGTGCTTCGCCTGCCCGGCGTGTCGAGCCTTCAGATCACGTTCCACGAGGACACTGCGCCCGAGCGTCACGCCATGCCACCCGGCGGTTTCCGTGTCGCCATCGTCAACTGCTGGGACCGCGCGGCCGGCAACGCCGCCCGCGAACGCCTCCGCGAGCACTTCGCGCGGGCCGCGGCCCCGCCGCCGGGCTAGACTGCCGGCCATGAAAACTCTTCTGGTCAGTTATCTCGCCGCGCTGGCGATCCTCGCCGTCCTCGATGCGCTGTGGCTGGGCGTCGTCAGCCGCGAGTTCTACAAGGCGCGCCTCGGCCAGCTCCTGCTCGATGAGCCGCTATGGTCGGTCGCCATCCTGTTCTACCTGATCCACGCCGCTGGCATCGCGGTCTTCGCCGTGCCGCCGGCGCTGGCGGCCAACTCCTGGCCGGCCGGCCTGCTCTACGGCGCCTTCTTCGGCCTCTGCGTCTATGCCGCCTACGACGTCACCAACCTCGCCACGCTGCGCGGCTGGTCGATGACGCTGAGCCTCGTCGACCTGGCCTGGGGCACCGTCGTGACGGCGGCGGCTTCGGTCGGCGCCTACTTCGTCGTGCGCGCCGTCGTGGCGTCGTAGCTACTCCCGGTCGGCGGCGTATTCGGGGTGGCGGCGCACGAACTCGGCCACGAAGCTGCAGGCCGGCACGATCTTGAAGCCACGCCGGCGCGCATCGTCGAGGGCGGCTCGAACGAGTTGCGAGCCGATCCCGCGGCCTTCGTCGGCCGGCGGCACTTCGGTGTGGGTAAACACCAGACGGTCCGCCTGCCGGCGATAGACCGCGATCGCGAGGCCATGTTCGGTCTCGAGTTCGTAGCGGTTCTGCGCCTCGTCGTGCCTGACCGCCGCCATCAGCGATCGACCTCCCAGAACATCGGATACGACGACTGGATGAGGCCCTTGAGATCGCTGCGGTAGCCCGAGGCGATGCTGAACTGACCCCACATCACCGACGGCACCAGCTCGTAGGCGATGACCTGGATCTCCGCCGCGATGCGCTTGCGCTCCTCGAGCGAGCCGGCCCGCGTGAACGCCTTGAGAAGAGTCGGGATGCGCTCGTCGCACGACCAGCCGGGAAACTCGTTGCAGCTCGCGGCGATATAGAAGTGGGTGAGCGGCGAGAACATGTCGGTGCCGTTGGAGTAGACCGGGAACATCGACCAGCCCTCCTTCTTGGCGCGCCGGGCGAGGATCGTCGGCCAGTCGCGCGGCTGCTGCTCGACCGTGAAACCCACGTCGCGCATGTTCTGGACCAGCACGCGCGACGCCGTCTGGCTGATCGAGCCCGCGACTTCGAGCACGATGACCGGCTCGCCCTTGTAGCCCGATGCCTTCAGTTCGGCGCGGGCGGCGGCGAGGTCAACCTTGGCGGCGGCCGAACCGACGTCCGTGCTGAGCGGCGTGCCACACATCCAGAAGGACGGGCAGGACTTGGCGCGATAGCGCTCCGGCACGCCGATCGCCGTCAAAGTCGCATCCTGGTCGGCCAGCTTCCACAGCACGCGCCGTACGGCCGGATTGTCGAACGGCGGGGCGGCGTGGTTCAGGCGGAAATTGCCCTGGAACTGGTGCAGGCCGCCCAGCCCCATCAGCTTCACCGCCCGTTCCTTCTCGAGCAGCGGCAGCATGTCGAACGGCAGATACTGCATGTAGTCGATTTCGCCGGCCATCAGCGCGTTGGCGCCGGTCGACTGGTCGGGCATGACGCGCAGCACCAGCTGGTCAATCTTCACGTTCTTGCCGCCGGCCAGGAAGTCCGGCTTTTCCTTGCGAGGCACGTAGTCGGGGTTGCGCTCCAGCACCATCGCGTTGCCCGGCCGCCACTGATCCTTGAGGAAGCGGAACGGACCCGACCCGATCGGTTCAGGAATGCGCTGGTCGGCCGGCGTCACGGCAAGACGCGCCGGCATCATCGCCGGCAATGGCGCGTTCGGCTTGCCCAGGACATCGAGCAGCAGCGGGAACGGCTCCTTGAGCACAAGGCGGAAGGTCCGGGCATCGACCGCCTCGAGCGAGACCGTGTCCGCCATCAGCATCTTGCCCAGCGAATCGCGCGCCCCCCAGCGCTTGAGCGAGGCCACGCAATCGGCGGCGGTGACCGCGGTGCCGTCATGCCATTTCAGGCCGCCGCGCAGGACGAAGGTCCAGGTGAGCTTGTCGGGCGTGCTGTGCCAGCTGTCGACCATCTGCGGCTTGATCTCGCCGGCTTCGTTCATGGCGAACAGCGTGTCGAAGACGTGCAGCGCAAACGACCGTGTGATGTTCACCGTCGTGGCGTGCGGATCGAGGATCGTGACCTCCGATTCGAGGACGACCGTCAGCGATTTGGCGGCCCGCGCCTCGCGCGGCCGGATCAACGTCGCCGCCGCCAGTGCCGCCCCGCCTGCCAGCGTCGTCCTGCGTCCAAAACCATTGCCTTGCATGCGCGCCCTCCCCCCAGGTCGCAGGCAGCGTAGCTGGCTCGGCCGGCCGGCGAAACAGCCACCCTGTTTCCCGTTTCGCACGTCCGCTATACAGGCGCGGCGCAAAAGAGAGGACCAAGGCCATGAAGCTCTTCGATCTGTCCGGCCGGGTGGCCATCGTCACGGGCGGCAACGGCGGCATCGGGCTCGGCATGGCCAAGGGCATGGCGCAGGCCGGCGCCACGGTCGTGGTGGCCGGGCGCGACGCGGCCAAGAACGCAGCGGCAGTGAAGGAGCTTCAGGCCCTGGGGGCCCGGGCGAGCGCCATCGCCGTCGACGTGCTGAAGGAGGACTCGTGCCGGGCCCTGATCGCCGGCACGGTCAAGGCGCATGGCCGCCTCGACATTCTCGTCAACAATGCCGGGATCAACATTCGCAAGCAGCCGCAGGATTACGCGCTTGCCGAATGGCATCAGGTGCTCGACAGCAACCTGACCAGCGCCTTCCTGTGCAGCCACGCCGCCTACCCCGAAATGAAGAAGAGCGGCGCCGGCAAGATGATCAACATAGGCTCGATGATGTCGATCTTCGGGGCCTCGTACACGACGGCCTACGCCGCAAGCAAGGGCGGCATCGTGCAGATGAGCAAGGCAATGGCGACCGCCTGGGCCAAGGACAAAATCCAGGTGAACGCCATCCTGCCGGGCTGGATCGACACGGCGCTCACGCAACGCGCCCGCCAGGACGTGCCGGCACTGCACGACTCGGTGCTGCGCCGCACGCCGGCCGGCCGTTGGGGAACCCCCGACGACTTCGCCGGCATCGCGGTCTTTCTGGCTTCCGCCGCGTCGGACTATGTGACGGGCGCCGCGATCACCGTCGACGGCGGCTATTCGGTACAGGGCTGAACGGCAAGGTCTACGGCGATTCGACTCGGCAGGACGCGCGGTCGACGAACAGGTCGGTCCTTGGCCCGTAGACCGTCAGGCCGACGCGAATACCCGCACCCACGGCAGGCACCAGCACGCGGGTGTTCTCGACCGGCTTGCCCGCGTTGGTAAAGCTGCAATGGAGCAACGGCGCGACCGTGGCCGCACTGTTGTTGTTCAAATAGAGAACCACCTGCCAGCGCTGCCCCGGCACCGCGCGCAGCGTGGCGCCGTCGATATTGACGACAGGCACGGTCGGGCCAGCGGCAATCGGCACTGCGCCCAGAGGCGTTATTCTCGGCCGCTGCACCACCACGTCATCGATGCGTACGGCCTGCGCCAGAGGATCGAAGGCGCGGTCGGCCGGCGTGTTCGGACCTGAAACCCCGCCGACATTGTCCGGTGTCCAGATCTGGCCGGTCTTGGGATCGCGGAACTCGGGCAAGCCGGTCGAGCTTGGCGCTTCGACGCTGCTGCGCTTTGCCTGGGGAAACGCCGGCGCGGCGACGACGATGACGACGAGACAGGCAAGCCATCCGAGAGTGCCCGAAGCGAAAGATCGGAACATCGCCCTCCTCCTCGATCTGACCGCCTATGCGCCGCTGCCGGACTGCGGGAAGAAACTGGGGTTTCGCCGCAGTTCGGCACTACGCATCTCGGGCGGCAGGGCCTTGAGTTGCATGAAGTAGGATAGTTGCCGCTGGGCGCTCTGTTCGTCCAGGTCCTTGCGGCTGACCTGAAGGGCGTTCTCGAGATCGCCGGCCATGGCGTAGCTGAACGCCAGGTTCTGCCGGACACGGCCATCCGACGCGCGGCTGTTGGCGATCGGCGCGAGCTGCGCGATGGCCTCCTGCGTGTTGCCGGCGATCGCCAGCGACAGGCCGAAGTTGTTGCGCAGCGGCAGGAAGTCAGGCGCCAGTTCGATGCCCTGCCGGTACTTCGCCTGCGCCTCGGCGTGCCGCCCCTGCATGTCGAGCACCACGCCCAGCGAATTCAGCGCCCGGTAGTCGCGCGGATCGGACTTCAGCGCCGCCTCGAGCTGCCGCTCGGCGAGATCGGGCTGGCCCATCGCAATCAATGCCGCCGCCAGCCCGCGGCGCGCCACAGGATTGCTCTCGCGCTTGGCCAGGACATCCCGGAACAGCGCCGCCGCCTCGTCCGGCGCGCCGATCGACAGGAAGGACTGACCCAGTCCCAGCTTGGCCTCGGTACCGTCAGGCTTGGCCTGGAGCGCGCGGCCGTAAAGCGGAATCGCGACATCGAAGTTGCCGGCCTTGCGGGCCTCGTCGGCCTGCTGAACGGAGGAGTCGTAGCTGTCGCCGCGCGACGTCGAGTCCGTGAGGTCGAGGCCGCAACCCGCGACGAAGAGCGCCAGGCCCATGGTCAAAATTGGCGCCAGCTTCATTCCAACCCCAAAGAGGCGTCCCTTTCCTAGGGATCTGCCCATACCGGCGCAGACTATCAAAGTATTGGGGTCAACCGCAACCAAGCCCACAACAATTGGGGACAACTTGTTGAACCGGCGGCCAAAACGGGCCGCGGACCCGCCGGCCGGCGCGACCGAGGTTAGCGGTCGCTATGGCCTAGTTCGGCAGTACCCGCGGTTTGGTCAGTGCCGCGGTGATGGCCTGAAAGATGCCCGGCAGGCCCGAAACGGCGTTCGGGTGATCGGCGATCTTGCACGCCGTGTTCGTCGAGAAGAACGTACCGGCGTCGGTGGCGATCGCCTTCATCGTCGAACAGGGATTGTGGGTGTCGCCGGTCGAGCAACCGCTGGACGCCGCGCCATAGGCCACGGAATAGATTTTGGTCCCCGCCGTCTTGGCGGTGGCGGCGGCATCGACCGCCTGGCCGCACTGGCGCGAGGTCTTGCCGGCCACGTTGCTCAACTGCGCCGCCGAGGCATTGAAGTCGCCGTCGCTGAGAAAAATGATCACGTTCTGCGTGCCCGCGACGACCGGCAACGCGGCATGCGCCTTGGCGATGACTTCGGCGGCATAGCTGCCTTGTCCGCCCCGGTTGGTTACACACGGCGTCAGCGAGGTGCCATTTCCAACCGCCTGGATCAGCGGCGACGCGTTGACCAGCGCCCCCGCGCCGTCGTTGTAGGTGTCGTTGAGCGACGTCCCGATCTGGTACTTGATGTTGGCCGAGAGATAGGGCGTTGAGTTCGGCTGCGTCGGGCACGGGTGCGACGTCGGGCTGTACTGCGTGGCCATGCCCGGGAAGATCATCAGGCCGACCTTGTCCATCGACGTCGGCATCACTTTCAGGACGTTCTGGATCGAATGCAGGGCGCATTCGAACCTGGACGGCCGGCTCTTGCCCGGCACCGTGCAGCCGGTGTCCCACGACCCCATGGAGCCGGTGGCATCGAGCACGAACATCACGTGAAGCGGCATGGCGGTGCCGCCCGCCTTGCTTGCCGTCTTGGTCGTCGTCAGGGTGAATGTCTCGCGCCCGATGGCCTTCAGAAAGAAGGTCGGGACGGTGGCCGTCTGCGTCACCGTGACGGCATTGGGCGTCGTCCCGTTGCAACTCGGCAGGTTTGCCGTCGAGGTGACGCATGCAAGGGACACGGCAACGTTGGTGACCGTGACCTTCGGTGGCGGATGTGTGCTGTTCCAGCTGGTGACGGCGCTGGTGACCGTGGTGGCGTTTGCGGAAGGCGATAGCAACGCATAGGCGCCCGCCAACGCCGCGGCCTCCGTCGCGGCATCGAAACCGGATTTCGCCGCCAGGGTGCGGCCGACGTCGATCGTCAGGCCGGCCACGCCGACCAGCGCCGAAGCCATGCCGGCGAACAAGAAGGTCGTGGCACCCTTCCGGTCGCTCCAAAGGGCGCGAATGCTCGAATTCACGGACGAAATCCGGCGCTTCATCATCGCCTCCTATTGAACCATCTGCGCTGTCTCGGCGCTCAAGGTGCAGCCGCCGGGCGCGTAGTTGATCCCCATGACCGTCAGATTGCAGGGATAGGTCGTCTTCACGAGCGCCGGCTGCCCAACGACAAGTATCGCCGAGCAGGTGGAGTCGGTGGTGCAGGCGACACCGTTGACCTTGGCGACGACAGTGATGTTCGCGGTGACCAGTGTGGAGGCGGCGGCGTTGATCGCCGCCGTCGTCGAGGCGTAGGGGGTCGAGGTGCCGCGGCTCAGAGCCAGAGTCATGGCACCCTTGGCGGCGGCATTGGTGAGGATCAGGTAGTCGTTCATCGTAATGCCGAACTGGAACACTCCGAACGTAACCGTCAACAGAACCGGCGAGATGATCGCGAATTCGAGCGCGGAGACGCCCCTGGTGTCCCGGAGAGCCCGCAAAACTCGACGCAGCATGGGAACCCGCAATCTCTTGCCCGACCAGCTATGCGTCCGACCCACCTTGAAACCTCTGACGTGAATCGTTCCATCCATGGTGGAACGTATGGTCACGACCTCGCGGCGTAAATCGTGAGTCTTGTTTCATTCATTTCGCGGTCCCGAACGCCGACATGAGCGCGGGCGCCAGGAGCACGGTGATCAGCGTCGGCAGAATGAAAACCATCAGTGGGACCGTCATGAGTGCCGGCATCCGGGCACCCTTCTCCTCGGCCTTCGAGGCCCGCGACTGTCGGAACTCCTGGCTCAGGATGCGCAGCGAACCGGCCAGAGGCGTGCCGTATTTTTCAGTCTGACGGAGCGCATTTACCAGGGCGCTGACCGCCGGCGAATCCGACCGAACGGCCAGGTTCTCCAGCGCCTGCTGCCGGTCGGGCAGATAGGTAAGCTCCCTGGCCGTGATCTCGAACTCGACGGCCAGTTCCGGCATCGAGCCGCGCAGTTCGCGCGACACCCGGCGAAACGCCGCGTCGACGCTCAGGCCCGCCTCGACACAGATCGTCAGCAGGTCGAGGCCCTCCGGCAGGATGTAGTTCAACACCTCCCGACGCTTGGTCGCGAGGTTCTTGACGTAAAGGTCCGGCATGACGAATCCGGCAAGTACCGCGCCCATGCAGAGCGGCAGAACCAGCTCCTCGGAAACTTCCAGGACGTTCGTTACGGCGGTCAGCGCTATCATCAGGAAGCCAAGGAGCAGCGGCAAGGCGAGCTTGACGAAGACGAAGACCACGGCCGCGTCGCCGGAAAGAAATCCGGCCCGCCGCAGCTTTAGGGTAGTCAGGTCGGCGGCCTCGCCGCGCAGAAGTTTCAAGCGGTCGGCAGTCCTGCGCAGGACGCCGATGGACGTGGCCTTCGGTGACGTCTTGGCGGCGGCAGACCGTTCGCCGCGCGTCTTCATGCGGCGCGTCCGCAGCGCCTTCAAGCGGGCCTCCATCGGGGGAGCCCACGTCAACGCCGTCGTCACCGCCCAGACCGCCACGAATGTGGCCGCCGCAACGATGATCATGAAGCTCTTGTCGGAAAGCGCCGGATCCATCGCGTGTCAGACCTTGATGGTGGCGATCTTGTTCATGACAAAGATGCCGATGCCCATGCTGCAGGCTGCGGCAGCGGCTATCATCTGACCCGTCTCCGTCGTGAGCAGCGGGCCGATGTATCCCGGCGAGAGCAGGAAAAGGCCGCCGCCGACCAAGAACGGCAGGCCGGACATGATCATCATCGTCGTGCGTGCCTCGGAGGTGAAGGCACGGATCTTGAGGCGAAGCTGCTGGCGTGCACGCAGGAGCGCGCTGAGATTGGCCAGCGTCTCCGCGAGATTTCCGCCGGTATCGCGCTGGATCGACATGGCGACGATGAGGAAGTTGAATTCGTCGGTCTGGACCGTCTTGGCGACCCGCCACAGGGCGACATCGATCGGCACACCGAACTGAACTTCATGCTGGACGCGACGGAAGACACCGCCCACCGGATCCTTGATGTCGCGCGCCACCGATCCGATGGCCTCCTGAACCGGCAGCCCCGCGCGCAGGGCGCGGACAATCAGATCAACGGCCTCCGGGAACAGCAGATTGAAGGCGATCCCACGCCTGCGTGCCCGCCACCCGATCCAGACGTTCGGAATGCCGATCCCGATCATCAGCGAGCCCCCCAACGCCACGGAGGGTGCCACATCGAACACGACGACCAGGAGAAACGCGATGCCGACAGCCAATGCCAGCGAGGTGAAGGCGAAGTCGCCCAGGGTGAGGTTCACGCCGGAAGCCTGCAGCTTCTGGCGAAGGCTGGTTGCATTGGGGAACCAGCGCCAGAGCATCCTGTCGATGGTCGGCAAGGTGCCGGCTTTCTCGACGCGCTTGAGTGTCGCCATCTGCAAGGTGCGCGGACCTGCCTGGGTGCGGCTTTCCAGTGATTCGAGGCGGTCGCGCAACCGGCGTTCGGCAAAGAAGCCGCCGAACACCAACCGGAGAGCCACGAACATCAGGACGAAACCCGCCGAGACGAGCACCGTCATCGTGTCCAGATCGAAAGCGTGGCCGCCGACGGTAGCGCTCATGCCATAGCCTCCATCAGGACCTTGTCGAGGCCGTAGTAGGCAGCACGGGGAAGGAAGTGCGGGCGCAGGCCGGAGCTCTTGAAGGCTCCGGTCAACTTGCCGTCGGTGGTCTCGCCACGGAACTCGTAGGTGAAGAGGTCCTGAGTGATGACCACCTCACCTTCCATGCCGACAACCTCCGTGATGTGCGTGACACGCCGCACCCCGTCGCGCATGCGGCTGATCTGAACGATCAACTGCAGGGAGCCCGCGATCTGTGCGCGGATCGCCTTGGGCGGCAGGTTCGAGGCGCCCATCGTCACCATGTTCTCCAAACGGGTCAGCGCCTCGCGGGGGCGGTTGGCATGCAAGGTCCCCATCGAGCCGTCGTGCCCGGTGTTCATCGCCTGCAGGAGATCGATCGCCTCGGGGCCACGGACTTCGCCCAGGATGATGCGGTCGGGACGCATACGCAGCGCGTTCTTGACGAGATCGCGCATCGTGACCTCGCCGTTGCCCTCGAGATTCGCCGGCCGGGTCTCCAGCCGGACGACGTGCGGCTGTTGCATGCGCAACTCGGCGGCATCTTCGATGGTCACGACGCGTTCGCCGTTGTCGATCATGCCCGACAGCGCGTTCAACATCGTCGTCTTGCCGGAGCCCGTACCGCCGGAAACGACGGTGTTCAGGCGGCAGCGCGCGGCGACGCGCAGAACGGTCGCCATGGCCGGCGAGATGTTGCCCTGCTGCGCCATCTGGTCGAAGCCGATCTGCCGCTTGCCGAACTTGCGAATCGACATGGACGGGCCATCGATTGCTAGCGGCGGGATGATGATGTTGACGCGGCTGCCGTCCAGCAGGCGCGCGTCGCAGATCGGACTGGACTCGTCGATGCGCCGGCCGATGCGGCTGACGATCCGGTTGCAGATATTGAGCAGATGCGCGTTGTCTTCGAACGTCACGCCCGTGAGATCGAGCTTGCCACTGCGTTCGACGTAGACCTGTTTGGGGCCGTTGATCATGATGTCGGTGATGCCCTCGTCCTCGAGCAGCGGCTCGAGCGGGCCCAGTCCCATCATGTCGTTGACCAGCTGATAGACGAGATCGGTCTGTTCCGGCCGGTTGAGCTGAATCCGATGTTCGGCCAGCAGTTCGGCGGCGAGGCCCTCCAGTTGGCGCGCCAACTCGCTGCGCGGCATGCTCACCGCCGCCGCGAGGTCGATACGGCTCATTACCAGCGGCTGCACCGCCCGCCGAGCCTGATCGACCTTGCTGCGCGACAGCGTGCTCGACGACTTCTCGGCCGGGTCGAGCTTGCCCGCAAACTCGAGCGGCCGCGCGGCAGACCGAGTTGCTAGCACCGCGGGCTTGAGCGGCACTTCGGCTCGCTCCGACAGATCGGGCGTCGGCACCGGCGACACGGCATCGACCACGGCGGCGGACGCCGAGGCAAGCATCGATGGCTCGGCCTCGGCGATGCCAAAGGCCGTTGCCGGCAGGATGGGCCGCAAGACGTCGGCCACGTGGTCGCGCAGTTCGAGAGGCGCCAGCAGTACGCCCTGGCTGTGGAAATGCGCCTGCGCCAGCGTGCCTGCCTGCCGCGTGACCTCGCCGGCCGGCGTGCCGGCCTTGAGCAGAGCGCGCAGCCGCGGCGCGATCGCCTGGCGCAGATCGGCGGCC
>JAIETA010000049.1 GCA_019745575.1 Reyranella sp. | reverse complement strand
GCAGGCACCAGTCGAGCGGCACCTCGTCGATCGTGATCGCGCGCTCGCCCTTGTTCATGGTCGAGTGGAAGTGATACGGCGCGTCGAGATGGGTGCCGTTGTGCGTGCTGAGGTTGACGTTCTCCACCGCCCAGCCTTGGCCGTCGGGCAGATCCTCCTTCTTGAGGCCGGGGAAGAAGCTCGCGATCTGGCCGGCCGTATCCTCGTGCTTGTGATACTGGATCTTCGGCCCGAACGGCACGGGATCGGAGATCACGTCGTTTTCGAGATAGATCGAGAGGTCGACGAAACGGCGGGGCATTTAGAACTCCGGCAAGAAGGAAGTGCGAGCCTGCCGCCGCCGTCCGCCACCGTCAAATGGCAGCGACGCCGAGCCCGCGCTATGCTTGCCCGTGGAGGAACCAATGGCCAAGACACCCCTGTTGCTCATCCCGGGCCTGTTGTGCTCACCACGTCTGTTCGCTCCGCAGGTCGCAGCGCTCGCCGACGTGGCCGAGATCCTTGTGCCGGACTGGCGCCGGGCGCCGCTGCCGATCTGGGACAGCTGGGAGAGCGCCGCGCGCTGGATCGTCGATCTGATGCCGCCGGGGAAATTCGCGCTCGCCGGCCTGTCGCTGGGCGGCATGCTGGCAGTCGAGATCATGCAGATCGCGCCCGAACGGGTCGAAAGGCTGGCGTTGCTCGACACGGGCATGCGCAGCCAGAACGAGACCGAGCGCGCCATCCGCCGCGCCCGCATCCGGCTGGCCGACGAAGGCCACTTCGAGCTGGTGCTGGGCATGCAAATGACCCGCTTCATCCCGGCCTACCGGCTGCCCGACAAGCCGTTGGTCGACGAGGTGCTGGCCATGTGCGGCGAGATCGGCGTCGAGATTTACAGGCGCCAGGAAGAGCTGGCCGCGATCCGCGCCGACCGGCGGCCCGATCTGCCGAAGATAAAATGCCCGACCGTCATAGTCTGCGGCCGCGACGACGCGGCAACGCCGCTGTTCCTGTCCGAGGAGATGGCGGCGGCCATTCCGGGCAGCGAACTGGTCGTGGTCGAGCAATGCGGCCACCTCGTCACCCTGGAGAAGCCCGACGAGACCACCGCCATCCTGAGAAAGTGGCTCAGCCGATGATTTTCTTCCCGCGCAGCGCCGCGAGGTCGGTGTCGCTGCAGCCCGCGATCTCGCGCAGAACCTGATCGGTGTGCTCGCCCAGCGACGGCGGCGGCCTTGTGTCGTCGACCGGGGTATCCGAAAAGCGGTAGTTCGAGCCGATCAGCGGCACCTCGCCGACCCTTCTGTGCCGATAAGTCTTGAGCATGCCGCGACGCTTGACCTCCGGTTCGTCGAGCGCCTCCTTCATGGTGCGGATCGGGCCGGCCGGCAGATGGCGCAGCTTCTGCGCCCAGTTCTCCTTGGTGTCGGTCTTCAGGACCTCCTCCATGAGACGCGTCAGTTCGGGCTTGTTGGCCACGCGGTCGGCGACTGTGGAGAAACGCGGATCGGTCGCCCACTCGGGATGTCCCATCGCCTTGCAGGTGTCGCCGAACAGCTTCTGGTTCGCCACCGCCATGTAGATCTTGCCGTTCGCCGTCTCGAACGAGCTGTTTGGCGCCGACGCGAAGTGTCCGTTGCCGGCCCGCCGGGGCTGTTCGCCGCCGATCAGGTAGTACGACCCCATGTTGCCGAGCGACACCAGGGCCGTGTCGTAGAGGGCAAGGTCGATCTGCTGGCCCCTGTTGGTGTCGCGCCGGGCGTAGAGCGCGGCGTTGATCGCCGCCACCGAATGGATCGCGGTCATGGTGTCGACGATGGCGATGGCATGGCGCAGCCCCTCGCCGTCGGCCTCGCCGTTCACGCTCATCATGCCCGACTCGGCCTGCAGCACCGGATCGTAGCCCGGCCGGTCCGACAAGGGGCCGGTCTGGCCGTAGGCCGAGATCGAGAGATAGATCAGCCTCGGGTACTTCGTGGCGAGGCTGGCATAGTCGAGGCCGTACTTCTTGAGCACGCCCGGCCGAAAATTCTCGACCATCACGTCGGCCGCCGCGAGCAGCCTGTGCACGATCGCCTGGCCCTCGGGCTTGGCAAAATCCAGCGCCACGCTCTTCTTGCCCCGATTGTAGGTCATGAAGAAATGGCTCTCGCCCTGCGCGCCGCCCGCCCGCGGGCCGGCGCCCTTGCGCGTGTCGTCGCCGCCGTCGGGGTTCTCGATCTTGATCACCTCGGCGCCCATGTCGGACAGCATCTGGGTGCACATGGGCCCGGCGATCACGCGGGAGAAATCGATGATGCGGATACCGTCGAGCGGCGGACGACCTGATCTTGCCATGGCTGCAAGGTAGGGCTGCAGGCAGCGCGCTGTCCATGCGCCGCGGATGCGCTAGACTTGTTCATCATGAAGGGATTTCGCATGTCGCTGTCTCGCCGCGCCCTCCTCGCCCTGCCCGTCCTGTCGGCGCTGCCAGCGCTCTTGTCCGTCGCGAACGCACAGACCGAAGCCTTCCCGAGCAAGGCGATCCGCATCATCGTGCCCTTCGCGCCGGGCGGCTCGGGCGACATCACGGCGCGCCTGATCGGCAAGTACATAGAAGACAAGACCGGCCAGCCCTTCGTGGTCGAGAACAAGCCTGGCGCCAACGGCATCGTGGGCGCGCTGGCGGCAAAGGCCGCACCGCCCGACGGCTATACGCTGATGCTGGCCACGACCTCGACCAACGCCGCCAACGTCCACATGTACAAGAACCCGGGCTACGACCCGGAGAAGGATTTTGCCGTCGTCGGCATCATCGGCTCGAGCGGCGCCTTCCTCGTGGTGCCGGCCGACAGCCCTTATAGGACATTGGCCGACCTGCTGGCCGACGCCAAGGCGCGGCCGGGCAAACTCAATTTCGGCTACTTCAATGCAAGCTCGCAGGTGCCGGCCGAGGTGCTGGCCGCGCGCGCCGGCGTCACCTGGCAGGGCGTCGCCTACAAGGCGATCGGCAATGCCTGGAACGACCTGTACTCAGGCGCCATCCAGTTCATGTTCGTCGACCTCACGGCAGGCCGCGGCCAGGTCGTGGCCAACAAGGCGCGGCCGCTTGCACTCACGCTGCCGGCGCGCAGCCCGCTCTATCCCGACCTGCCGACGCTCGGCGAGAGCTTCCCCGGCTTCACCACCACCGGCTTTCTGGCCATGGCCGTGCCGAAGGCCACGCCGCGGCCGGTGCAGGAAAGATTGAACGCGCTGATCAACGAGGCGCTCGGCGCGCCCGACATCAAGAACCGGCTGGCCA
Organism: Reyranella sp.; assembly: GCA_019745575.1. GTDB lineage: Bacteria > Pseudomonadota > Alphaproteobacteria > Reyranellales > Reyranellaceae > Reyranella. Next base: position 9,809 of record JAIETA010000049.1, on the reverse strand, counting down.
ACGAGTTTGCCCTCACCTCGCGGTCGCTCACCCTCGAGCAGTGCGCCCAGCAGGACCGCGACGAACGCGCCAAGTGGGCGGAATACGTCAAGATCGCCAGGATCGAGCCGCAGTAGGCGCATCCGCGGTGGCGTTGCACGGTTGATTTCGATCAAAGCGCCCCGACGCGGTGACCCGCAAGGTCGGCCGCAGGAGGTTCGTCATGTCTCTCAAGCGTATCCGGCTCGAACTCGCGCGCACGCCGGACCATCCCGAAGGTAGTCCCCGTCACGGCTACGAATTCGTGGCGCCGCTCAGCGCCGACGGCCATCTGGTACCGGCCGACTGGCACAAGGCCAAGGAGGCCTGCACGGTGCGGCGCTTCTGGGCGGGGGCCGGCGACGAGCACGGCCGGCTCATCCATCGCCGCGACGGAAAGTGGGCATTCTCCTACGCCGCCGGCGACGACGACGACGAACCGATCTTCCGCTTCGACAAGCATGTCTTCCGCCAGGGCGAATATGTCTCGGTGACCGAGCACGACGGCGTGACGCGACCCTTCCGGGTGGTCGATGTCCGCCCGGCAGTGGTCGGAACGGCCTGAGATTGCCGGCCGGGCCGTCACCAGACAAACACCCAGTCATGACCACGTCCGCCTCCTCGCGCGACCACTGCTCCCGACGCGGCGATCTTGCCGCGCCGTGCAGCGTCTGCGGCGCCAAGGAGTTCAATATCTGCCAGCCGCTCGATCCGGCGCGCCAGGCCAGTCTCTATGCGCGGGCGGTCCGGCTGCACTGGGCGCGGCGCGAGCCGGTATTCGCGGCCGGCCAGCCCGCGCGCCACGTCTACAACCTCACCGAAGGCATGGTGGCGCTGTCGCGCAGCCTGGCCGACGGCCGGCGGCAGATCTTCGGCTTCCTGCTGCCCGGCGACTTCATCGGCCTCGAAGCCGGCGACGCCTATGGCTGCGACGCCGAGACGCTGTCCGACGCCAAGGCCTGCCGCTTCGACCGCGCGACATTCGACGCCTTCCTGCGCGACAACCCCGACGTGGCACTCGGTCTGGTCCGCGCCGCCTCCAGCGATCTCGCCCAGGCGCGCCAGCACGAACTGCTGCTCGGCCGCAAGACCGCCGTCGAGCGGGTCGCGAGCTTCCTGCTCGACCTGCGCAACCGCGCCGGCGAGCGGCATCTGCGGACCCAGCCCCTGTCGCTGCCCATGACGCGCAGCGAGATCGCCGACTACACCGGCCTCACCATCGAGACGGTCAGCCGCATCTTCGGCCGACTGAAGTCGCAGGGGACGATCGACCTGGCCGACGCCACGGCCGTGCGCGTGCTCGATGAGGCGCGCCTGAAGCGTCTGTCGGAAGGCGCCGACTGACCGGCCATCCGCCGGTCGCTTGACCTGCATCAAACGGCCACTTGCGCCGGCGTGGCACAGAGGAAGAAGCAACACGCAGGAGGGTGGCGATGGCCTACAAGACCATTCTGGTTCATTGCGATGCGAGCAAGGCGGCGCCCCAGCGCATGGCGGTGGCCGCCGAACTGGCCGCGCACCACGGCGCCCATCTCGTCGGCTTCCACGCCCGCCCGCCCTTCGAGACGCCGGCCTTCTTCGACGGCGGCTTCCAGATGGATGCCCTGTTCAAGGCCTACGACGAAAGCGTCAAGGCCGATCAGGCGACCTCGGCGGCGGCCTTCGACAAGGCGATCAAGGGCCGCCACCTCTCGACCGAGTGGCGTGTCGTCGACGGCTTCGCCGACAGCGAGCTGGCCGTGCAGGCCCGCTACGTCGATCTCCTGGTGCTGGGCCAGACCGACCCCGATAACACCCTGCCGACCCCGTCGGACCTGCCCGAAGCGGTCGCCCTGGCAAGCGGCCGGCCGACCCTCGTCGTGCCGCACATCGGCGTGACCGCGCCGCCGGGCAAGACCGTGCTGCTGTGCTGGAACGCCAGCCGCGAGAGCGCGCGGGCGGCGACCGACGCCTTGCCGTTCCTGAAAGCCGCCACCAAGGTGATCGCCCTGGTGATTGACGCCAAGACCTCGGCCTCCGGGCACGGCGCCGAGCCCGGCGCCGACGCCGCGACCTGGCTCGCCCGCCACGGCGTAAAAGTCACGGTCCAGCGCGACGTCGCGGCCGACTTCGATGTCGGCGCGACCATCCTGTCCCGCGCCGCCGACCACGCCGCCGACATGATCGTCATGGGCCTCTACGGCCACTCGCGGCTGCGCGAGATGGTGCTGGGCGGCGCCAGCCGCACCCTGTTGGGCAGCATGACCGTGCCGGTGCTGATGGCGCACTAGACCGTCGCCGGCCCGCCCCGGCCTCGACAGGCAATGTCACAACCGGGATGTCACACCAAGTTGAGACAAATGTTGTGACACAGGCCGAGCGCCCACCTGTGACATTGCCGGAAAACCGGCGATTCTGCGGCCCCGCCTCAGGGCGGCCGCAGACGACTGTCACAACCGGGCATCTCGGATGCGTTGCCCGCATCGCGGTCCACCCTCTGCCGGACAGTCGTCGGCGGGGTGTCCTTTTGCTTGCTACTCACGGTTCAGTACCCGGCATGGGCAAGACCGCGGGACGGCCCCTCATCCTCCAGGGATCGTACCCGGCGGGCGCGCCGGGCGGGGCATGGCCAGAGATTTCCACGCCGGTTCACCGGCGCTTCACGAGCAGCGTCCGACACGTGCAGCGGCTGTCGGACGTTGCCCGGCGTAGTTCCTGCACGACAAGCGCCGGCCGGACCAATGACCGGGCGGCGCGGGCGACGCTGCAGGACGGGCTTGTCCCGGGCGGAAGCGCACTTCCGCCAAGGTAGTCAATTTCCTAGCATTTTCCTGTCGATCCTGCAAATTTTAGTTTGCATGGCTGGCCCGACGGAATTGCAGGGCGGCGGGGCGCCCGCTGTCTCGTCAAACGGCATCAGTGCGAGTGGCGATGGTGGCTGTCCGGCGTGTGGGGGTGAGCGTGCCGGAGCGGCGCATGCACGTGCCAATGGCTATGTACCTGGCCCGGCTCGACAGGTGCATCATGCGTATGGTCGTGATGTTCATCGTGGGCATGACGGTGTTCGTGGGCAAATTCGAGGTGCTCGTGAAGGTGCTCGTGGCGCTCGCTGAGATGCAGCCAGACCCCGAAGGCCATCAAGGCGCCGGCCAGGACAAGCTGAAGGGTGACGGCCTCGCCGAACAGGAGGAGCGACACCACGGCGCCCACGAACGGAGCAATCGAGAAGTAGGCGCCGGTTCGGGCGGTGCCCAGGTGACGTAGCGCCAGCACGAACAGCACGAGACTGACGCCGTAGCCCAGAAATCCGGTCACGGCGCCGAGGCCGACCGTGGCGAAAGGCGGCAGGGCGCTGCCCAGCAGAGCGCCGATGCCGAGGCTTGTCGGACCGGCCACGAGCCCCTTGATCATGGCGATCTGCACCGGATCGGACAGCGAGACCTTGCGGGTGAGATTGTTGTCGAGCGCCCAGGCGAGGCAGGCGCCCACGATGGCCGCCGGGCCGACGAGATCGACGATCGTCGTATCCCACCGCCAGTTCAGAACGATGGCACCGACCACGATGCTGAGCATCCCGAGCGCGATGCGGCGATCGAAATTCTCCTTGAACACGAACCACGCCAGGAGAGCCGTCAGCACTCCCTCCAGCGTGAGGAGCAACGACGCAGCCAAGGCGCCGACCCGCGCCAGCCCCAGCAGAAGAAGGCCCGGCCCCAGCACGCCGCCGCACATCACGGCGGCGCCGAGCCAGGGAAGTTCGTGACGGGTGAGCCGCGCCTCCGCCAGGGAACCGATCCCCCGGAGCGCGACATGCACGACGAACAATCCGACACCCGCCCCGCAATAGAGGATGCCGGCGAGCACCCAGGGATCGGACGTTTCGAGAAGGAACTTCGCCACGGGCGTGGCAAGACCGAAAAGGACGGCCGAACCGATGGCGAGGAGGACGGCAGACGGGTTCATTCCATTACCATGAAGCTGTTCCTTCAGTCGCCGTTCTGCCGCTCGGCTCGGCGTTACCGCCCACGGCAGACCGGCCAGGCGCTTTCTGCGCCCAACCGGACGCACACGGTGCGCAACGTCAGAGAAACTTGGTGAGCTGCCGGAATTCGTCGAGGACTGCGCGCTCCGCCTTGCGCTGCGGGCCGATCGAGTCCTCGAGACAATGGTCGATGTGATCGTGGATAAGCGTGGCTTTGGCGTTGCCGACGGCCTTCTCCACGGCGTGGAGCTGCTGCGCCAGTTCGAGGCACGGGCGGCCGGCCTCGATCATGTCGATGATTGATCGCAGGTGGCCTTGGGCACGCTTCAGGCGCTTGACGACCTCCGGATGTGTCTCGTGCCTGTTCGCCATAGCCTGCCCTGTTTTGCTAGACCTATCCTCCTGGAGAGGATATAGCAAGTGGGATGATTTTCCCAAAGATTCCGGCCGCCCGTCTTCTCGCCGTCGCGGCCGGCCTGGCGCTTCTTCCGGCGCTTTCCAGCACAGCCCTCGCCCATGCCGTCGCCGAAGGCGACAAGGGCTACTTCCAGGAGATCTCCGGCGTTCACCTGCTTCCGTTCGTCTACCTCGGTGCCAAGCACATGGTGACGGGCTACGACCACATCCCGTTCCTGCTGGGTGTGGTGTTCTTCCTCTACCGGTTGAACCATGTCGCCCTCTGCGTCAGCCTGTTCGCGCTCGGCCACTCGACCACGATCAGGAACAACTTGCGGGCACCGATGCCCGAGGCCATTTCGACGCCGAACGCTGCGAATTTGATGACCAGCGCCGTCCGGAGGACATGGCGATAGGTCGGCGAATTTGCTTATCCGCTCGAACGTGACGCGGGGCCGCAACGGGGTGCGGGGCGTTTTCGCCGGAGCCGGCCAGGATTTCTGCATCAGAACCGGAATTCGAGCCCGACCAGGTTGCGCAGGTTGGAGGTCACCCCACCGCGAAGACCACCGGCACGATTAGCCGCGTCTCGCATCGATTGACATGCATCAAGGCACAGCCCTCTGCACCGGTCAGACTGACATATGATCAAGTCAATCTGCGTCGAAGGAGGCTTCCCATGCGCATCGTCTCCACTCTGGCGGCCATTGCCGTTCTCGCGGCCGTGCCGCTTGCTTCCCATGCCCAAACCGGCCCCGCCGGCGCTCCCCATCACCCCGACAAGGCGCAAGCAGTGCCCGCCTCACCCGGCGGCATGGACATGAAGGGCGGTGCTGCCGGCGGCATGATGGGCGGGGACATGAGCCGCATGATGGCCATGATGCATGGCGGCATGATGGGCGGCGGCATGATGGGCGACGTGCCGCTGAAGCATGTCGAGGGCCGGCTGGCCTTCCTGAAGACGGAGCTCAAGATCACCCCGGCCCAGGAACCGCAGTGGACCAAGTTCGCGGATGGCGTCCGCAGCACGGCCAGGAGCGCGCAGGCCACCAAGTCACCGATGATGCAGGGTGGCATGAAAGCCGCGACTGCGCCCGAGCGCCTCGCCCACGACGAGAAGACGCTGGCCGCCCGGCTCGAGACGGTTCGCGTGCTGAAGGCCGCCGTCGAACCGCTCTACGCATCGTTCAGCGACGAGCAGAAGAAGCTCGCCGACGAACTGCTGATGGGCCCGATGGGAATCATGTGACGGCGCGGGTTCCTACGCTTTCGGTCGAGCCGGCCGGCGAGGCCGCTGCCCCTCCGCGGGGTTCAACGACGACCGATGAGCGAAAAGGCAACGCCGCCATGATCATCCGACGTTGTTTGGCGCTAGTAGTCGCCGCCGTCGCCCTCGCGGGGTGCGGACCCATGTCATCGGGAACCGTGAAGGATCTCAACATCCAGGACTGGGTTGGACACAGCGCGACCCATCTCATGCAATCCTGGGGCACTCCCCGTCACGACCACCCGACAGCGGACGGCGGACGGGCGATCGGATACATGTTCGTCAACCAGGCGGTGACCGGGCCCAAGTCGCAGGTTCTCTTTCGGGCGACCAACTGCATGATCAACTTCACCGTCGATCGCAACGGCATCATCGAGGATGCGACGACGACCGGGTCGAAATGCCGGATCGGTCCTCATGGCGACATGCATCCGCCGCCCAATCGCACTTGAACGGTGGGAGCCGTCTTGGAACGGCTTTCGGCGGAACATCGGAATTCGGCGTCGCTGCCACGTGGCTGTGTATCCTACGCTGCCTCTTCGGCGCTTCGAGGCAGATAGGCGATGCGAAGCCGCCCGATCCGGCCGTCGAGTTCAGCTGCCTCCTTCCAGACCCACCGGGCGCTTGTCTCGGACGATGGCGCTTCCAGCATCACGGCCTCCGATACGACGACCGTGGCGCCAAGCGTTCCGGACAGGCGTTCCAGCCGTTCCGCTATGTTCACGGCATCGCCGATGACGGTGAATTCATCGTGAGACCCGCTCTGCAGCACGCCCCCTATGACGGGTCCAACGTGCAGTCCGATGCCGGCGTCCAACGCCGGCTTGCCGCTTTGGCGCCTGGCTTCCTTCCACCGGGCCAGAGATGACTTCAAGTTCAGGGCACACTGCAGGGCCCGGGCCGTATCGTCGGGCGCGGCATGGGGTTGGCCGAACACGGCCATTACGCCGTCGCCGATGAACTTGTCGACCGTCCCCTCGTAGGTGAATACGGCTTGCGTCACGAGCTGGCGATACTCCGCCAGCAACTCGGACACGTCCTCCGGCGGCATCGTCTCGCTGAGGGCCGTAAAGGAGCGCAGGTCGACGAACATGATCGTGGCCCGGCGCCGGCTGAGATTGAGCGACAGGCCTTTCGTCTGCAGCTCGGCCAGGACATTGGGCGGGAAGAACCGCGCCAGGTTCTGCCGGCGCCTCTCGCTCGTTACCGCCCCCTTCAACAGGACATTGTGGTCGCGGGTCAGCAGGTAACAGACGAAAGCGGAGAATCCGAAAGCCGCCGCGAGAGCGGATTCGGCCAGAAGAGCCGGCCAGAGGTGCTCACGGGGCGTTTCGCCCCACGGCTGTTCGGCTACGGTGACCGCCAGCAACGACAGCCATCCAACGATCACCAGACCGGAGAACAGCAGGACGAACCATGGCTTGAGGCGAAGCGCAACGTGCGTAAGGAGCAGAAAGCCAATCGCAAGCGTCGGCGCGGTCAGGCTGTGATCGAACGTCCGCCCGGGCGCGAACAGATGCTCGTGGAACAGGGCGACCACCAGAACTGCATCGATGACGACGAACAGGGTGGCGAGCCAGGCGGGCCCGCGCCTCGCCAAGGCCAGTCCCAACGCCAGGAGGGTTGCAAGGCCATAGCCGATGATGACGTTGGCGTGGATCAGAATGCTGCTGGCATGCTCCCCAACCATCAGATTGATCACGAGGATGACGAGCGCGACGAGCCGCACCCAGGCGGATCGCTTTTCGCGACGCCACCGGCGCTCCTCGCTCGTGAGATCGGGCTCGTTGGCGGCTAGACCCAGCATGACCGACCTCGTGCGGCGGCGAAATCCCTATCGCCTCTTCTGCCGCGCATCGGCATCGATACGCGCCTGCCTGGCCCGGATGTCGGCCGGCCACGTACTCTTGATGAACGCCAGGGACGCCGCAATTTCGTCGTCGGTCAGACGTTTCTCGAACGCCGGCATGTCGGTCTGGTAGCTATCTGGATAGGCGCCTGGCCCGTACTTGGTGACCTTGAAGAGCATCTCGTCGGGGTGGTGCCATGTGTGCCCGGTGGCGTCGTGTGGGGGAGCAGGCAGGCGGCCATTCGGCAATCGCCGCTGCCAGTTGGCCTGGCCCTCGAGAGAGGCGCCGTGACAGCTGGCGCAGGCTGCCGCGTAGACGCGCTTACCCAACTCGACCTGCCGTGCGTCTGCCGGGTCGATCCGTGGTGGGATACTTGCCGTGAAAAAGTAGGCGAACACCGCCACGCCCACAATGAGTCCGCCAAGAAGAACGATCCCGGTGTTGAGATACCTTCCAAGAGACCCCCCCGCCGACCGCTCTCGGCGGGCGGCCGACGGGACGATCACGTTCTTGCCGGCCCGGATGTTTCTCGATTTGCGCAAGTTCACTGCCTTTCGTCCTGTTCGCGCGGAGCGAGCTGCTGTCGACAATCCGACTCGATGCAGACGACATGGACGATCCGGCCACTGCGTCGGCACGTGACCTCGTAGCTTGCAACGGTCGGTGACAAGTCGGTCGTCACGATCTTTGTCGGCGTGCACTGAAGCTTGAGCAGGATGGCCTGGAGCTCCCGATCGTCGGCCTCCAGAGGGGTGACGACCATCGCGCCAGTCGAGAGAACCAGGCAGAACAGACACCTCGCCGTCAGTCGTCTCATGGCCGATCTCCGTGGGACCCGGCGTCAATGACCCTTGCCGAGCTTGGTGACGGTGATGGCGCCGTTGACGCGATCCGCCTCGAACTCGATCCTGTCGCCCGCCTTGACCTTGTCGAGCATCGACGGATCGGCGACGCGAAAGACCATCGTCATCGAGTCCATGTCGAGATTCTTGATCGGTCCGTGCTTGAGCGTGATCTTGCCGGCGGACTTGTCGATCTTGATCACTTCGCCCTTGACCATGGCGCCATCGGCGAGTGCCGGCAGTGCCAGCATCAAGGCGATTAGTGCCGCGAGCAGTGATTTCTTCAACATCGGTCGCTCTCCTCTTTCGGCTGTGTTCACTCGACGACGACGCTTCCGACCATCCCCGCCTGATAGTGGCCGGGGATCAGGCAGGCGAACTCGAATGTGCCGGCCTTGGTGAACTGCCAGATGATCTCACCGGTCGTCTTCGGCTTGAGACGCTTGGAGTTCGGATCGTCATGCTCCATCTCGGGGTTCTTCTCCATTTCCTTCATGTGCTTGTGGTTTTCTTCCACCGTGCCAATGACGAACTCGTGGTCGATCTCGCCGTTGTTGCGTAGCTGGAACCGGACCTGCTCGCCTTTGCGAACCTTGAGTCGGTCGGGGAGGAACAGCATTTTTCCGTCGGCCTCGCGCATAACGACCTGGACGATGCGGGCCGGCTTCTTGGGATCGCCTGGCCTGCCGTAAGCCGCTTCGTCGGCATGGCTGTGGGTCTCGCCCGGCTTGTGGCCAGGACCGGCAAAGGCACCGGTCGAAAGTAGGCCGACGGCAAGAGTAGAGGCGAAGATGTGGCGCAGTTTCATGATTATCTCCTGTGCAATGTCACTTGTGAGAGCCGTGCGACGTCGGCTTGACGACTTTCAGCGTTTCGCCGGACTTCGCGGTTGTCTTGGGAATGGGCGGGCGCGTCGTCGCGGGCTTCGGCCCCTTCCATTCCCAGGCCACCGTGCCGGGTGGATTTTGGTACCAGCCGGGATCCTTGTAGTCGCCCGACGCCAGACCCTCGCGTACCTTCACGACCGAGAACATGCCGCCCATCTCGACCGGTCCGAACTGAGCAAAGCCGGTCATCATCGGCAGCGTGTTTTCCGGTAGCTGCATCTCCATCTCGCCCATGTCGGCCATGCCGGCGCTGCCCATGGGCATGTAATCCGGCACCAGACGCTTCATTCGGCGTGCGAAGTCGCGTTTGTTGACGCCGATGTAGGTCCGCACGTCGTGTCCCATCGGATTCATGGTGTGGTGCGACTTGTGGCAGTGGATGGCCCAGTCGCCGGGATAGATCGCATCGAACTCGTAGGCCCGCATGCCGCCCACGGGGATGTCGATCGTAACCTCGGGCCAGCGTGCCTCCGGCCGTACCCAGCCACCGTCGGTGCAGGTCACCTCGAAGTCGTAGCCGTGCATGTGGATCGGATGGTTGGTCATGGTGAGGTTGCCGACGCGCACCCGCACGCGATCGCCCTTGGC
>JAIETA010000053.1 GCA_019745575.1 Reyranella sp. | reverse complement strand
GCCCTGCTGGGCGCCATCGAATCGCTGCTCTCGGCGGTGGTCGCCGATGGCATGACCGGCCGCCGCCACCGTTCCAACTGCGAACTGGTGGCCCAGGGCGTTGCCAATATCGCCGCCGCCCTGTTCGGCGGCATCTGCGCCACCGGCACGATCGCCCGCACCGCGACCAACGTCCGCGCCGGCGCACGCGGGCCCATTGCCGGCATACTGCATTCGTCGTTCCTGCTGCTGTTCATGCTGCTGGCGGCGCCACTCGCCGCGCATATTCCGCTGGCGGCGCTGGCCGGCGTGCTCACCATCGTGGCCTGGAACATGGCCGAGAAGCATGCGTTCGCCACCCTGCTGCGCGGTTCGCGCGGCGATGCCGTGGTGCTGCTGGCGACCTTCCTGCTCACCGTGTTCCGCGACCTCACCGAAGGCATCGTCGTGGGCTTTGCGCTGGGCGCCGTCCTGTTCATCCACCGCATGGCCGGCGCGACGGGAATCGAGGAGCATGCCCCGATCGTGCCGCCGGACCGTGCCGACGACGCGGGGCCGCGTGTTCCCTACGATCCCGGGCTGGCGACCGACAGCAAGGTCGTCGTCTACCGCCTCTCCGGCGCTTTCTTCTTCGGCGCGGCTTCTACGGTGGGCGCGGTGCTCGACCGCATCGCCGACCAGCGCAAGGCCTTCGTGATCGACTTCGCCGCCGTTCCGTTCGTCGATTCGACGGCGGCCAACGCAATCGCCGGCATCGGCCGCAAGGCCGAGCGCCACGGTCTGCGGCTCTTCATCACCGGCGCATCGCCGGCCGTGCGCCGTGCGCTCCTGCTGGCTGGGGCCCGCCGGCCGCAGGTCCGCTATCTGCCGCACATCGACGACGCGGTGCGCGAGGCGCACCGACTCTAGCGTGGGCAAGGAACTTTCCGACGTCGATGGACTCCAGTCCATTCGCGCCCCGATGAGAGGGGACGAGGAAAGGCAATCCTGCTTTCGTCCGAAAGGTCTTATGCGCCACGGCCCTTCTGGCTTACCTGGTAAGCTGCCTTGCGCGCCCGCATCACTTCGCCCAGCGGCCGGTGGGCCGCCAGGCCGCCCCACGGATCGAACTTCGCCGCCTCGGCTTCCGCTGCGGCGGCCTCGACGCCCTGCTGCGGCAGGGTGAGCCGCGCCACGGTGACGATGGGCGTCTCGGCGTCGGGCCAGGGCTTCGAAGCGTCCTCGATCGGCGTCGTGGCCTCATCGACGAAGAACTGCAGTTCGAGGTCCCAGTGCAGAGGGCCCGTCGCCAGCCGCTCGCGCATGTCCTGGGCGATGTCCTTCGACCGCCCCTGAGGCGGCGGGTTGCCGGCCGGCTTCAGCCGGACGCGCACCGCATAGGGTCCGCACTGGACCGGGACCACCGTATCGAAGCGCTCGGCAGCGAAGCCCCTGAACTTCCTTCCCAGGATCGACAGCAGGAGCCGCAGCCGGCCGAGACCGCCGAACGGGCCGTGCGCCTTGAACAGGTGGGCGATGCCCGCGAGCGGCCCTGGCGTTGCGGCCTCGATGAAGTCGACGAACTCGCGCATGCTGTTGGCCGGCGCACGGTCCTGGTTGATCATCAGGAAGTCCTGATGGTCGGTCGCACCGCCCAGCGCGCCTTCGCCCTGGATGTCGAGCACCTTCAGCGCAAAGCCGCGGATGTCGGGCAGCCGGTTGGGCTGCCGGTCGGGTGCGCCGCTCGACAGGCGCACCAGCGCGCGGTGCCTTCCCGGTCGCGCGAACAGACCATGCCGCGCATGGTCGGGCAGCCCGTCGAGGACCTCGAGCGTGCCGACCGCCGCCAGAAGCTGCTTGCGATGCAGGGCGCGGCCGGCGCCGAACCTGGCCGACTTCTGTCGCTGAAGCTCGTCGATGACCGTCGCCACGCGCGCCAGGAAGGCGGCCTCGTCGGGCGCTATCCGCTCTTGCCATTGCGTACTGGGCTGCTTCATTTCCCTCTCCCGGCCTGCGCAGTGCCGCCGCGTGCAGTCAACCGCGTCCGGCCGCTTGCCGCTAGTACGCCCGCGATCGCCGGCCGGATGCAGACAGCCGGGGCGACGGGTATCGAGGGCCGCGCCCCGATCGTGCCGGCGGCCCTTCACGCGGCGGAGGAGGTCGCGCAGGATGGCGCATGTCCGGCATTGTCACGATCTCCAGCCCCGCGCTCAGCGCCCGCATCTCGCCCTTGGGCGCCGAACTCGTCCGTCTTCAGAACCGTGACGGACTGGACCTGCTGTGGGACGGCGACCCCGCCTTCTGGACCGGCCGTTCGCCGCTCCTGTTCCCCATCGTCGGCGAGGTGAAGGGCAACCGGATCAGGGTGGCGGGCGTAACATACGAGATCGGGCGTCACGGCTTTGCCCGGACCTCGACCTTTGCCCTCGCCTCGTCGGGCGCCGCGCACTGCACCTGGCGGCTGGAGGCGAGTGCGGCGACGCGGCGTCACTATCCCTTCGATTTCCGCCTCGACGTCACCTATCGGATCGAGGGAGCCGCCCTTTACATGACGGCCGCGATATCGAACACGGACGACGGCGTCATGCCGGCGTCGTTCGGCTTCCATCCGGCGCTGCGCTGGCCCTTGCCCTACGGCAAGCCGCGCGCGGCGCACGAGATCGTCTTCGAGCGGGACGAACCGGCACCGGTCCGGCGGCCCGTCGACGGTCTGCTGAGTGCTGCCCAATACCCGACGCCGGTGCGCGATCGTCGTCTCGTGCTGCATGACGGTCTGTTCGAGGACGGCGCCATCGTCTTCGACAGGCTGGCGAGCCGCAGCCTCGTCTATGGCGAGCTCGTGCGCGTGGCTTTTCCGCGCATGCCCCATCTCGGCATCTGGACCAAACCCGGCGCGGGCTATGTCTGCATCGAACCCTGGCAGGGCCATGCCAGCCCCGAAGGCTTCGATGGTGAGCTGGCCGACAAACCCGGCATGATCGCGATCATGCCGGGCGCCTCGGAGAGTTTCGGGATGTCGATCGAGGTGGTCGGCTCACCGTAACGCGGCGACGAGCGCCGACCCGCTTCGCCACACCTGCTTCTGGCAGATGAACAGCACGCAGCCTTCGATCGTCAGCGTATCGGCGGCGGTCCGGCGGACGATGGCCCGATAGGTCTGGCCGTCCTCGGGATTGTAGATGCGGCCCTCCCAGCCGCCTTTCGGCGACCGTGCCAGCCCGGAAAGGATCGACAGGCCGACCAGTGGCCGGGCGCGCAGGGTGGCGTCGGTGTTCTGGGCATCGAGGCGCGGCCGGCCCTTCTCGTCGACCGGGTCCCACAACCAGCGGATCGTGCCGCAAAGACCCGGCGCGCCCTCGCAGGGGGCGAGTTCGACGATGGCGGCGGCGCCTTGCGTCACCCAGCGCCCCGCCAGCGCGTCGTCGGCCTGGGCCCGGTCGGCGGCGAGAACGAGCCCGCCGGCCAGAGCGGCTGCGGCGATCACGCAGGCGACGCCATTGCCGGCGCCGGCCGGCACGGGAGCGGCCGTGCCCGGGGAGACGATCGCCTCGAACTTGCGCCGGTAGTCGGGATGCTCGGTGCCCATCATCTTGTCCCACCAGCGGAAGTAGAGGCCGTAGTTGTAGCGGCCGGCTTCGTGATGGAGGTCGTGATGGGTCGTGGTGTTGTTCCAGCCCAGCCACCGGCCCGGTCCGAAGGCTGCGGAATGCACTTCGGCGCCGGCATGGCCCATGACGTTGCGCAGGATCTGCACGATGCCGAAGGCGAGCAGGCCGAGGCCGTGCATCGGCACGAACAGGAGGAACAGCGGCACGAAGGCGGCGTGGACGATGGCCTCCGGGATGGCGAAGGAATAGGCCGCCCACGGCGTCGGCGTGCGCGACAGATGGTGCGTGCGATGAAAAAACCCGAACAGGCGGCGGTGATGCATCGCGCGGTGGGTCCAGTAGAAATAGGCGTCGTGCGCCACCAGCATCACGGCGAGCGACAGGACGAGGTAGAGCGGCCCGGCCTGCCCAAAATCCTTGTAGATCGTGATCCAGCCCTGGTGGTCGCCGACCGCGACGATCGTGCCGAGCAGCGAGAAGATGAAGGCGGTGCGCAGCGAGGCCAGGACCTCGCGCCGCTTGTCGGCCGCCGTGGCGTCGCGGGCCTGCAGCTTGCGGCGGGCGAGCCCCGCCTTCCAGAACAGGGCGAGGATCGTGGCCATCAGCGTGGCGCCCATGAGATAGCGGGCGGTATCCATGGCCCAGACCGCGGGCCAGGCGGACAGGTAGACTTGCATTGCTTCGTTCATCGGTCGCCCCTCCAGCAGGCGTGCTCCCTGCCTAGGGGGATGCGGCCGCCGGATCGCGCCGAAGCCGGAAATCGGCCGACATCCTTGGAAAACGGCTCGCCGATTCCGGAATCGGCGAGGAATCAGGCGCCGTTGCGGCCCGTTGCCGTCCGGCGGTACTCCGACGGGGTGACGCCGGTGTCGGCCTTGAAGGCCCGGTTGAAGGGGCCCAGCGACTGGAATCCCGAATCGAGCGCGATGGTGAGGATCGGGACTTCGGCCTGGGTCGGATCGGCCAGCGCCTGCTTGGCATCGGCTAGCCGGTGGCGGTTCAGGTATTCGTTGAAGTTCCGGTAGCCCAGCCCGCGGTTGATGGCGCGCCGCAGTCGGTATTCCGGCAAGCCGAGCTTTCCCGCCAGGACGCCGATGGTGAGGCCCTCCTGCCGGTAGAGCCGGTCGACCGCCATCAGCCGTTCCAGCGTGGCGAGCAGGCCGGGGTCGACCGGCTCGTCCTCGGCGGGCGCGGCTTCAGAGGCCACCGCCTCGGCGAGGACGGGGGCCGGCAGCACGGAGTCGAGGTCGGCCTGCAGCAGCAGAACCGCGATGATGGCGGCGATCGCCACCAAGGCCGCCGAGTTGAGCAGGTGCAACGCCATGGGCACATGGTCGTGGCCGAAGACGAGTTCGACCGTGACCGTCACGCCGATATGCAGGGCGACCGCGATCAGGATGAACAGGCGCAGGCGCCGCCGTCCCTCGACCAGGTCGCTGCCCCAGCCACGCACCGTCTGCACCAGCGCCAGCAGCGCGAGCAGGATCACCGCGACCCGCACCGCCACACCGACCAGCCAATGCGTCGTGAAGCCGGCGCCGAACAGATCGGCCACGGGCCAGACGACCAGCGCGAGCCAGACCAGCGCGTGCCAGGGTCTCAGCCGGAAGGAATCGTCGAACAGGGCGTGCGCGAACAGCCAGAAGACGGCGGCGTTGCCGGTGCACAGCACCAGCACCGGCGCGAACCAGAGCGGGGGGTCGCCATGGGGCCCCGGCGACGAGCAGACCGCGTAGGCGGCGGCGCCCACCGCCAGCAGGGCGCCGAGCCGTGCCGCCGGCAGGCCGCGGCCACGCCGCAGGGTGGCGACAGCGACGATCAGGAGCAGGGCGATAGCGCCGCCGCGCAGCCCGATGTCGAGAGTGACGAGAAAGCCGGAGCCGCCCATGGTTGGCAGCGTGCTTAGCACTTTGCTGTCGCCGCGCCACCTTGGCCGTGCGGCGGTGGTTCAGCGCGTCGCGGCGGCATTGTTCAGAAGACGAGGACCTTGTCGGCTGCGATCGTTGCGGCGGCCAGCTCGTCCATCGTGCTGCGCCGCGCGCCGGGGGCGATCTCGGCCTCGGCCAGGCCGCGTGCGTCCATGCAGGTGCCACACAGCAGCACCGTCCCTTTGCCGAGCACGACGCGCCGGACCATGCGCTCGATATTGTAAAAGCCGTCCGGTGTCTTCTGCCCGGCTTTGGCGCACAGCACAGCGTCGGCCATCAGGAAGATCGTGACCTCGGCCTGCGCGTCGTTCTTCTGCAGGGCGTGTGCGAGGCGCAGGCCATTGTAGCTCCGCTCCGTCCCGTACGGCGGATCGTTGAGGATGATGAGCGACTTCATGTCAGGGCTCCTCTGTTTTCTGCCGACGCGTCGTCGCGGAAGGGCTGGGTCAGCATGCGGTCGAGCCGCTGCTCGCCGGGTGACCGGAATTGTTCGATCCCGATCGTCATGGCTTCGTGCCCCGCCGCCGGCTGCGCACGATAGGTGCCGAACAGGCGGTCCCACCACGGCAGGTTGAAGCCGAAGTTGCTGTTGGTTTCGTGGCGCACGATCGAATGGTGGACGCGGTGCATGTCGGGCGTGACGAGGACCCATCTCAGCGCGCGATCGAGACCTTCGGGCAGACGGAGGTTGGCGTGATTGAACATCGCGGTTGCGTTGAGGAGGATCTCGAAGGCGAGTACGGCCTCGGCCGGGGCGCCCAGGGCGGCGATGGCGGCCAGTTTTAGCAACATCGACGCCGCGATCTCGATCGGATGGAAGCGGGCACCGGTGGTGACGTCGATGTCGAGATCGGCGTGATGCATCCGGTGCAGCCGCCACAGCGCCGGGACGGCATGGAACAGCACGTGCTGCAGGTAGATGGCGAGGTCGAGGGCGAGGATGGCGAGGATGATGGCCGCCCAGTGCGGCAGGCCGAGGTTGTTCAGCAGTCCCCAGCCGCGTTGCTCGCCCAGCAGCGCGAAGGCCACGGCCGTGGTCGGCAACAGCAGGCGCACCAGCGCCGTGTTCAGCGCCACGATGCCGAGGTTGGCCGGCCAGCGTGCCCGGCGCGGGAGCTGTCGCTCCCGGCGCGGCGCCATCGCCTCCCAGGCCGCGACGACGACGAAGACACCGAGAAAGAAGGCGACGCGGATGACGGGTTCGTTCGACATGGCGCGGCTCAGTCGGCGAGCGCCTGGGCGACGGTCCGGCGCCGGCGGTAGCCCAGCCACAGCAGCGCCAGCGCCGCCGCCGCGAGCCACGGCAGCAGCAGGAGATTGAGCGTCTGCCAGCCGAACGCCTGCAGAAGCGCCGCGGCGCCCAGCGAGCAGGCGAGGCCTACGGCAAAGATGCTCATGTCGTTGGTCGCCTGGGCGCGGCCCTTTTCGGCCGCCGCATAGGTCGTCGTCAGCAGGGTCGTGCCGCCGATGTAGAGAAAGTTCCAGCCGACACCCAGCATCACCAGCGCGCCGGCAAACGATTCGAATGCCGTTCCGGTCAGCGTCATGAGGACATGGCCGGCCAGCAACGCGATACCGGCCAGCATGACCCGCAGCACGCCGAAGCGGGCGATCAGCGAGCCGGTGAAGAAGGACGGCAGGAACATGCCCAGCACGTGGAGCTGGATGACCGTCGTCGCCGCGGCGAGTCCGTGATCGTGATGGAGCATGGCGATCGGCGTCGCCGTCATGGCGAGGATCATGACGCCGTAGCCGGTCGCCGCGCCGAACAGCGCCACGAGGTAGGCGGGCTGCGAGACGATGGCTCCCCACGGCCGGCCCGCGGCGGCGGGGCCCGTCTCCGCCTTCGGCGCCGGAATGCGCAGGCCGAACAACAGGCCGGCGGCGAGCAGCGAGACGATCGCGAGCAGGAGAAACGAGCCGGTATATTCGGGCGAAAGCATCGGGCCGCCGATCCGGCCGAGCAGCGGACCGGCCAGCGCCGCCACGATGCCGCCGGCCAGCACGAGCGAGATCGCGCGCGCCCGGAAGGAATCGTCGGCCACTTCGCTCGCGGCAAAGCGGTAGAACTGGGCAAACGCCTGGTAGGTGCCGACGAGGAACGTGCCGAAGGAGAGCAGGGCCAGCGAACCGAGCCACAGGCCGAGCGCGGCGCAGGCACCGCCGGAGGCGCCGAGCAAGGCGCCGGCGACGAAGCCGCGGCGGCGTCCGACACGCGCCATCCAGAGCGACGCCGGAAAAGTCGCGACCGCCGTGCCGAGGAACATCGCCGCGATGGGCGCGGTCGCCAGCTGCGGCGACGGCGCGATCAGGCTGCCGGCCAGGCCGCCGACGGTCATCACCAGAACCGAGGTCGTCTGGAACAGCGCTTGCGCGGTCGCCAGCAGCAGGACCTGCCGGTGCATCGGGCCGAACCGGGAGTGGCCGGTCATAGGGATCACCTCATTGCGAAGGTGATGGCTTGACTCTATTCATTCAATCAGTCAAGTTATTGATTGAATGACTAACCCAAAGACCGAAATCTTCGAGCAGTTCGCCGAGCTGGCCCGCGTGCTGGGCCAGGGAAACCGCCTGGAATTGCTGGAACATGCCGCGCAAGGCGAGCGCTCGGTCGAGCGTCTGGCCCAGCTCACCGGTCTTTCGTTGGCCAACGCCTCGCAGCATCTGCAGGTGCTGCGTCGGGCCGGTTTCGTACGCTCGCGCCGCGACGGCAAACGGATGCTTTACCGGCTGGGCGACGGGCCGGTGATCGAGCTGCTGGGGGCGCTCAGGCGCTATGCCGAGCACAGCCGTGCCGAGGTGCGCGGCATCGTCTCGAGCTACTTCGACCGGCTCGATTCGCTGGAGCCCGTGTCGCGTGACACCCTGTTGCAACGGCTCGGCGACGGCAGTGTGGTGTTGCTCGATGTCCGCCCGCAAGACGAATTCGCGCTGGGCCACCTGCCGGGCGCGCTCAACATTCCCTTCGCCGACCTCGAGCGGCGACTCGCCGAACTGCCGACGGACACGCAGATCGTGGCGTACTGCCGCGGTCCCTACTGCGTGCTGTCGTTCGAGGCCGTCGCCGCGCTGCGCGCGAAGGGCTACGACATCAAGCGACTGGAGGACGGCTTCCCGGAATGGAAGGCGGCGGGTCTTCCCGTCGGCGTAGCGGGCGACCACCGTTTGCCCTAGACGCGCAACCCGGCGAGCAGCCTACGCCACGCGGCGATCTCGCGCTCGGGCCGGAACAGTGGCGCGCGTCGTGCCAGCGCCTGGTCCAATCGCGTGACAAAGTGCGGGTCGCCCTCCAGCCGCTTCAGCAGACGAGCAAGTGCCTCGGTGTTTCCGACGGGGAAATAGCCCGGATAGTCGGCGCCGAGGAGGCCGACATTGCCGTCGATGCGCGAGGCCAGCACCGGCACGCCGGCGACGGCGGCCTCCGAGATCACGTTGGCGCCACCTTCGCTCAGCGACGAGATCACCATGGCATGGCTCCGCGCCAGCAGCCGGCGGACGGCGGCGCCGGGCACGTCGTCCCGCCAGAGGTAGCGTGGATTGGTCTTCATCTCGGCCCGGGCGCGAGCCGCCCATGCCGGCGTATAGGCACGTCCCACCTGTTCGATGCGCACGCGGCTCGTGGCCGGCAGCAGGCGCGCCGCCTCGGCCGCGCGCAGCGGATCTTTTACGTCGCGCAGATGGCCGATCACCGAAACGACCACTGCGCGCGTGCTGGGCTGCCGCGGATGCGACAATCGGGGCGCCGACTGATGAACGACGCTGAGACGCGCGCGAAGCCGTTTGGGGACGACGCGCCAGGCCAGATCGTTGAGCGCCACCAGCCGGTCGGCCAGCGCCATCGAGCGCAGCGTCGGCTCCGGATCGCTGTCGACGTACTGGTAGATGTCGGTGCCGCTCAGCTGCAGGATCACCGGGCGCTCGGGGAACCTGGCCTTGAAGCGCTCGATCGCGGCGGCGCTCCGCCAAGCATGCACGGCCACCATCAGGT
Source organism: Reyranella sp. (assembly GCA_019745575.1). GTDB lineage: Bacteria > Pseudomonadota > Alphaproteobacteria > Reyranellales > Reyranellaceae > Reyranella. The sequence goes on along the minus strand of JAIETA010000053.1, from coordinate 3,586 downwards.
CGGCGGGCCGCCCGTCGTAGTCCGCCGCGACCTGCACGCGATGCCCGAGCCCGCGCAGGATGCGCGCCCAGCGCGCGGCGGCGACGCGATTGCCGGTGCGTGAAGTCGGACCCTCGGGTGTGATAAGGACGATGTTCATGGACCAAGCCCATGCCCAGCGGCCAACCAGCGGTGCATCCGCTGCCCAACTCGTTGCGCAACTGCGCGAGGTCCGTCATCGCACCCGGCGCTTGACGGAAGAACTGTCATCTTCGGAATTGATGGGGCCACGTCTCGACATCGTCAATCCCGTGCTCTGGGAGATCGGCCATGTCGGCTGGTTCCACGAATACTGGACGTTGCGCCACGTCCATGGCCGCGCGCCGCTGATCGAGCGCGGCGACCGGCTGTGGGATTCGAGCAACGTGCCGCATGCCACGCGTTGGCAGCTCGATCTCCCCGATCGTGCCGGCACCTTTGGCTACCTGGCCGACGTGCTGGCCCGCCAGGAGGATCGGCTCGCCGGTTCGGTCGACGAGGACGCGCGGTATTTCTACGAACTGGCCATCCGGCACGAGGACATGCATGTCGAGGCGCTGACCTATTCGCGCCAGACCTTGTCCTATGCGCCGCCCGGCGGGCTGGGCGAGGCAGGACGCCCCGAAGCGGGCGCCCTCGCAGGCTCATGGCCGGGCGATGCCGCCGTGCCGGGAGGCACCTGGCGGCTGGGCTCGACCGCCGCCGATGGCTTCGTGTTCGACAACGAGAAATGGGCGCACGAGACGGCGCTGGCGCCTTTCCGAATCGCCCGCGCGCCGGTCACCAACGCAGAGTTCGCGGCCTTCGTCGAGGACGGCGGGTACGGCACCCGCGCTTTCTGGAGCGATGCCGGGTGGGACTGGCGGCAGCGTTGCAATGCCGAGCGCCCGGTCTACTGGCTGCCCAAGCGCGACGGCGTGTGGGCGGCGCGGCGCTATCGCGACGTCGAGGAGTTGGCACCGCATGCGCCGGTCGTGTTCGTCAATTGGTTCGAGGCCGACGCCTGGTGCCGCTGGGCCGGCCGGCGCCTGCCGAACGAAGCCGAATGGGAAGCGGCCGCCATCGGCGCGCCGACACCGGACACCGCGCGACTCGCGGCGGGCCGTCGCCGCTGGCCGTGGGGCGATGCTCCGCCCACAGCCGCGCGCGCCAATCTCGACTTCGCGTTCGGCGGGCCGGTCGATGTCGCAGCCTGCGCCGCCGGCGACAGCGCCTTCGGCTGCCGGCAGATGATCGGCAACGTCTGGGAATGGACCGCGTCGGACTTCCTGCCGTTCGCCGGCTTCGCCGCCGACCCCTACAAGGACTATTCGCAGCCCTGGTTCGGCACGCGCAAGGTGCTGCGCGGCGGCGGCTGGGCGACCAGCGCGCGCATCGCGCGGCCTGGATATCGCAATTTCTTCACGCCGGACCGCGCCGACGTCCTGGCCGGCTTCCGCACCTGCGCGCTTCTCTGAGGGCGCCGAAAACACCGAAAAGCCCGAAGAAAAACTTGACGAATCCGCAGGTTATGGGCTATTTTTATGTCAGGTTGGCGCTCGATCCGTGATCCTTGCGCCGGCCTTTTTCGTTCCGGCAAAGACCTGCCCGCGGCCGTCCGCGGGTTTATGCTCGAAGCATAGGGTCGCCGCCGCGGGTCCTGACCCGTGGCCTGTCCTGAGGCCGAAGGCCCAAGGAACTCAAAACAACACGCCCGCGCCTCCTTCCCACCCGGCCCGTCCGGCTGGTCGTCAGGGAGATGCATCGAACGACGCCGGCCAACCGGCGCACGGGGCACGCTTCCCGTTGGGGATGACGGCCGAACGCGCTTCGCCTCGGGGCGCGGCGTACTTGAAGAACCGCGCCACGATCGGGGACGGGTCCGGGCCCAACTTCGGGCCCAACACACCGACGTTTCAGGTGGGCCCGCCGAACGCGCGAAAAGGGCGGATTTGCTGGCTTCCAGGCGGCTGGAGAGCCGGATTTCGGTGTCTCGGGTTGGGCCCGATTTCGAAAGTTGGGCCCGCTCCTTGGCGCCGCTTCAGTTCCTGGCGGCGAGACTCTTGAACAGCGCGTCGCTGCGCTCGTCGGCCGGGAAGAAGCATTCGATGCGCACTTCCTGCAGGGTGACGTCCTGCGGCGTGCCGAGCGTCGAGATGGTCGTGAACACCGACAGCGCCTTGCCGCCGACGAGGCAGTCGACCGTCAGGACCGGCGCCGGCCGCTCCTCGAAGCGCAGCTTGCGGAACGAGGCCGGCACGTCGGGGTAGGCCATGATGTCCGCCATGAAAGCCAGCGCCTGGGGCTCGCCGCCGTCGGCCAGGGTCTCGGCGTAGGTGGTCGAGACCAGGTAGCGCGCCACCTCCTCCCAGTTGGCGATCTTGGCGCGCAGCGCCTTGGGATCGAGCAACCAGCGCAGCAGGTTCGGCCCCTTGCCGGGCGGCGGTGCGGGCGGTGGGCCCTCGAACAGGAACAGCGTAAATGCCTGGGCAGCGTCGTTGGCCTGCAGGAGATTCCAAAGCCGGTCGACGACGAGGGCGGGATAGGGCTCGTGCTTCCGGAGGATGCGGTCGATCGCCTGGCGCACCGGCGTGAGTTCGGGGGCGGCGAGGTTGCTCTCGCGGTAGACCGGGGCGAAGCCTGCCGCCAGCAGCATGGCGTTGCGCTGGCGTAGCGGCACGTCGAGCGCGGTCGAGAGCTGCACGACCATCTCGCGGCTGGGCTTGGCGCGGCCCGATTCGAGAAAGCTGACGTGGCGCTGCGAGACGCCCGACTGCAGGGCGAGCGCGAGCTGGCTGGCGCCGCGGCGGCGGCGCCAGGTGCGCAGCATCGGGCCGAACAGATCGGGCCGGGCGGCGTCGGGGGGCGGGGCGGGCGATGGGGAGGTGAGGCTCATGGCGTGAAATCTAGCACCGGACCGCCGGTCCGCCGATTACCTCCGGCGTAATCAAGCCGGGGGCGGCCGGCCGTCACTTCACCAGGATCACCGGATCGCCGACCCGGACGGTGCCTTCGGCCAGGACCGCGCCGTAGATGCCGGCGTCGCCGCCGTGCAGACGGGCGATGGCACGCAAGGTGTCGGGCGTCGTCTCCAGCGTGTCGGGGTCGATGTTCACCATGGCGCAGCGCGGGTCGCGCTCCAGGACGTCGACGGTGATTGTGTCGCCGAGCCTGAGCCGCCAGCCGACATAGTCGTCCTCGGCGAAGCCCGGGGCCTTGCCCAGGTCGAGATAGACGTTGGCGCGGAAGCGCCGCCGGTCGACCGCGCGGCCCGCCGCACGCTCGATCTCCTTCGCCGTGGCCAGCGAGATCAGCGACAGCGGATGGCAGTCGGCCTGGGCTTCGGCGGCGCGGTGGAGCATGAGGCCGGGCCGCGGCGCCGGGCCGGCGGCCGGTCGGGAGGTGAGTCGGGAGGCGAGAGACGGGTCGTCCGCCGCCAGGATCGCGCCGTCGGGCGTGCGCACCCGCACCGCCATGGTCGCGTCGAGGAACGGTCGATGCAGCAGCATCTCGAGACTGTGAATCTATTGCGCTGTCCGTCTGATGAACAAGACGAAGCGCGCCTCGACGATGCGCTTTTGATGGTTCT
>JAIETA010000193.1 GCA_019745575.1 Reyranella sp. | reverse complement strand
ATCTACGGCTGGCGCGGCGCCGAGGTCGGCAACATCCTGCGCTTCGAGAAGGATTTCCCGGGCGCCACCATCGTCCGGCTGGAGCGCAACTACCGTTCGACGCCGCACATCCTGGCCGCCGCCTCGCATCTCATCTCGCACAACGAGGGCCGCCTCGGAAAGACGCTGTGGACGGAGATGAAGGAAGGCGAGCGCATCGCGGTGCGCGGCGTCTGGGACGGCGACGAGGAGGCCCGCGGCATCGGCGAGGAGATCGAGGCGCTGCAGCGCGACAAGCACAGGCTGGCGCAGATCGCCATCCTGGTGCGCGCCGGCTTCCAGACGCGCGAGTTCGAGGAGCGCTTCATCACCATGGGCCTGCCCTACCGGGTGATCGGCGGTCCGCGCTTCTACGAACGCCAGGAGATCCGCGACGCGCTGGCCTATTGCCGCGTCACGGTGCAGCACGACGACGATCTCGCCTTCGAACGCATCTACAACACGCCGCGCCGCGGCCTCGGCGAATCGGCGTTGCGCACGCTCCGGTCGATCCAGCGCACGCAGAAGATCTCGCTGTTCGAGGCCACCCGGCGGGCGCTCGAGACCGACGAGCTGAAGGCACGGCCGCGCAAGTCCCTGGGCGACCTCATTCGCAATTTCGAGCGCTGGCGCGCCATGCTCGACGGCATGAACCACGTCGAGGTGGTGGAAACGCTGCTCGACGAGTCGGGCTACACCGACATGCTGCGGCTCGACCGCTCGCCCGAGGCCGAGGGCCGATTGGAAAACCTGAAGGAACTGACCAACGCCCTGCAGGAGTTCGACTCGCTGCCCGCCTTCCTCGAGCACGTGGCGCTGCTGACGGACATGGCCGACCGCAGCGACACCGACATGGTCAGCATCATGACGCTGCATGCCGCCAAGGGGCTGGAGTTCGACACGGTGTTCCTGCCGGGCTGGGAGGAAGGCCTGTTTCCCAACCAGCGCGCCCTCGACGACAAGGGCCTGGCCGGGCTCGAGGAAGAGCGGCGACTGGCCTATGTCGGGCTGACACGGGCGCGCAAGCGCGCCTACGTCTCTTTCGCCGCCAACCGGCGCATCTTCAACCAGTGGCAGGCCGCTATCCCGTCGCGCTTCCTGCGCGAGCTGCCGACGGGCCATCTCGCCGAGTCGAGCGACGCCGGCCTCTACGCCACCTACTCGGCCGGACATCACGGCGGCCTGCGCGACCAGGCGAGCGGCTTCGACTACGAGAGCCTCGGCACGGGCGGCGGCCGCCGCACGCGCTGGCGCGACGAAACACTGGACGACCGACGCGCCGTAGAGGGCGACAAGGCCGATCTCGGCGTCGGCCAGCGCGTATTTCACCAGAAGTTCGGCTACGGCCGCATCCTGGCCGTCGACGGCAACAAGCTCGACATCGACTTCGAAAAAGCCGGCCCCAAGAAGGTGCTCGACAGCTTCATCGAAGCCGCTTGATCAAGATATGCACGGGAGAAACGTCATGGTCCGCCTGTCCGCCCTCGCCACCGGCTTCACACTCGGCCTCATCTTTGCCGCCGGCGCCGCCTTCGCCCAGACCGGCAAGGTGACGGTCGTCACCTCCTTTTCCAAGGACGTGACCGATCCGCTCAAGAAGGCCTTCGAGAAGGCCGTGCCCGGGGCTACGCTGGAAGTGCAGAACCGCAACACCAATGCCGGCGTGAAGTTCCTCGAGGAGACCCGGGGCAACAACCAGGTCGACCTGTTCTGGGCCTCGGCGCCCGACGCCTTCGAGGTGCTGAAGGGCAAGAAGCTGCTCAGCCCATACAAGCCCAAGGCGACGGGCATTGCCGAGAAGGTCGGCTCCTATCCGGTGAACGACAAGGACGGTTTCTATTCGGGCTTCGCAGCCTCGGGCTACGGCATCATGTGGAACGAACGCTATGTTAAAGCCAACAAGCTGCCGACCCCCAAGGAGTGGCAAGACCTCGCCGCCGCGCCCTACTTCGACCATGTGTCGATCTCGGCGCCCTCCCGCTCAGGCACCACGCACCTCACCATCGAGACCATCCTGCAGGGCGAAGGCTGGGACAAAGGCTGGCGCACCATCAAGGAGATCTCGGGCAATCTGCGCCAAGTGACCGATCGTTCGTTCGGCGTGCCGGAAGCCGTCAATTCCGGCCAGGTCGGCTACGGCATCGTGATCGACTTCTTCGCCTTCTCCTCGCAGGGCGCGGGCTTCCCGGTGAAATTCGTCTATCCAACAGTGACGACGCTGGTGCCTGCCAATGTCGGCATCGTCGCCAACGCTCCCAACAAGGCGGGCGCCGAGGCCTTCATCGAGTTCCTGCTCTCGCCCACCGGCCAAGAGGCGCTGCTGGAGCCAACCATCCGCCGCCTGCCCGTCCGGCCCGAGACCTACGCCAAGGCGCCGGCCGATTACCCCAACCCCTTCAAGGACAAGAACCTGCAAGGGCTGCTCACCTTCAATGCCGAGCTCTCGGAGAGCCGCAGCGCGGCCGTCGACACGCTGTATGACCAGCTCATCACCTTCCAGCTCGAACCCCTGAAGGCCGCCACGAGGGCGCTGCACGAGGTCGATGCGGCGCTGGCGAAGAAGGACAACCCCCGGGCCCGCGCGCTGGCCAAGGAGGCCCGCGACCTGATCGCTTCCATGCCGATCACCGCCGCCCAGGCCGCCTCGCCCGAGATCCGGGCGGCCTTCAGCGGCGGCAAGGAGAAGTCGGCGCGCCAGGCCGAGCTCGAGCAGCAGTGGGCTGCCTTTGCCAAGGAGAAGTATGCCGCCGCCAAGGCCAAGGCCGACGAGGCGCTGAAGCTCGCCCGCTGATGGCCCTCGCGGGAACGCGCTCGATCGGCCAGGCGGCCCTCGCCCTGGCCATCGCCCTCTTCCTGAGCGTGTTCCTCGTCATGCCCGTGGCCACTGTGATCTACGTCGCCTTCACCGAGAAGGGCGGCGGCGCCCTGACGCTGGTCAACTTCCAAGATTTCGCGCGCACCGACCTCTTCGTGCGCTCGTTCTGGAATTCGATCTACGTATCGGCGATGACGGTCGTCTGGGCCTCAGCGCTCGCGCTGCCGCTTGCCTATCTGACGACACGCTTCGAGTTCCGCGGCGCCATGCTGGTGCAGACCTTGGGCTTCCTGCCCCTGGTCATGCCGCCTTTCGTCGGCGCCGTCGCCATGCAGCTCCTGTTCGGGCGCAACGGAAGCGTGAACCTGCTGCTCGACGAATGGTTCGACTTCAAGATCGGCTTCATGGAAGGGCTGAACGGCGTCATCTTCCTGCAGGCGATCCACTACTTCCCCTTCATCCTGGTCAACCTGTCGGCGGCGCTGCGCAACATCGACCGTTCCATGGAGGAAGCCGCCCAGAACCTGGGCTCCCACGGCCTCAGGCTGTTTCGGCGCATCGCCCTGCCGCTCGCCCTGCCGGGCTACATCGCCGGCGCCAGCCTGGTGTTCGTGAAAGTGTTCGATGACGTGGCGACGCCCTTGCTGCTCAACGTCAAGGAGATGCTAGCGCCGCAGGCCTACCTGCGCATCACCTCGATCGGCATCGACGATCCCATGGGCTATGTAATTTCCGTGGTCCTGATCGGCGTAGCGGTGGCGACCATGTGGGCTTCGGCGCTGGTGCTGAAGGGCAAGGACTACGCCACGACCCAGCGCGGCGGCGGCGGCCTCGCCCGGCGCAAGCTCAAGCCGCGCGAGTCGTTCTTGGCCTATGCCGTGGTGATCCTGATCCTGGCGCTGGTGCTGGCACCCCACGTCGGCCTGCTACTCTTGTCGTTTGCCACCGTATGGTCGTTCAGCCCGCTGCCCGACGGCTACACCCTCGCCCACTATGCACGCGTGCTGGGCGACAGCTCCATCTACATCAAGAACACACTGCTCTACTCGAGCCTGGCGGCGGGCATCGACGTAGCGATCGGCGGCGCCATCGCCTATCTCGTGCTGCGCACCAAGCTGCCCGGCCGTCAGTGGCTCGACTGGGCGGCCAGCACCGCACTCGCCGTTCCGGGCGTCGTGCTGGGCATCGGCTATCTGCGCGCCTTCTACGGCGTGAAAATGCCCGACGGAACGCCGCTAGCGGCCCTGTGGATCGTGATCGTGCTGGCCATCGCCATCCGCCGCCTGCCCTATGCACTCCGCGCCGCCTATGCCGCCTTGCAGCAGATCTCGGTGTCGCTCGAGGAGGCGGCAGAAAATCTCGGCGCCACCAAGGCCCGCACAGTGCGGCGCATCGTGATCCCGCTGATGACCGGCGGCCTGCTGGCGGGCTTCGTCACCAGCTTCGCCACTGCCGCCGTCGAGCTGTCGGCGGTCCTGATGCTGGTGCAGTCCAACTCCGACGCCCCGCTGGCCTATGGACTCTATGTCCTGATGCAGACGCCCGCCGGACGCGGCGCGGGCGCGGCGCTCGGCGTGATCGCCGTGGTCATCGTCGCCATCTGCATGGGCCTCGCCCAGCTCGCCGCCGACCGCTCGCAACGCGCGCGCGGCCTCGATATATGAGGGCATGACCATGTCGAAGGCGGTGGGCATCGAGATCGCGGGCGTCAACCTGTCCTATGGCGCGACGCATGTCCTGAAGGATGTAGACCTCGCGGTCCGGCCGGGTGAGTTCTTTGCCTTCCTCGGGCCGTCGGGCTGCGGCAAGACCACCTTGTTGCGGCTGATTGCCGGCTTCGCCCAGGCGCAGACCGGGCAGGTCCTGCTCGACGGCCGTGACGTGGCCCCGCTGCCGCCGTGGAAGCGTGACGTCGGCATGGTGTTCCAGAGTTATGCCCTGTGGCCCCATATGACGGTGGCGAAGAACGTCGCCTTCGGTCTGGAGGAACGCCGCCTGCCGCGCGCCGAGATCGACCGCCGCGTGGCCCAGGCGCTCGACCTCGTCGGCCTCGCCGACCTCGCCGGTCGCCGGCCGGCCCAGCTTTCCGGCGGCCAGCAGCAGCGTGTCGCTGTGGCGCGCACCATCGCCATCGAACCCAAGGTCCTGCTGCTCGACGAGCCGCTGTCGAACCTCGACGCCAAGATGCGGGTGGGCGTGCGGCGCGAACTACGGGCACTGCAGCAGCGGCTCGGCCTCACCACCATCTTCGTCACCCACGACCAGGAGGAGGCCAACACCATCTGCGACCGCATCGCCGTCATGGATGCCGGCACCATCCGTCAGGTCGGCACGCCGATGGAACTCTACGAGAAACCGGCCAATCTCTTCGTGGCGAGCTTCCTCGGCTCGGCCAACATCCTGGGCGACGGCCACGGCATCTCGGTGCCGGCCGGGAAACGGCTGGTCTTTCGGCCGCAGCACGCCAGCCTGTCGCCGGTCGACGGGGCCGCCCTGCGCGGACCGGTCACGCACCGTGAATTCCTGGGCGCCGCCGTGCGCTACAGCGTGCGGGTGGGCGACAACGAGATCCTAGTCGAGGCGCCTTTCCAGTCCGGCGGCGAGTTGCGTGCCGTCGGCGACAGGGTGGGCGTCGCCCTGCCACCGGAACGCATGCTCTATCTGCCGGCATGAGTACCGTGCGGAAGGCGGGCTTTGTCGTCCCGGCGGCACACCGCGCTGCCTGGGAAACGCTCCTCGAGGAACGGCTGGGCGAGGAAGGCTTCATCGTCGCGAGCTGCGAGGTCTCGCGCGACGGGCCCTGGCGCATCGACATCTTCGGCGACGGCGACGCGACCCTGGTCGAGGGGGCGATCGCCGCGGCGGCGCGGGCGCTCGGCATAGCGGAGCCGAACTGGACATGGGACGAACTCCCCGACATCGACTGGGTGGCGGAGAACCAGCGTTCGTTCCGGCCCTTCTCGGTGGGGCCGTTCTGGGTCCATCCCTCGCACGCCGCGGGCGGACAGCCCGCCGGCCTGCTGCCGCTGCGCATCGATGCGGGCCTCGCCTTCGGCACCGGCACCCACGCAACCACGCGCGGCTGCCTCGAGCTGCTGGCCACCCTCGACCCGGCCGAGACCGCCAACGCGGTCGATGTCGGCTGCGGCAGCGGCATCCTCGCCATCGCCATGGCCAAGCTGTGGCAACGCAGTGTCCTGGGCGGCGACAACGACGCCGAGGCAGTGGACGTCGCGGTGGAAAACGCCGGCCTGAACGGCGTCGGCGGGCTCTGCCGCTTCGTCGTCTCGGCCGGCCTCCAGGCGCCGGAACTTGCCGCCCGGACGCCTTACGACCTGATCGTGGCCAATATCCTTGCGGGGCCGCTGGTCGACCTTTCCACATCGTTCGCCGCGGCGGTGCGACCGGGCGGTCGCGTGCTGTTGAGCGGACTGCTCGTCGAGCAGGCCGCGCTCGTCCTGTCGGCCTACGCCCGCCACGGCTTTGCCTTCGAGCGCCGCCGCGACCTCGAAACCGGCGGCGCCTGGTGGCGCAGCCTGCTGCTGCGCCGCGTCTAGCAAGGCGCTCACGAAAAAGGGCCGGCTTTCGCCGGCCCCTTACGCTTACGCTACGCTACACGACGATCGAATCAGGCGGCGCGGCGCAGATTGTGGTTTACCGCGGCCACGTCGCCCGTGACGGCGTCGATCTGCGGGCTGAGGCCATGCGCCGTCTCGCGGACCGCGAACGGGATGTCGCTGCGGGCAAGGCCGAGGTCGGCCAGCTCGCGGTCCGTCATGCGCAGCAGCTGGGCTTCCGCGGCCCGCAGCTTGAGGTCCATCTTGATCGCGGCCACGAAACGACCGGTCTGGCGCCCTACCCACAGCAGGGCGTCACCCAGCGCGTTCGCCACGAACTCGGCACGAGCGTAGCGGGCGCGCAGCTCGAGCATCTGGCGGTCGGCGGTGGTGAACTCGAGTTTGGCGATATCGTTTCCCCCCGCCGGCGCAGTTTCGCTGGTCAGATCTTGAAAAGTCCGAATCGGCTGGGTCATCATGATACACTCCTTCTATGGTGCGACGCGGTACGCGATGCTGCATCGCACTAAGCAAATATAGGGCCTTGAGTTACAACGATAAGTCGGCCGCCCGAACCTCTGCCATGCATAAAACGCATAGCGAATCTTAATTTGGCATTTCGCGTTTGCGAAGTTCGATTGTTGCGCCGTTTGCCACCTCCGAGCACCCCGCGTAGGGTCCGCGACACCATGAGTTCACCGCCGGACGACGTTCTTCAGCTGTTGCGCCAACGCGGTCGCCAAACCGACCCTGCCGCCCTGGAATCGCTGATGCGCGGCGTGGCCGCCGCGCCGGAAGGGCTGGCTGGCCCCGAGTGGGTCGAACTGGTTTCGGCCGGGGCCGACGCCGAATTGGTCAGGGCGTTGACGGCGTGGCGGGCTGAACTGGCGGGAGCCGACGACGGGCTCGACGTCGTGCCGGCGCCGCCCGACCGCCTGGCTGCGCTGCGCGCCGAACTCAAGCGGCGCGGCATCGACGGCTTCGTGGTGCCGCGGGCCGACGAGCACCAGGGTGAATATGTGCCGCGACGCGCGCAGCGCCTGGCATGGCTCACCGGCTTCAGCGGCTCGGCCGGCCTCGCGATCGTTCTCGCGGACCGCGCGGCGATCTTCATCGACGGCCGCTACACGCTGGCCGTGCGCAGCCAGGTCGATACCGCCGCCTTCGTGCCGCACCAGATCCCAGAGGACTCGCCCGAAGCCTGGATCGCCGACAACCTGCCCAAGGGCGGCAAGCTCGGTTTCGATCCCCGGCTGCAGACGGTCGACGGCCACGAGCGCTTCACCCGGGCCTGCGCACGCGCCGGCGGCAGCTTCGTGCCTGTCGAGTCGAACCCCATCGACGCCGTATGGCGCGGCCGGCCGCCGGCGCCACTGGCGCCTGTCTTGCCGCACCCCGTCGAATTCACCGGCGAGACGAGCGAAGCCAAGCGCGCACGCGTCGGCGCCATCGTGACTGCCAAGGGCGCCGATGTGGCGCTGATCACCGCGCCCGACTCCATTGCCTGGCTGCTCAACGTGCGCGGCGGCGACGTGCCGCGCACGCCCTTCGCGTTGGGCTTCGCCCTGCTGCACGGCGACGGTCATGTCGATCTCTACATGGACCGCCGCAAACTGCCCGACCGGACGGTGGCATGGCTCGGCAACGCCGTCACGCTTGCCCCGCCCGATGACCTGGGCAGCGCCCTCGACACTCTGGGCGCCCAGGCCAAGCGGGTATTGATCGAGGGTGCGACGGCGCCGCATTGGGCAGCGACCCGGCTGCAGGCGGCCGGTGCCAGCCTGGTGCGCGACGCCGATCCGGTCGCCCTGCCCAAGGCGTGCAAGAATGCCGTCGAACTGGGCGGTGTTCGCGCCGCCCACCACCGCGACGGCGCCGCCGTCAGCCGCTTCCTGGCCTGGCTGGCGCGCGAGTCGGCCGGCGGCACGCTGCGCGAGATTGCGGCCTCCGACCGGCTGCAGGCGCTGCGCCAGGAAACCGGCAAGCTGCGCGACCTCAGCTTCGACACCATTTCCGGCGCCGGGCCCAACGGCGCCATCGTGCACTATCGCGCCTCGCCGGAGACCGAGCGCACCCTTCTCCCCGGCAGCCTCTATCTCGTGGACTCGGGCGGCCAATACCGCGACGGCACGACCGACATCACGCGCACCGTGGCCATCGGCACGCCGAGCCCCGAAATGCGCGACCGCTTTACACGCGTACTGAAAGGCCACATCTCGCTGGCGACCGCCCGCTTCCCGGCCGGCACGACCGGCTCGCAGCTCGACGCGCTGGCGCGCTACTCCCTCTGGCAGGTTGGCCTCGACTACGACCATGGCACCGGCCACGGCGTCGGCGCCTATCTGTCGGTCCACGAGGGGCCGCACCGCATCTCCAAGGTCGCCAACAACGTTGCCCTGCAGCCCGGCATGATCGTCAGCAACGAGCCCGGCTACTATAAGACGGACGCCTACGGCATCCGCATCGAGAACCTGGTGGCGGTCCGCGAGGCGGCCATCGACGGCGCCGACCGGCGCTACCTGGAATTCGAGACACTGACCCTGGCGCCGATCGACCTGGCCTGCGTCGAACCCGGCCTGCTGACAGAGGCCGAGCGGCAGTGGCTGAACGCCTATCACCAGCGGGTGCGCGAGACGATCGGACCCGACGTCGACGAGGTGACGCGCGCCTGGCTTGCCGAGGCGACGCGCGCCATTTGAGATGCCGGCCGGACCCTCGGCGTGGCATCGGCCCTTACCTGCGAGGTAATTGCCGGCATTCGGCCCGCCGCCGACTCTGAGCCCGCAGACAAACCGGAGTTGCAGATGAGTGAACGCCTCTGCGTCCTGTGGCTCAAGGCGATGTCGGTCGTCACCATCGCCTTCGGCCTCGTCGCCGCCGCCGCGAGCCATCCTACCGGCCAGGCGCCCTGGCTTTTGCTGTTCGACCTCCTGGCGTGGCCAATGGACGGCAAGCCGGCGGCGTTTTCGGCCGAAACCTTTGCGGTGAATGCGGTGGCGGGCGGCGTGATGGCGGGTTGGGGAGTCCTGATGTACGGGCTGTCGGCCGGCCCGATCGCCCGCGGCGATCGCGACGTGCGGCGGACGATGGCGGCAGGGCTCGCCGTTTGGTTCGTCATCGACAGCACAGGGTCGTGGGCTGCCGGCATGATCGGCAATATCGTTCTGAATATCGTGTTTCTTGTTCTTTTCCTGATTCCGCTGGTGGCCTCGAGGTCGGCGGGTCAGAAGACGCCGCGTGCGGAAAAGCACCCCGGTTCAGCCTCCCGCTAGCTTCACCCACTCCTCTTCCGTCATCGTCTGCACGCCAAGTTCGGCCGCCTTGCGCGCCTTGGAGCCGGCGTTCTCACCGACCACCACGAGGCTGGTCTTCTTCGACACCGAGTCCGTGACCTTGGCGCCCAGTTCCTCGGCGCGCGCCTTGGCGGCGTCGCGGGTCATCGAACTCAGTTCGCCGGTGAAGACCACGATCTTGTCCTTGAGCAAAGCATCGGCCGCCACGACCCGCCGTTCCACCGGCTGCACCATCAGCTCCTTCAGCAGATCGCGGATGATGTCGACGGTGTGGCCTTCGGCGAAGAACGCGCACATGGCATCGGCGGTCGTGACGCCGATCTGCTCGATGTTGCACAGCCGGCCGTAGCTCGTCCCGACCTCGGCGGCGGCCTTCTCCTTCTTCACGGCGTCCGGCTGCTTCCGGCGCTCCTTGGCGGCCTTCAGCATCTCGTCGAGCCAGGTGCCGACGTCGCCGTACTCCTGGGCAAGCAGCTTGGCGGTCGCCTCGCCGATCAGCGGGATGCCGATGGCGTTGATCAGCCGGTCGAGCGCGACGGTCCGCCGCGCCTCGATGGCGGCCACCAGGTTGCGCACCGAAAGATCGCCCCAGCCTTCACGTTTCGATATCTCGGCGGCTTTCTTCGGCAGGCGAAAAATGTCGCCCGGCACCTTCAGAAGACCGTCGTTGAAGAAATTCTCGATGTGCGTGCCGCCCAGCCCTTCTATGTCGAAGCAGTTGCGCGACACGAAGTGACGCAGCCGTTCGACCTGCTGGAACGGGCATTCCAGCCCGCCCGAGCAGCGCCTGACCACGCCACCCTCTTCGCTGGCCACCTTGGTTTTTAGCGGACAGGGGCAATGGGTGGGGAACTCGTACTTGTGCGTCTTTTTCGGCCGCTCCTCGGGTACGAAACCCAGCACCTGCGGAATGACGTCGCCGGCGCGCTGCACGATCACCATGTCGCCGACACGGACGTCGAGGCGTTCGATCTCGTCGGCATTGTGCAGCGTGGCGCGCGAAACCATGACGCCGCCGACATTGACCGGCTCGAGATCGGCGACCGGGGTAAGCGCCCCAGTCCGTCCGACCTGGATGACGATATCTCTCAGCCGCGTGCGCGCCTGCTCGGCCGGGAACTTGTGGGCGATCGCCCAGCGCGGGGCACGGCTCACGAAGCCCAGGCGTTCCTGCCAGTCGATGCGGTCGACCTTGTAGACGACGCCGTCGATGTCATAGGGCAGCGACGGCCGTTCGGTGCCGATTTTTCTATAGAACGCGCGTACCTCGTCGGCAGTGCGGCAGAGCCTGGTCAATGGATTCGTCTTGAAGCCCCATTCCTTCAGGAGCGTGAGATACTCGCTATGCGTCTTCCAGGTGCGCGGCTCGGCCTCGCCCCATGCATAGGCGAAGAAGCGCAGCGGGCGGCTCGCGGTGATCTCCGGATCGAGTTGGCGCAGGGAACCGGCGGCGGTGTTGCGCGGATTGACATAGGCCTTCTCGCCCGCCGCAACCTGGCGGGCATTCAATTCCATGAACGCCTTGCGTTCCATGTAGACTTCGCCGCGCACATCGAAGGCCTTCGGCACGCCCTTGCCCTTGAGCTTTTGCGGGATGTCCTTGATGGTCTTTAGGTTGGCCGTGACGTCCTCGCCGGTGGTGCCGTCGCCGCGCGTGGCCCCTTGGATGAACACGCCGTCCTCGTAACGCAGGCTGATCGAGAGCCCGTCGATCTTCGCCTCGCAGCTCAGCGCAATCTCGGCGTCGGGCTTGAGATCGGTCTCGCGCTCCAGACCCCTCCGCACCCGGTCGAGGAAGCCCTGCAACTCCTCCTCGGTAAAGGCGTTGTCGAGTGACAGCATCGGCCGGCCATGCCGGACCTTGGCGAAGGCGGTGGTCGGCGTCGGGGCCACTTTCTGCGTCGGACTGAACATGTCGACGAGCTGCGGAAACCGCGCCTCGACCGCCTTCAGGCGCTGGCGCAATTGGTCGTACTCGGCGTCCGAGATCTCCGGATCGTCCTTGTCGTGATAGAGCGTGTCGTGACGGGCGATCTCGTCGGCGAGCCGCTTGTGCTCGGCGCGCGCCTGACGCTCGGTGAGATCCTCGACCTTCAGCGAGGCAACCACTTTCGCTGCTTTCGACATGTCAGCCCGCGATCGCCAGCAGGCGGTCGGCGGCGGCGCGCGCCTCCGCCGTCACCTCGGCGCCCGACAACATGCGCGCGATCTCCTCGCGGCGGCCCCCGGCGTCGAGCGCCAGCACGTCGGTGCTGGCGGAGTTGCGCGTCGTCGTCTTCCGGATCAGCCAGTGGCGGTCGGCCAGGGCGGCGACCTGCGGTGAATGCGTCACGACCAGCACCTGGACGTCCCTGGCCAGCCGCTTCAGGCGTTCGCCCACGGCCGCCGCAGTGGCGCCGCCGATGCCGGAGTCGACCTCGTCGAACACGATGGTCGAGGCGTCGCCGACCTTGGCCAGGCAGACTTTCAGCGCCAGCAGGAAGCGCGACAGCTCGCCCCCCGACGCGATCCGGGCGATCGGCGCCGGCGGCGTGCCGGGGTTGGTGGCAACGGTGAACTGCACGCGGTCGGTGCCGGCCTCGGACCACTCGGCCTCGGGCAACGGCGACAGGTCCGTGACGAACTTGGCCTTCTCCAGCTTGAGTGGACCAAGCTCGGCCGCGACCGCCTTGTCGAGCCGTGCCGCCCCCTTGCGGCGGGCCATTGTCTGCGCGTCGGCCGCTGCGACGTAAGTTGCACGAGCGGTCTTGGCGGCTGCCGCGAGCCGCATCAGGCTGGCCTCGCCGGAATCGAGCGCCGCAAGCTGGGCCGCCATCTTCTCGGCGACCGCCGCCAGCTCCGGCACAGCGACGTTGTGCTTGCGCGCCGCCGCACGCAGCGCAAACAGGCGCTCCTCGATCTTCTCGAGACGCGCCGGGTCGAATTCCAGGGCATCGCGCGCCGCCTCGAGCTGCGCCTGCGCCTCGGTCGTCTCGCTCAGCGCCCGCTCGAGGGCGGCCAGCGGCGCGTCGAGGCGGCCCGCGGCCTTGTCGAGGTTGCGCTCGATCAGACGGTGCGCCGCACGCAGCGTAGCGATCGTGCCCCGGCCCTGGTCCAGCTCGGCCAGCGCCTGCACCACGGCCTCGCCCAGTGCGCTGCCGGCGCGCAGGAGTTGACGCTCCGAGGCCAGTCGCTCCTCGTCGTCGGCCTGCGGCGCGAGCGCCTCCAGCTCCTTCACGGCATGGCGCAGGAAATCCTCATCGCGCCGCGCCGCCGCAACGGCCGCCTCGGCGTCGACGCGGGCCTGCTCGGCGGTGCGCCAGCCGCGCCAGGCCGCGCG
>JAIETA010000360.1 GCA_019745575.1 Reyranella sp. | reverse complement strand
TACCTTCAAACATGGCCTCGACTACTTCCACGGCATCGCCAAAGGGTGGAGCCTCAGAAATGTGTGAATCGCCTAGCGCTCCGCGGGGGAGGAGAGACTGTCTAGGCCAAAGCCCGCGCCAGCACCTCGGCAACGTGTATCGCCTGTCGGTTCGTGCCGTCGGCGATCTGGTGCCGGCACGACGTGCCGTCGGCCACGATCAGGGCGTCGGGATCGGCCTTGCGCACGGCCGGCAGCAGCGAGAGCTCGGCCATGGCGATCGAGGTTTCGTAGTGCTCGGCCTCGTAGCCGAAGCTGCCGGCCATGCCGCAGCAGCTCGACTCGATCGGACTCACCGCGAGGTCGGGCACCAGCGACAGCGCCTCCTGCACGGCGCTCATCGCGCCGAAGGCCTTCTGGTGGCAATGGCCATGCAGCAGCGCGCTCTTCTCGGCCAGCGGCTTGAGTTCGAGCGTGAGCCGGCCCGCCTTCTTCTCGCGAACCAGGAACTCCTCGAACAGGAAGGCGTTCTTGGCGACGGCCTCGGCGTCCTCGCCGAGCCCCATCGCCAGGAACTCGTCGCGCAGCGTGAACAGGCAGGAGGGTTCCAGCCCGACCACCGGCACGCCCTTGGCCACGAAGGGCAGGAGCGCCTGCAGGAGCCGCATCGCTTCCTGCTTCGCCTCCTCGATCTGGCCGGTCGCCAGATAGGTGCGCCCGCAGCACAGCGTCCGCGCGCCGAGGGTGGGCCAGGCCACGGCGACGCGATGGCCGGCGGCCTCGAACACCCGCCGCGCGGCATGCAGGATCTCGGGCTCGAAATTGTTGGAGAAGCTGTCGGCGAAGACCACCACCGTGGCGTCGGCCGCATCGACCTCGGTCGTGGCCAGGAACGTGTCGCGCCGCCACCGCGGCAGGGTGCGCTGCTTGGCGAAGCCCAGGTAGGGCTGGATGAACCAGGCGAGATTGAACAGCCACGGCAGGCGCCGCGCCCACGGCGCGGTGGCCGGCAGGCCGCCGATCAGCCGGTCGCGCAGCCTGAGCCCGCGGGCCATGCGGCGCGCCGACTTCACCTCGATCTTCATGCGCGCCATGTCGACGCCGGTCGGGCAGTCGCGCTTGCAACCCTTGCAGCTCACGCAGAGATCCATCGCCGCCGCCACCGCGTCGGAGGCGAGTGCCGCCGGCCCGAGCTGGCCCGAGAGGGCGAGACGGAGCGTATTGGCGCGGCCCCGCGTGAGATGCTTTTCGTCGCGCGTCACGCGGAAGGACGGGCACATGGTGCCAGCGTCGAACTTCCGGCAATGGCCGTTGTTGTTGCACATCTCGGCGGCCTTCGCGAAACCGCCGGTCGGATCGCCGCCGCTGCCCGGCGGCGACGTCACCTCGGTGACGGGATCGGTCTGGACGTCCCACGCCGACCAGTCGAGCGCCGGTGCGTAGTCGACGCCGGCATGGCCCGGCTTGAAGCGGAACAGCGCGCGGTCGTCCATGCGCGGCGGCCGCACGATCTTGCCGGGATTCATGATGCCGGCCGGATCGAAGGCGTCCTTGACCGCCTCGAACGCCCGCGTGAGCCGCGGCCCGAACTGCCAGGCCACCCACTCCGAGCGCACCAGGCCGTCGCCGTGCTCGCCCGAGAAGGCGCCCTTGTACTCGCGCACCAGCGCCGAGGCCTCCTCGGCGATCGCCCGCATCTGGGCCGCGCCCTCGCGGCGCATGTCGAGGATCGGCCGTACATGCAGCGTGCCGACGCTGGCGTGCGCATACCAGGTGCCGCGCGTGCCGTGCCGGGCGAAGACGTCGGTGAGGCGCTGCGTGTAGTCGGCCAGGTGCTCCAGCGGCACGGCGCAGTCCTCGATGAAGGACACGGGCTTTCCGTCGCCCTTCATCGACATCATGATGTTGAGGCCGGCCTTGCGGACTTCCCAGAGGGCGGCCTGCGGCCCGGGCTCCGGCATCTCGACGACGCTGCCCGGCAGGCCGAGATCGGCCATCAGCTCGACCAGCCGTTTTAGGTCGCGCAGCTGGTCGTCACGCTCCTCGCCCGCGAACTCGACCAGCAGGATCGCCTCGGGCTGGCCGAGCCCCCCACTATTGATGAGGGCCCGCTCGATCACCGGCCGGAACGCCGGATTGGCGCGCGCCAGCTCGATCATGGTGCGGTCGACCAGCTCGACCGCCGTGGGCTTGAGCTTCACGATGTGCTGCGCGCTGTCCATCGCCTTGTAGAAGCTCGCGAAGTTGACCACGCCCAGCGTCTTGTGCCGGGGCAGCGGCGCCAGCTTCAGCGTGAGCCGCTCGGTGACGGCGAGCGTGCCCTCGCTGCCGACCAGCAGGTGCGCGAGGTTCACCGAGTTGTCGGTCGTGTAGGGCCGCTCCGACTGCGGGAAGAAGATGTCGAGGTTGTAGCCGCCGACGCGGCGCAGCACCTTGGGGTACATCCGCTCGATCTCGTCGCGCTCGGCGAAGGCCAGTTCCGCCACCTTGTCGGCGATGGCGCGAACGCCGGCCGGCATGTCCTCGGGCCTGGCCGAGCCGAAGCGCGCCCGCTCGCCGTTGGCCAGGATGGCGTCGATCGAGGCCACGTTGTGAACCATGTTGCCGTAGCGGATCGACCTGGAGCCGCAGGAATTGTTGCCCGCCATGCCGCCCAGCGTGCACTGCGCCGCCGTCGAGACGTCGACCGGATACCAGAGCCCGTGGGGCCTGAGCCAGGCATTGAGCTGGTCGAGGACGACACCCGGCTGGACGGTGACCTCGGCGCGGGCCTTGTCGAAGCCCACGACCTCGCGCAGGTACTTCGAGCAGTCGACGACCAGCGCCTCGCCCACCGTCTGGCCGCACTGCGACGTGCCGGCACCGCGCGGCAGCAGGGCGGCGCGCGCATCACGCGCCACGTCGACCACGAGCGCCAGATCGGTCTCGTCGCGCGGCACGACCACGCCCACCGGCTCGACCTGGTAGATCGAGGCGTCGGTCGAATAGCGCCCGCGCGAGGCCCTGTCGAAAAGGACCTCGCCCTTGATCGTGCGGCGCAGCGTCTGTTCGAGAGCGGACGTCAATGTCTTAGACCCATTCGAACCGGCGAAAACTGCACGCCGCTTCCTTCCCGAGGCAGCATCAACGACGTCACGCATCCCATGGTCCTCATCCTGAGGAGGCCCGAAGGGCCGTCTCGAAGGATGGGCCACACATCCGGCTTGTTGCTCATCCTTCGAGACGCATCGCTACGCGATGCTCCTCAGGATGAGGTTTCCCGGACACCCGACTCCCAACCATGCTCAATCGAGTTTCACCCCGGCCGCGGCGACGACCTTCTGCCATTTCTCGATCTCGGCGCGGATGCGCTTGGCGAAGTCGGCGGCCGACTCGCCGCCCACCTGCGCCGTCTGGTCCTTCCAGATCGCCTGCAGCTTGGGATTGGCCAGAGCCTTCACGACCTCGGCATGCATGCGGTCGACGATCGGCTTGGCCGTGCCCTTGACGGCCCACAGGCCATACCAGGTCGACACGATCCAGTTCGGCACGCCGATCTCGACGGCCGTCGGGATGTCGGGGAACTCTCCGACGCGCTGCGGCGTCGCCACCGCGAGGCCGATCAGCTTGCCGGCCTTGATCTGCGTGGCCGAGGTGCCCATGCCGTCGAACATCATGTCGACGTTGCCGGCCAGCAGGTCCTGCATCGCGGGGCCAGCGCCACGGTAGGGCACATGGGTGATGTCGGTCTTGGTCTCGAGCTTGAACAGCTCGCCCGCCAGATGATGCGCCGTGCCGGCGCCCGGCGAGGCATAGTTCACCTTGCCCGGGTTGGCCTTCACGTAGGCCAGGAACTCAACATAGGTCTTCATCGGCACCTTGGCGGGATTGATCGAGATCACCTGCGGCACCAGGGCGATCATGGTGATCGGCTCGAAGTTCTTCTCGAGGTCATAGTCGAGGCTCTTGTAGATCGAGGGCGCGATGGTGTGGTGGATGGCGCCGACGAAGAACACCGAGCCGTCGGGCTTGGCCTTGGCCGCGAGCGAGGCGCCCACCGTGCCGCCGGCACCGCCCTTGTTGTCGATGATGATCTGGCAGCCGAGCTGCTCGCCGATCTGCGCGGCCAGCGGCCGGGCGAAGGTGTCGGTGCCGCCGCCGGCCGGGAACGGGTTGATCCAGGTGATGGTCTGCGGTGGCCAGCCCTGCTGGGCGCGGGCAATCGAGGGGGCGGCCAGCGAGGCCGCCAGGCCGAGTTTCAGGGCGTTGCGGCGCGTTGGCGCAAACGGAGTCTTCATGATGGAGTGCCTCCCAAAACGTTCGCGATGTCTTCATTGGCCATCGCGTCCAGCACCGCCCGCTGCTTGGCGCGCAGGTGCCGGTTCAGTAGATCACGTAGCGCGGTGCCGTCGCGCGCCGCAAGGGCCACCAGCATGGCCCGGTGTTCGGCCACCGCCCGGTCCCATTTCTCGCGCTTGAGGTTCGAGCGGAAGCGCAGGGCATGCAGCCGCGCATTGAACGTTCGGCAGGTGTGGATAAGGGCCGGATTGGCCGCGATCGCACCCAGGCGGTCGTGGATGGCGCGGTTGACCCGATAGTACGCCGGCAGGTCGCGCGCGGCGTGCGCCGCCTCCATTTCAGCCTGCAGCACACGGAGATCGGCCAGGTCGGCCGCGGTGACCCGCTCGGCCGCCAACTCGCCGGCCAGGCCTTCAAGCGCCGCCATGACCTCGAAGGCATGGCGCACCTCCTCGGCCGTCATGGTCGCCACCTGGACGCCGCGGTTGGGCAGCTGGCGCAACAGCCCCTCGCCCGCCAGCACCCGGAAGGCCTCGCGCAGCGGCGTGCGCGACAGGCCCAGCCGGTCCGACAGTTCGCGCTCGTTGAGCTTGGCGCCTGGCGCCAGTGCCCCCTCTATGATCAGGGCGCGCAGCCGCTCCGCCGCCGCCTCCGGCAGGGTCGAGCGCGCAATCGGGAGGATCGAGCCGTCCATGGGTCTGGACTCAGTCTGGCATATTGTATACAAAAGGCAAGAGGCTTTTCGAAAGGTCAACGTCATGCGCCTGAATTCCCATCCCAGCGGCCGGCACTTCCTGCAGATCCCCGGGCCGACCAACGTCCCCGACCGGATCCTGCGGGCGATGGATCATCCGACGATCGATCACCGCGGACCGGAGTTCAACGCGCTGGCCAAGAAGGTGCTGCGCAGCGTCCGGCAGGTCTTCCAGACCAAGCAGCCGGTCATCATCTATCCCGCCTCGGGCACCGGCGCGTGGGAAGCGGCCCTGGTCAACACGCTGTCGGCCGGCGACACGGTGCTGATGTGGGAGACCGGCCACTTCGCCTCGCTGTGGAAGAAGATGGCCGACAAGCTCGGCATCAGGTCCGAATTCATGGGCGGCGACTGGCGCCAGCCCGCCGATCCCGCAGCGATCGAGAAGCGCCTGAAGGAAGACAAGAGCCACGCCATCAAGGCGGTGTGCATCGTCCACAACGAGACGTCGACCGGCGTGGTGAGCGACGTGAGCGCCATCCGCCAGGCCATCGACTCGGCGAAACACCCCGCCCTGCTGCTGGTCGACACGATCTCGTCGCTGGGCTCGATCGACTATCGCCACGACGCCTGGGGTGTCGACGTGACGGTGGCGGGCTCGCAAAAGGGCCTGATGCTGCCACCCGGCCTCTCCTTCAATGCCGTCAGCGAGAAAGCGCTGGCCGCCTCGAAGAGCGCCAACACGCCGCGCGCCTTCTGGAACTGGGAGGAGATGCTCGCGGCGAACGCCAACGGCTGGTTCCCTTATACGCCCGCCACCAACCTGATCTATGGGCTCAGCGAAGCCTGCGACATGCTGCTGGAGGAAGGGCTCGACTCCGTGTTCGCCCGCCACGCCCGCCATGCCGAGGCGACGCGCGCCGCCGTGGCCGCCTGGGGCCTCGAAATCCTGTGCAGCGATCCCAAGGCCTATTCGGGCTCGCTGACGGCGATCGTCATGCCGGACGGCCACGACGCCGACGCCTTCCGCAAGATCGCGCTGGAGAACTTCAATCTGTCGCTGGGCCAAGGCCTCACCAAGGTCGCGGGCAAGGTCTTCCGCATCGGACATCTCGGCGACTTCAACGATCTGATGCTGATGGGCACCCTCGCGGGCGTCGAAATGGCGCTCGGCCTCGCCAAGGTGCCGCACAAGGCGGGCGGCGTGCAGGCCGCCCTCACCTACCTCCGCGACACCGCGCCGGGGGCGCGGCGTCGCTAGAGAGGGATGCAGGCTTTGCCAGCATCCGTTCACGCAGATGTGATGAGCAGGTTCAGCAAAGATGTGCCATGAATTCTGGCAGGCTGGCGCTTGGACTGCGCCGGCCTTTTTCACGTCGGCACGACCGCCCGCGGCACGCCCGCGGGTCCGCCTTATGGCCGGTGCAGCCGCCGCGGGTCCTGACCCGCGGTTTGTCCTGAGGCCGAAGGCCGAAGGAACGGTCCCAACAACGACCCCGTCTCAACGCCACGCCGAATAGCGGTGGGCGAACAGACACTTAACGACGCCCTGGGCACAGGGCGCGCCGGGGCTTGTGCGAGCGAAAAACACGCGAGACGCGCAAAAACCCGTCAAACGAGGGCTATCCCGAAGTCGGGCCCAACCCGGGGCCCAACATACCCACGTTTCAGGTGGGCCCGGGCAGCAGGCTAAAAGCCTGCCGCTATTGGCTTTCCGGCGTGCAGAGAGCCAAACATCCGTCGGCGCGTTTGGGCCAGATTTCAGAAGTTGGGCCCGGTCACGGTACCGAAAGAGCCCCCGGATCGCCGCCGACGGGCCGCCGCAGGCAGGCGACGTGATGGCCCTCCGCCACCTCGATCAGCGGCGGCGCGGTCACGCGGCACTCGGGCAGGGCGTAGGGGCAGCGGGTGTGGAAGTGGCAGCCGGGCGGCGGCTTGGCCGGGCTCGGCACGTCGCCCTGCACGATGCGCTTCTTCTGGCGGCGGCGTCCGGGATCGGGCGCGGTGGCGGCCGACAGCAGCGCCTCGGTGTAGGGGTGCAGCGGCTGCGTGAACAGCGTGCGCTTGGTCGTGAGTTCGACGATGCGGCCGAGATACATCACGGCGATGCGGTGGCTGATATGGCGCATCACGGCGAGGTCGTGGCTGATGAAGAGGTAGGCCAGCCGAAACTCCTCCTGCAGGTCGATCAGCAGGTTCAGGACCTGCGCCTGCACCGAGACGTCGAGCGCCGAGACCGGCTCGTCGGCCACGATCACGTCGGGATTGACCGCCAGCGCCTTGGCGATGCCCAGCCGCTGGCGCTGGCCGCCGGAGAATTCGTGGGCGTACTTGCGCATGGAGTCGGGCCTGAGGCCGACGCGCTCGAACAGGCGGGCGACGCGGTCGTCGGTATCGCGGCCGCGCGACAGGCCAAAATTCTCCAGCGGCTCGCCCACGATCGTGCCCGACGGCAGGCGCGGGTTCATCGACGAGTAGGGATCCTGGAAGATCGTCTGGATGCGGCGGCGGTGCGGCCACATGGCGCCGGGCGGCAGCGTGGAAATGTCCTCGCCGGCCAGCACGATGCGGCCGGCCGTGGGCTCGATCAGTTTTAGCACCGTCTTGCCGATGGTCGACTTGCCGCAGCCCGACTCGCCCACCAGCCCCAGCGTTTCGCCGCGGGCAATCGAGAAGCTTACGCCGTCGACCGCCCTCACCTCGCCGACGCGCCGCTGCAGCAGCCCGCCGTGGATCGGGAAGTGCTTAACGAGGCCCTCCACCTCGAGAACGAGACCCTCCGCCGTCATGGCGCGCCCGCCCGCACGCGGTCGACTTCCCAGCAGGCCACCGTGTGGCCGGCGCCGGCCGCAACCACGGGCGGCGGCTCGGTCCGGCAGCGCTCGGTGGCGAAGCCGCAACGGGCGGCAAAGGCGCAGCCGACGATGGGCTGGGTGAGCCGCGGCACCAGCCCCGGGATCTCTTGTAGGCGGGGCCGCGTGCCGGCGGCGTCGGCCTCGACGTCGAGCCGCGGGATCGCCCGCATCAGGCCGCGCGTATAAGGGTGCAACGGCTCGGCGAACAGCGCCTCGACCGGCGCCTCCTCGACCTTGCGTCCGGCATACATCACCACGACACGCTCGGTGGTCTCGGCCACCACGCCGAGATCGTGGGTGATCAGCACGATGGCGGTGCCGGTCTTTTCCTTCAGCTCGAGCATGAGCTGGAGGATCTGCGCCTGGATGGTGACGTCGAGCGCCGTCGTCGGCTCGTCGGCGATCAGCACCTGCGGGTCGCAGCTGAGCGCCATCGCGATCATCACGCGCTGGCGCATGCCGCCCGAGAGCTGGTGCGGATACTCGTCGAGGCGGCGCCGGGGATCGGCGATGCGCACCAGGTCGAGCATCTCGCACGCCCGCTCGCGCGCCGCCCGCCACGGCACGCCAAGATGGCGCACGACGTTCTCGGCGATCTGGGTGCCCACGGTCAGCACCGGATTGAGGCTGGTCATCGGCTCCTGGAAGATCATCGAGATGCGGTGCCCGCGCAGGCCCTTCATCGCCTCCTCGGACAGCGCCGTCAGCTCCTCGCCGTCGAAGGTGATCGAACCCTGGGCGATGCGGCCGGTCTCGGGCGGGATCAGCCGCAGGATGGAGAGCGCCGTCACCGACTTGCCGCAGCCCGACTCGCCCACGATGCCGAGCGTCTCGCCGCGCGCCACGTCGAACGACACGCCGTCGACGGCGCGCACCACGCCGTCCAGCGTGTTGAACTGCGTGTGCAGGTCGCGGACCTTCAGGATGGCCGCCGCGTTGCCGCTCACAGCCGCCTCGCCAGCCGGGGGTCGAGCCGGTCGCGCAGGCCGTCGCCCAGCAGGTTCACCGCCAGCACCGTGACGGCGAGAAAGGCGCCGGGGATCATGATCGTCCACGGTGCGATCTGGAAGAAGGTGCGGCCCTGGGCGATGATGTTGCCCCAGCTCGGCACCTCGGGCGGCACGCCGGCGCCCAGGAACGAGAGCCCGGCCTCGATCAGCATCGCCGAGGCACAGACATAGGTCGACTGCACGATCAGCGGCGCCAGCGTGTTGGGCAGCACGTGGCGCCACAGCAGCTTGGCATTCTTGGTGCCGCCGGCGATGGCGCTTTCGATGTAGGGCTGGCTGCGGATCGACAGCACCACGGCGCGGACCACGCGCACGATGCGCGGCACCTCGGGGATGACGATGGCCACGATCACGATGCCGAGGCCGGGCCGCGTCAGCGTGATCAGGGCGATGGCGAGCAGGATCGAGGGAATCGCCATCAGCCCGTCCATGATGCGCATGACGATGCCGTCGACGCGGCGGAAGTAGCCGCAGGCCAGGCCAAGGGCGAGGCCGAGCGCGCTGGAGAACAGCGCCACCGAGAGGCCGACGATCAGCGACACCCGCGCGCCGTAGACCGTGCGCGAGAAGACGTCGCGGCCGAACTGGTCGGTGCCGAACCACCAGCGCTCGGACGGCGGCCTGAGGCGATTGACCGGCGAGAGCTTGAACGGGTCGGCGTAGGCGATGTAGGGCGCGAAGACGGCGACCACGATCAGCAGCCCGAGCAGGACCGCGCCGAAGGCGATCGTGGGGTTGCGGCGGACCGCGGTCCACAGCGAGAAGCGGCGGGCCGGCAGGGCGAGGTCGTCGGTGATCGCGCTCATGTCAGTACCGGATGCGCGGATCGAGGAAGGCATAGGAGATGTCGATGACGAGGTTCACCAGCACCTTGGCGCCGGCAAACACCAGGATCAGGCCCTGCACCACCGGATAGTCGCGCTTCAGCACGGCGTCGACCGTGAGCCGGCCGAGGCCCGGAATGTTGAACACCGTCTCGGTGATGACCACGCCCGAGATCAGCAGCGCGATGCCGATGCCGATCACGGTCACGATCGGCACTGCAGCGTTCTTCAGCGCATGCAGCAGAAGGACGCGGTCGGTGGCGAGACCCTTGGCGTTGGCGGTGCGGATGTAGTCCTGGGCCAGCACCTCCAGCATCGAGGCCCGCGTGATGCGGGCGATCAGCGCCATGTAGGTGACGCCCAGCGCCACCGACGGCAGGATCAGGCTCTCGGCGAACGGCCAGAGTCCCTCGGAGATCGGCTTATAACCCTGGACCGGCAGGAGCTGCCACTGCACGGCGAAGAAGTAGATCAGCACGTAGGCCAGCACGAACACCGGCATGGCAAAGCCCAGCACGGCGAAGCCCATGACCAGCCGGTCGATCAGCTTGCGCGCCTTCCACGCCGCCACGACGCCGATCGGAATGGCCAGCGCCACCGCTACGAACAGGGTGGACAGCGTAAGCGCCACCGTCGGCTCGAGACGCTGCGAGATCAGCCGCGTGACGGCGAGATTGGAGAAGATCGACACGCCCATGTCGCCCTGCAGCAGTTGCAGGGTCCAGACGAAGAACTGCTCGACCATCGGCCGGTCGAGGCCGAGTTTGGCGCGCACCGCGGCGATCGCCTCGGCCGTCGCGTCCTCGCCGGCGATGATCGCGGCGGGATCGCCCGGCGCGAAGCGCAGCAGGAAGAACACGAACAGCGCCACCACCGCCATCACCGGCAGGGTGGCGAACAGCCGCCGCACGATGTAGGCGGTCATGACTTGTCTTTCCTCCCCCGTCCTCGGGGGAGGTGTCGCTGCCTTGCAGCGACGGAGGGGTCATGAGTCACGATCGAGGCTTCTGACCCCTCCGCCCTCGTAAGACGAGGGCACCTCCCCTTCGCGGGTTCCGCGAAGGGGAGGGAAAAGAGATCGGTCATTTCTTCGTGATGCCCCACAGAACCGCCAGACCCGTGTTCGGCACGATGCCGTCGATCCTGTCGGCGCGATAGGCCAGCGGCGTGTTCCACTGCCCGAACGGGATGTAGACCACCTGCTCCATCGCCCGCGTCTGCAAGGCGGTCGCGATCTTCTTGCGCTCCTCGTCGGTCTGGGCGAAGGCGAAGGCGTTGCGCAGCTTTTCGATCTCGGCATCGCACGGCCAGCCGAACAGGCCCTTGTCGCAGGCCGCCCCGATCCAGGTGTGCAACACCGGATTGGACGCGCCGACGCCGCCGGTCGTGGTGACGAAGATGTTCCAGCCGCCCTGCGCCGGCGGCTCCTTCTTGGCGCGGCGCGACACGACCGAGCCCCAGTCCATCGACTGGGCGTCGAC
Source organism: Reyranella sp. (assembly GCA_019745575.1). Lineage (GTDB taxonomy): Bacteria > Pseudomonadota > Alphaproteobacteria > Reyranellales > Reyranellaceae > Reyranella. The sequence goes on along the minus strand of JAIETA010000360.1, from coordinate 1,848 downwards.
GTTGAGGCCGGCCTCGCGCATCGCCTGCACCAGCACCTGGGTGGCCGGGGTGATGGTGTTGTGGTCGGTGGTGAACAGCACGGTGATCGGCTCGCCCTTGTAGCCGGCCTCCTTCATGAGCTGCGCCGCCTTCTTGGGGTTGTAGTCCTTGAAGAAGGCCGAGCCGCCGTCGTTCTGGTAGGGGCCGCCGCAGGTCAGCATGCCGTGGCAGACCCGGTAGTATTCCGGATTGCCGACGATGGCGCGCAGGAAGTCTTCCTGGTTGATCAGATGGTACATCGCCTGCCGCGCCTTGACGTTGTCGAACGGCGGATGGAGATGGTTCAGTCGGATCATGCCCTGGGTGCTGTCGATCTTGCCGGTCATCATCAGCTTCACGCCGCGCGCCTTGGCGAGCAGCGGCAGGAAGTCGTTGTTGGGCGCTTCGTAGAAGTCGATCTCGCCGTTGATCAGCGCCGACATCGCCGTCTGCGGATCGGAGATCCAGACGAGTTCGATGCGATCGACGCCGGGGATCTTGCTGCCGGCGAAGGACGACGGCGGCTCGTTGCCTGGCCGCGGCACGTAGTCCTTGTTTTTCAGGTAGACGGCCTTGCTGCCCGGCACCCACAGGTCCTTGGCGAACTTGTAGGGGCCCGAGCCGATCGCCTCCTTGACCTGCTGCTGCGGATCGGTGAGCGCCTCCTGCTCGCGCATGATGATGGCAACCGAGCTGCCGCTCTTGCCGAGCGACTCGAGCACCATGCCGTAGGGTTCGCTCAGCACCATGGTGAAGGTCTTGTCGTCGACGGCGTCCAGCTTCTTGACGAAGGAGAAGAGCCGGATGCCGACACCGTCCTTGGCGCCCCAGCGCTTGAGCGAGGCGATGACGTCCTTGGTGGTGACCGGCGAGCCGTCGTGGAATTTCAGGCCGTCGCGCAGGGTGAAGGTGTAGGTCAGCCGGTCGGGGCTGATCTCATACTTGCCGACCATCTGCGGCTGCGGCTTCAGGTTGGCGTCGTTGCCGAACAGCGTGTCGTAGATCAGCATGCCGTGGATGCTGGCGATGGTCTGGGTGGTCCAGATCGGATCGATGACGCGCACGTCGGCATGCATGACCGCGCGCAACACCTTCTCCTGCGCCTGCCCGTGGGCCGCCGCAAACGGAATGGCCAGCGCCACGGCGCCGACAAGAATACGCTTCAACATGCGATCGTCTCCCTGGCTCCCCGCACGGAGTATGCAAAGCCCCGCGCGCGCTTGTCCAGCGCAAGGCTAGAAGATGAGGCCGCGCGGCCGGGCGTCGGCGTCGAGCGGCCAGATCGGCCGTTCCACCTTGGTGTAGGGGATCTTGCGATGGTCGCGCCGGAGCGGCCCGCTCGATTCGACATAGACGACCTTCTTGGCGATCGGCCCGTAGGCCGCCATGAAATGGTTGGTCGACTTCACCACGACGATCTTCCTCTGGGCGGGATCGATGCCGAGGTTCGTGAAGAGCTCCAACCCGGTTGCCTGGGTGCGCTTGGCAATCAGCACGACCTCGACCCCGCCCACTCTTACGGCGGCACAATCGCCCACCGGCACCTGGGTCGGGCCGAACTTCTGCCAGGCGTCGCGCTTGAGCCCTACGATTTCTACTTCGGCATCGACCGGTTGGCCCGAGGACGGTGCGATCTTGCCGCCGAAACGCAGGCCGATCCTGGCACCCAGGCCGGCGTCGAAACAGATGCGGCCGGCAATCGGATCCCAGATCGGCCCGAGGCAGGCGTTTTCGACGCCGCGCTCGATCAGATGGCGCAGGATGTCGGTGTTGTCCGACGGCGCGCCGCCGCCGGCATTGTCGGCGGGATCGGCGATCACCACCGGCAG
>JAIETA010000307.1 GCA_019745575.1 Reyranella sp. | reverse complement strand
GCGCCCGGAGAGGTGCCAGAGTGGTCGATCGGGACGGTCTCGAAAACCGTTGTGCGTGCAAGCGTACCGTGGGTTCGAATCCCACCCTCTCCGCCACCCTGCTTCGCGCTGGCGCGCTTCGCAGGGCGTAGCCCTGCGGAGTGTGCAGCGCGAAGCAGGGTGCCCTCCGAAGCTTTAGCGCAGGAGGGCTTTCTCTCGTGCATTACGTCTACTTGCTGGAAAGCGACCGCGTTCCCGGAGAGCGTTACATCGGTGCTACAGCCGACCTGAAGCGCCGCTTCGCTGAACACAACGCGGGCAAGTCGCCCCATACGTCGAAGTACCTGCCCTGGCGGTTGATCACTTATGTGGCCTTTGCGGATCAGACCAAGGCAGAGGCCTTCGAGCGCTACCTGAAATCCGGATCAGGGCACGCCTTCGCCCGGAAGCGTCTGTGGTGATCTTCCGGACCACGGCGGCAGTCCCACAAAATCTCCATCGGTTTGCCAACCACCTGTTGTCGACTGTGGTCGTGCGCGTCGGCGCACGCTGTCGCACCCCGGCTCCTGAAGTGGAAGACGGCTTGGCGCGGCTCTCGATCGGCTCGCATGTCGACGACGACACTATGATCTGATCTCAGCCATCCGCTATGAAGGTTACTCCAGACAGAGGGTGAACCTCGAAAGCCGTTATACGTGCAAGCGCACCGTGGGTTCGAGTTTCCTGAAGTTCGAAGTTTGGCATCGGCTAGGCGGAAAGCCGTCGGAAGCCTCGTGGGATCAAGCCTGACACCGCGGTCTTGAATGGTGTACCGGCACCTTCGAGCAACTGCGATTCACCGGATGGCTTTTGCTGCGCCGCCATGACTTGATATCGATCAACGCGTCCTGCGTCCGGAAGGCTCAAGCTATTAAAGTAGGCGCGCGCACCCCGGGCCCGACGGTAGCGGGCCAGGCAGGAGTAGAGCATGGCATCCCGCACGCTCGAAACCGACACGGCGCTCGAAAAGGCGCAACCGTCCTCCACGCAAAGGGCAAAGACGGGTGGGCTGTCGGCTGCGCGGCTGACCCGGCTGCACGACACGCTGCGCCGCCATGTCGACAGCGGTCGGTTACCGGGCCTCGTGGCGGCGATCGGTCGACGGGGCGCGGAGCATGTCGACGCCATCGGAACACTGGGGTTTGACCGTACGGCGCCGATGCAGCGCGACACGCTGTTTCGCATGGCCTCGGTGACGAAGATGATCACGGCGGTTGCGACGATGATCCTTATCGAGGAATGCAGGCTGAGGCTGGACGATCCGGTCGATGAATTCCTGCCGGAGCTGGCGAACCGCAAGGTTCTGCGGACGATCGACAGCCCGCTCGACGATACGGTGCCGGCCAAGCGCCCGATCACGGTGCGCGACCTGCTGACCTACCGCTCGGGGTACGGCGAAGTCGGATTCCTGTCGCCGGCCAGCCCCCTGCAGAGGGCGATGACGGACGCCCGCCTGCCACTCAGCACGTATTATTTTCCGGGCACGCCTGACGAGTATCTTCAGGCGTTGGGTCGCCTGCCACTCGCGAGCCAGCCCGGCGAGCGCTGGCTGTATCACATGAGCGCGGAGATTCTGGGCGTGTTGATCGCGCGCGCTTCCGGAAGGCCGCTCTCGGCCTTTCTGCGCGAGCGCATCTTCGAACCGCTGGGCATGAAGGACAGCGGGTTCACGGTGCCGCATGCCAAGCTCGACCGCGTCGCGACCTGCTATCAGACGGATTTCATCACCGGCGAGATCACTCTGCTCGACGAAGCCCGCACCGGTCTTCTCGCGCAACACTGCCCGTTCGAGTCGGGCGCGGGGGATCAGTTCGTTTCCACCGCTGACGACATGCTCGCCTTCGGCCTGATGGTGTTGAATCAGGGCGCCTATGGCAAAGAGCGAATTCTGTCGCGGCTGTCGGTCGAGGCCATGACCACGGACCAGTTGACCGCCGAGCAGAAGGCGGCGTCGCCCTTCTTCGAGAATTTCTGGGACTCGCGCGGCTGGGGGCTGGGCGTTTCGATCGTGACCCGGCGCACCGAGCTGGCGGGCGTCCCCGGACGCTACGGCTGGGACGGAGTCTTCAGCACATCCTTGTACATGGACCCGCACGAGGACATGGTCGGTCTCCTCATGGCGCAATGCCGGCCGGGCGCTCTGGCGCTGCACCCGGCGGTGCTGGATTTCTGGACGTCGGCCTACCAGGCGATCGACGATTGAGGCTGAGAACCGCGCCGGAAACCACCACGTGCCATCAGAGAGTTCGTGGAAGCCTGCATCCCCAGGCCCGTCGTCGATCGCGTCTATGGCCCGTGGGATATCGTCGGCGCGCAGCGTCGTCATCGCCGTTTGGATTGCGATGGCGACACGGCGCAGACCGCAGATATAGTGGCGCCGTCCGGCGCAGTCGGCCTTTTCGGCGGGAAGGCCGTTCTCCGACAGTGGTTGGCACCTCCGAAGCATGATCCGATTTCCGCATAGGACGATCATCGGTCTGATCAAGCTGATGCCGCTGCCGGCCGGCCGGTTCATGTTCCGGGTCTACGACAAGGCGCTGAGGACCATTCGGCCGGAGTACCGCGCGCGCACCTATTTCGGGGCGCGTCTGGTCTGCAATACGCGCGACCTGATCCAGAGAACCATCCTGTACTTCGGCGTGTGGGAGCCCGACATCTCCTCGGTCATCGAGTCGAGCCTGTCGCCCGGCGACGTCTTCGTCGATGTCGGCGCCAACATCGGCTACGACACGTTGCTGGCGTCGCGTCTGGTCGGCGGCACTGGCGCCGTCGTTGCCATCGAGGCCTCGGCGCGGACCTTCGCGCTGCTGATTCGCAATCTGACGCTCAACGAGGCCGGCAATGTCCGCGCCGTCAACCTGGCGGTTTCCGACCGGGAGACCACGCTCGATCTCTACGAGGTCAACGATCGCAACATCGGTGCCGCCACGACGCTGGCGTCGCGCGGCGGGACACCCCTGCAGTCGGTCGACGCCCGGCCACTGGAGACCATCCTGTCGCCGGACGAGCTGGCGCGTGTGCGGCTGATAAAGATGGACATCGAAGGCGCCGAGCCGCCGGTCCTGCGGCGGCTGCTCGACACGTTGCCGCTCTATCCCGCGACGATGGACGTGCTTGTCGAGGCCACCCCCACAGGTGATGGCGTCTGGGCAGACCTGTTCGAGCGAATGGCGCGCGCCGGCTTTTGCGCCTACGGCATCGAGAATTCCTACGAACTCGAGTGGTATTTGACGTGGCGGAAGCCCGCGCCGCTTCGGAAGCTCGACGCCGCGCCCGCTGTGCAACAGGATATCTTGTTCACGCGGCGGTCCATCGAGGGACACTGACGGTCGCGGCGACCGGGACCGGCTGCCGCACCGGACAGGCCGGCATTTGATGTATCATGAAACGACCGCCCGGCCCGATCCGGCCGCCGCAGACCGCGAAAGAAGAGCCGAACCCATGCCCGACACGACGACACTCCCGGCAAAGGCCGACGCGCAGAAGACCGAGCACTTCGACGTCCTGATCGTCGGCGCCGGCATTTCCGGCGTCGGTGGCGCCTATCATCTCGCCAAGCAGTGCCCCGGCACGAGCTTCGTCGTCCTCGAGACGCAGGAGAGCTTCGGCGGGACGTGGCTCACCCACCGCTATCCGGGCATACGCTCGGACAGCGACCTCTACACTTTCGGCTACCGCTTCAAGCCATGGACCAGCGCGCCGATCGCCACGGCGGCCGAGATCCTGGCCTACATGGGCGAGGTCATCGACGAGAACGATCTCGGGCAGCACATCCGTTACCGACATCGGATCGCCTCGGCGCGCTGGTCGAGCCGCGACAACCTCTGGACGATCGACGCCGTCCGGACGGACACCGGCGAGACTCGGCGCTTCACGGCGGGTTTCCTCTGGATGTGCCAGGGCTACTACCGGCATTCCGAAGGCTATACGCCAGAGTGGCAGGGCATGGAGACGTTCAAGGGCCGCATCGTCCATCCCCAGAGTTGGCCGAAGGACCTCGACTATGCCGGCAAGCAGGTCCTGGTGATCGGCTCGGGCGCCACTGCGGCGACGGTCGTGCCGGCGATCGCCAACGACTGCGGCCACGTCACGCTGTTGCAGCGCTCGCCGACCTATTTCATCCCCGCCCGCAACGCCAACGACCTCGCCGACACGTTGCGCCAGCTGCAGATCGACGAAAGCTGGATCCACGAGATCGTGCGCCGCAAGATCCTGCATGACCAGGCGGTGTTCACGCGCCGGTCGTTCGAGGAGCCCGAGGCGGTGAGGAAGGAACTGCTGGGCGGCGTGCGTGCCTATCTCGGGCCCGACTACGACATCGACACGCACTTCACGCCGAGCTACCGGCCGTGGCGCCAGCGCATCGCCTATGTGCCGGACGGCGACCTCTTCAGGGGCATCCGCGCCGGCAAGGCGTCGGTCGTCACCGACGAAATCGACAGGTTCGTGGAAACCGGCATTCTGCTGAAGTCCGGCAAGACACTCGAAGCCGACATCATCGTCACCGCGACGGGCTTCAATCTCAGCGTGAACGGCGACATCGACTTCGCTGTCGACGGCAAGCCGCTCGACCTTTCGGAAACGGTCACCTATCGCGGCATGATGTTCACCGGCGTGCCCAACATGGTGTGGGTGTTCGGATACTTCCGGGCGAGCTGGACCTTGCGCGCCGACCTTGTCGCCGACTTCGTGTGCCGTCTGCTGCGGCACATGAAGGACAAGGGCGCGAAGAAGGTCGAGGTGGCGTTGCGTCCCGAGGACAAGGACATGCCGCTGCTGCCGTGGATCGACCCCGAGAACTTCAACCCCGGCTACCTCATGCGCGGCATGCACCTGCTGCCCAAGCGCGGCGGCAAGCCGGAGTGGCAGCACACCCAGGACTACTGGTCCGAGAAGGATCAGTTCCCCCTGATCGACCTCGACGACGGGGTGTTCGTTTACGGTTGATTCTGATTCTGCGGCGCGTTGTCTGCGGCGCCGGCGTGGGGATTTTCAGGAGGACGCCAGATGTTCCAGCACATTCTCATCCCCATCGACGGCACCGCGCTGTCGCAGGCGGCGCTTGAAAAGGGCCTGGCGTTCGCGCGCGAAATCGGTGCCAGGGTCACCGTGATCACGACCGTCGAGCCGGCTCCCATGGTGGTGGCCGCCTATGTCCAACTCGCTCAGTCGCAGGCCCGGTATCACCAGCACGTCGCGGAGCAGGCGGCGCGATATCTCAATGATGCGATGGCCAGGGCCAAGGCGGTCGGCGTGCCTTGCGAGGCCGTCCAGGTCGAACGGGACCATCCCTACGAGGCGATCATCGAAACGGCGGCCGACAGAGGCTGCGATCTGATCGCCATGGCCTCGCACGGGCGGCGGGGGATCTCGGCCTTGGTGCTCGGAAGCGAGACCACGAAAGTGCTGACATACAGCAAAGTTCCGGTTCTGGTCTTTCGCTGACGGGCCGCTATGCCGCCGAGCGGGCGGCGATTCCGGCGGCGTGATCGGCCGGCGGAATTCGGATAGGCTCGCGCGCCTCGACAAACGGCAGCAAACGGGTCTTATCCATGTCCGGCCAGGACACCAGCCGTCGGCTTGCGACCATCATGTTCGCCGACATCGACGGCTACAGTCGCCTGATGCGCGCCGACGAGGAGCGCACCCTCGTCGATCTGCGCGCGCATCTGGCCGAACTGGTGGCGCCGGTCGTCGGGCGCTTCCACGGGCGCATCGTCAAGACGATCGGCGACGGCGTTCTTGTCGAGTTCGGGAGCGCCGTCGAGGCCGTACGCTCCGCCGTCGAACTGCAGCGCGGCATGGTCGAGCGCAACGCCGACATGCCGACCGACCGGCGTCAGGCCTTCCGCATCGGCCTGCATCTCGGCGACATCATCGCTTCAGACGACGACGTGTTCGGCGATACCGTCAATGTCGCGGCCCGCCTGCAGGCCGAGGCGGAGCCCGGGTCGATCGTTCTGTCGGGCAGCGTCTACGAGCAGGTACGCGACAAGCTCACCTTGCCGTTCCGCGCGCTCGGGCGGCGGCCGGTCAAGAACATCGACCGGCCGATCCGGATGTATGCGCTCGACGCCAGCGCCGCCCCGACACCCGATCCGCCGCGCGGCCTGGCGGCAAGGCTGCTCGCCAGGAAACTGGACCTGATTGCCGCGGCTTGCGTTGCCGCGGTGGCGATCGTGCTCGGCCTCGCGGTGGCCTATCGGTCGGGCGGGGGCCCGGAGTCCGGCGATCCGGCCAGCGCCGCGATGCGGCCGCCGGCCGACAACAGCCTGTCCGTGGCCGTGCTCGTCTTCACCAACCAGAGCGGCGATGCGGCGCAGGACTACTTCGCCGACGGGTTGACCGAGGACATCACGCGGGCGCTGGGACGCTTCAAGCAGCTCACGGTGCTGGCCTACGGCGCCGTGCTGCCGTTTCGCGGCAAGGAGGTGCCGCCGGCGGAAGTCGGCCGAGTGCTGAAGGCGCGTTACCTCGTGGGCGGCAGCGTGCGCCGTATGGGTGAGCGGGTCAGGGTCACCGTCCAGCTCACCGACGCCGCCAGCGGCACCCAGCTCTGGGCCGACCAGTACGACGACGACATGAAGGACATCTTCGCCGTCCAGGAGCGGATCGCCCGCCGGGTCGCGGGCACCCTGGCGTCGAGCCTGCAACAGGTCGCTTTGCAGCAGAGCCTGCGCAAACCACCCGACAATCTCGACGCCTACGACCTGGTGCTGCGCGGCCGGGCGCTTGCCGAGGAGTCGACGCGCGCCTCCAACCGCGCGGCGCGCGAAGTGCTGGAGCGCGCCGTCGAGCTGGCGCCGGGCTACGCCGACGCCTATGCCGAGCTGGCCGATGCCTACTTCAGGAGGGCGACCTTCGGCTGGTCGGAGTTCGCCCAGGAGGACATCGAGACCGCCATCAGGCTCGGCCAGCGGGCGGTCGAGCTGGACCGCGAATGCGTGGCCGGTCTCAGTGTCCTCGCCCGGGCCTATGTCGCGGTACAGAAGTACGAACTGGCCATGGCCGAGTCGGATCGTGCATTACGCCTCAACCCCAGCGACGCCGAGGCGCTGCTGGCCCGCGCCGCCGTCCTGCTGTGGACCGGCCGCATAGAAGAGTCGATCGCCGAGGCGGAGCTCGCGGCGCGCATCGACGTCAATTTGCCGTCCGACGCCGCGCTCAACCTCGGCATCGCCTATCTGCTCGCACACCGGTACGCCGCCGCCGTCCAACTGCTCGAGGCCGCGCGGCTGCGCAACCCCGCCCAACCGCTGCTCGACTTCCCGCTGGCCGCCGCCTACGCCGAGCTTGGTCGCACGGCCGAGGCCGTGGACGCACTCGAGGCGGGGAAGCGCAAGAATCCTCACTTCGAGCTGGCGAGTTTCGGGTCGCGCTTCAAGGACAGGGCGCTGCAGTACCGACTCGCGGCCAGCCTGCGCAAGGCCGGCCTGAACTGACGCCGCCCTATTGGGTCGGCGCGTTCTTCAGGGTCTGCCAGTTGGTGTAGGCCCGTGTCGCGTTGGCCTTGGTCTCGAAGCGGAACCGCTCGGAGCCGGCGGTGCTGGCGAAGACGTAGAGAGTGCCGTCGGCGATGATCCAGATGGTCGGATCGGCCTCGCGCCGGACGCCGGTGGCCATGTTCATGGCGCACAGGCCGCCGAACTGCGGCGCGTACTTCTCCGGGTTGGCCTTGAACAGGTCGCGATTGCGCGCGCTGGCGAAGCGGTAGCGCACGCCGTCCCAGATGTACTCGAATTCGGGGAGGCCGGGCGTCGCTGCGGAGGCGGTGAAGTAGGCGACCGGATCGTAGCCCCTGAGGCCGAGACGCTCCGCCTGGGGGGCGCCCGCCTGGGCCAACGCGCGGGTTGCACCGGCCGCGCCGCCGGCGGCGACCGCCATGAACCCGCAAAGGAACGCGCGACGCATCGACATGGATTCTCTCCCGAAAGAAGCAGCCCGCCGCTGGCCGGGCTGCAACCAAACCCACGTGAACCGCAATTTTGGCGAGACAGGGGCAGCGCGTGAATGCCGGTTCAAGCCCATGTGACGGTGGCTCATGGCTGCGAGGGGATGGGAAGCGGCCTATGGCGAATTTGTGAAGCCGGGCCTGTTGAAGCCGGGGCGAGCGGATGCCATATCGCTGCCATGACACCATCGATTCTCAAGACCTTCGTGACGGCGCTGGCGCTTATCGCCATGGCGGCGCTGGCTGGCTGCACCTCGTCGGGCACGCCGCAGGACGGCCGCTACCAGACCCACGGCGGCGGCTGGGACAACTTCCGCGCCTGACGTTCCGGCGCTCAAGCGGCGGGCTGCAGCTGTTGCATGACCGCCCATAGATCGGCCTTGCGCTCGAAGCCTATGCCGGGCGAGTCAGGCAGTGCCACGCGACCGTCGATCACGGGACAGTCGTCGGCGAAGCCGCCGAACGGCGCGAATACCTGCGGATAGGACTCGTTGCCGCCGCATTGTAGGCCAACCGCAATATTGAGGGCGAACTGGTGGCCACCGTGCGGCACGCAGCGCCGGGGCGACCAGCCGTGCGCCTTCAGCATGTCCAGTGTTCGTAGGTATTCGACCAGGCCATAGCTGAGTGCCGGGTCGTACTGCAGGATATCGCGGTCGGGCCGGAGGCCGGCGTGGCGGACCAGATTGCGCGCGTCCTGCATCGAAAACAGGTTCTCGCCGGTGGCCAGCGGCGGGGCGTACTGGGTGGCGAGCGCCGCATGCGCCAGATAGTCGAGCGGATCGAGCGGCTCCTCGTACCAGCGCAACCCATAGCCTTGGATGGCCTTGCCGAACTCTGTTGCCGTGGCGAGGTCGAACTTGCCGTTGACGTCGACCGCCAGCCGTTCGCCCTTGCCCACGATTTTTAGCACCGCCTCGATGCGCGCCAGGTCTTCGGAGAGCGGCACGCCGCCCACCTTCATTTTTACGCAGGTGTAGCCCAGGCCGAGATAGTGCTTCATCTCGTCCTGCAGCGCCCCCAGGCCCTTGCCGGGATAGTAGTAGCCGCCGGCGGCATAGACCCAGGCCTTGTCGTCGTGCGCGCCGCCGTTGTAGCGGTCGGCCAAAAGCTTCCACAACGGCATGCGCTTGGCCTTGGCCAGCGCATCCCACAGCGCCATGTCGAGGACGCCCACGGCCACCGAGCGTTCGCCGTGGCCGCCCGGCTTTTCGTTGGCCATCATCGCCGCCCAGTAGCGCGCCGGATCGATGAAGCCCTCGTCGTCGAGCAAGGCGTCAGGCTTGGCGGCGTTGAGCCGCGGAATGAACCGCTCGCCTAAAAGGCCGTGCTGGGCGTAGCGGCCGTTCGAATTGAAGCCGTAGCCCACCACCGGCTTGCCGTTGACCTTGACGTCCGTGACCACGGCCACAACCGACGCCGTCATCTGGCTGAAATCGATGTAGGCGTTGGCGATGTTGGAGCGTATGGGCGAGACGATGTCGCGGATGGCGACGATGCGCATGGACGATCCTCAGGCGGCGTAGACGTTACGGCGGTTTTGCCGGAACAGCAGCCACCACGCCACCGCGCCGTTCAGCAAGTTCCAGGCGATGCCGTTGATGAAGGCGGCGCGGTAGGAACCGGTCATGTCGAACAGGACGCCACCCATCCAGCCGCCCAGCGCCATGCCGACCAGGGTTGAAGAGATGGCGAGACCGACGCGGAAGCCCGCTTCCTTGGGCGGGAAGTACTCGCGCACGATCAGCGCATAGGACGGCACGATACCGCCCTGGAACAGGCCGAACATCGCCGAGGCGAGGTAGAGCGAGTTGAGCGAATCGTCGATCAGGTAGAAGACCAGCGCCACGCACTGCAGGGTCGAGCCCAATAGCAGCGTCTTGATGCCTCCGACCCGGTCGGCGATCCAGCCCGAGGCGATGCGGCTCACGACGCCGAAGCCCCGCATCAGCGACAGCATCTCCGCGCCGCGCGCCACGCCGTAGCCCAGGTCGGCGCAGTAGGCGACGATGTGGACCTGCGGCATCGACATGGCGACGCAGCAGCCGATGCCTGCGACGACGAGCACCGCCTGCAGGGCGTTGGGCGACAGGCCGAGGGCGCGCGCGGAGTGCGTGGCGACGCCAGCCGTCGGGATGTCCGAGGCCGTTTGGTGATGGTGCGGCGGCTTGCGGTTCAAGGCGAGCGCCAGCGGGATCATCGCGACGAGGCAGATCGCTGCGATCACCCAGTAGGTCATGCGCCAGCCGTGGTCGCGGACCAGGAGCTGGACGATCGGCGGCCAGATCGTTCCGGCGATATAGTTGCCCGACGCCGCGATGGCGACGGCGATGCCGCGGCGCTTCTCGAACCAGTGCGAGACATCGGCAACGAGCGGGGCGAAGGTCGCGGCCGAGCTGAAGCCGATCAGCACCTGCACGGCGGCGAACAATGCCAGGGTGGAGCTTGCTGGCGCGAGCGCGAAGCCCGCGGCCAGGCCGAAGGTACTCAGGATCGCCGTGAACATGATGCCGCGCGTGTCGACCAGCCGACCCATCGCGACGCCACCCACGAAGAAGCCCAGCGTATTCATCGTGTAGGCGAAGGAGATGTCGGCGCGACTGACGCCGAAGTCCTGCTGGACCGTCGGCAAGGTGACGACGAGGCACCACATGCCCACGCCGCCGACCGTGCTCAGCGTGACGCTGGCGAGCAGGCGCCACCAGGCGTAACTCGAATCTACTCCGGGCATGATGTGACTATTGCCTCAGCCGCCGAGGGCGCCCTGGGTGTTGACGTAAAGCGCGTAGAGCGAGTGGCTGGCCGTCATGAACAGGCGGTTGCGATAGCGGCCGCCGAAGCAGAGGTTGGCGCAGCGCTCGGGCAAGTCGATATGGCCGATCGGCTTGCCGTCCTTGTTGAAGACGCGCACGCCGTCGAGATCGGCGTTGCCCATGCCCCAGCCGCACCACAAATTGCCGTCGACATCGACGCGGAAGCCGTCGGGCGAGCCGCCCGGCCCGGCGTCGATCAGCACCTTGCCGCCGCCGAGCTTCATGCCGTCGGCGGAAACATCGTAGCTCAGGATCGTGCGGTGCGGCTCGGCGCGCGACGCCACGACATAGAGCTTCTTCTCGTCCGGCGAGAAGGCGAGGCCATTGGGGCCGGGAATGTCGTCGGCCATCATCGCGAGCTTGCCGGTCGCAGGATCGAGGCGATAGACGGCGGGTTTGTTCTCGCTCGCGGCCTTGTGGCCTTCGTAGTAGCCCAGGATCCCGAACAGCGGATCGCTGAACCACACGGAGCCGTCGGACTTCACGACGACGTCGTTGGGCGAGTTGAGCGGCTTGCCGTTGTAGGAGTCGGCCAGCACGGTGATCGTGCCATCATATTCGAAGCGCACCACCCGCCGCGCATCGTGCTCGCAGGCGATCAGCCGGCCGCGGCGGTCGCGGGTGTGGCCGTTGGCGTTGTTGGAAGGCTTGCGGAACACCGAGACCGCGCCCGTCTCCTCGTCCCAGCGCAGCACGCGGTTGTTGGGAATGTCGCTCCACAGAAGATAGCGCCCGTCACCGAACCACACCGGCCCCTCGGCCCAGCGGCAGCCGGTGTAGAGCCGCTCGACCGAGGCCAGCACCAGCCGGTAGGGGTTGAACGACGGATCGAGCACGCGCACCGCCGGATCGGGGTAGCGCTCGCTGGGTTGCCACATCTTGGTTTCCTCGACTGGTTTGACGGCGAGAGTACAGCGTCGCCGTCACCGCGAGGGACAAATTTTTCTGACGTCCGTCCCTACGCTAGTCGTCGACGCCGTAGGCGGCCTTTGCCTGCTCGCGGCTGACGAGGCCGAGCTTGACGTCGCGCGCGACAGCCTTGCGATCGCGTTTGGCGGGATCACCGAAGCCGCCACCGCCGGGCATCTCGACCACCAGGCGCTCGCCGGCCGGGATGGTCTGGAAGCCCTTGGCCTTCAGCTCCTGGCCCGAGGCGAGCGAGAGGCGACCGTTGCCGCCCGGCTTGCCGCCGTCGCGGCCGCGCGCCGGATACTTTACCCGCTCGAAGGTGGCGAAGATGCCGAAGGGGGCGCCCTCGCGGTGCTCGACTTCCATCACCTGGCCGAGGCCGCCGCGATGCTGGCCGGCGCCGCCGGAATCCTGGCGGTATTCCTTCTTCCACACCACGACGGGCGCGATGGTCTCGGTGATCTCGACCGGCACGTTGCGCACGCCCGACGGGAAGGGCGTGGCCGACAAGCCGTCCAGCGTCGGCCGCGCGCCGGTGCCGCCGGAATGGAAGGTCGTCACCATGAAGGGCCGGCTGTTGCCGCCCTTCCCTGTCATACCCGTGCCGGTCATGCCGTGGCCGGCGCCGAGCTTCAGGTTCCACAGATTGGAGGTGCCTTCGGCCGGCACGCGGCCGGGGATCACCTGGTGCAGCGCATCGAAGCAGACGTCGGGCAGCATGTGGCCGATCGTGCTGCGCGCGTTCACCGCGGCCGGAAACAGCGCATTGACGATCGTGTTCTCGGGCGCCGTCACCAGGATCGAATCGAGCGTGCCGGCATTGTTGGGAATGGTCGGCGCCACCACACACTTGATGCCGAACGCCGTGTAGGCTTCGGTGTAGCACATCGGCGAATTGATGCCGTAGATCGACGAGCCCGACGTGCCGGCATAGTCGACGGCGATATGGTCGGCATTGATCGTGACGGCGGCATGGAGATCGATCGGCGCATCGTAGCCGTCGATCCGCATATGGCCCTTCCAGGTGCCGCGCGGCAGCTTGGAGATGGCGGCAACCATGCCGGCGCGGCTCTTCTCGATGATGTGGGTGCCCAGTTCGTCGAGACTGTCGATGCCGTGCTCGGCCATCATGTTGGAAAGCCGCCGCTCGCCGATGCCGTTGCAGCCGATCAGGGCATGGAGGTCGCCCTCGACCTGCACCGGCTCGCGCACGTTGGCGCGCACGATGCGCATCACGCTCTCGTCGATCACGCCCTCGC
>JAIETA010000188.1 GCA_019745575.1 Reyranella sp. | reverse complement strand
CGGGCGGCGATCGCCTCGGCGGTGGTCGGGTAGTCGCCCGTGATCATGACGACACGCACGCCGGCCGAGCGGCACTCCCGCACGGCGTCCGCGACGCTGGCACGCAGCGGATCGGCGAAGCCGATCAGGCCGATGAACTCGAAGGCGAAGCCGTGCTGAGTATCAGGCAGGATTGCGCCGGCATGATCGACTCGGGCCACGCCCAGGACGCGGGCGCCGCCTCGCGCCATTTCGTCGACCGAGCTGCGCACCCAGGCAAGGAGTTCGGGACCGAGGCCGCACAGCATGGCGACCGCCTCGGGAGCGCCCTTGGCGCAGGCCATGAGACTACCGCCGTCGCGCCGACGCCAGACATTCGTCATGGCGAGAAGCTCGGGGCGCAACCCGTACTGCCGGACCGGTTCCAGACCGACATGGACCGCCGCCGTGCCGCCGGGCCGGCCAGCCGCCGCATGGGCGATCGCCCGCTCCATGGGGTCGAACGATTGTACCGCGCTGGCCAGCAACGCCGTTTCCACCAGGCGGTCGTGCCCGGCCGCTCCCGCCGGCGTCCGCAGTTCGGCCAGCGTCATGCGGTTCTCGGTCAGCGTACCGGTCTTGTCGGTGCACAGAACGGTGGCCGACCCCAGCGTCTCGATGGCGGCGGCGCGGCGCGTCAGCACCCGCGCCTGCGACAGCCGCCAGGCGCCCATAACCATGAAGGCGGTCAGCACCAGCGGAAACTCCTCCGGCAGCATGGACATGCCGAGCGCGATGCCGCCCAGGAGGGCCTGCAACCAGTCGCCGCGCAGCAGACCGTACAGAAGAATGGCCAGCAGGCTGATCGACAGCCCGACCACGGCGAAGGTGCGGACCAGTCGCCGGGTCTGCTGTTGCAGCCGGGGCGGCTCGGTGGCGATCCGCCCCAGAGCCTGGCCGATCCGGCCGATCTGGCTGCGCACACCGGTGGCATGGACCACCGCCACGCCGTCGCCCCGCACAACGAGCGTCCCTGAGAACACAAGAGGCAGATCCTCGCCGCCGGGCCGCGCAGCCGCGATCGCTGGGCCGCCGGCTGCCACCTTGCGCACCGGTATCGCCTCGCCCGTCAGCAGCGACTCGTCGAGCAGCAGATTGTTGGCAGTCACCAGCTCAGCGTCGGCTGGCACTCGATCGCCTTCCTGCAGGACGAGGGTGTCGCCACGCACGACCTCGCGCCCCGGGATGCGTTCGCGGACGCCGTCGCGGACGACGAGCGCGCGTGGGCTGGTCATGTTGCGCAAAGCCTCGAGAACGCGCTCGCTGCGTGTCTCCTGCACAACGGTGATGGAGACCGAGATGGTGGCGAATACCATCAGCGCCAGGGCTTCCGTCAGGTCACCGAGCACCAGGTAGATCGCACCCGCCCCGAGCAGCAACGTAAACATGGGCTCGCGCAGGACGTCGCCGACAATGCGCGCGAACGTCCGGCGATCGGCGGCCGGCAGGTCGTTGAACCCTTCGGCGCGCAGCCTCCGCTGCGCCTCGGCCAGTGTCAGACCTGCGACCGCGTCGGACGCCGTTGCTGTCCGGTCGGACTGCATGAGTTCCCCTCGCTGGCGGTTACATCATCGCAGTTCCGACGTCGACCCCTCGCCCAGCGACGGACCACGATCGCGACCTCACCGCGATGGCCCAAGCGCTGAATAGATGCTGTCGATCAACTTGCTGTCGGACAAGGGCTTCTCCAGAATGCGCTTTACCCCCGCCCTCTCGGCACGTCGACTGAGGTCATCGGAGATCCGCGCGGTGATCAGGATGACCGGCAACCCCACCTGGCGCTCGCGTAGACGGTCGACCAGATTCAAGCCATCCATGCCCGGCATGAGGTAGTCGACGATCAGGCAGGCGTGAGCGGGCAGTTCAGTCTCAGCGAGCAGCGCCACCGGCCCATCGTAGAGCCGGACATCGAGGCCTTCGACTTCCAATACGAACTTGAGCGCGCTTCGGACCGCGGCATCGTCGTCGACGATGAGAACGGTTCCTGACGTCCTGGGCATGCAACGACAGTCCTGATCGAGTCCAAGATGCATCGCTGCCTTTTTAGTGCCGGCCGACCGTCGACGACTTGATCTGCCTCAAGCAAGAGCTCCCGGGTGGGCCATCACTTGCCGGTGGAATCAGCCTTGCAGCAGCACCATCCGCACCAGTTCGGAGAGGCTGCCGGCATGCATCTTCGTCATGACATTTGCCCGATAGACCTCGACGGTCCGGGCGCTGATACCGAGGTCGTGGGCGATGATCTTGTTGGGCTTGCCGGCCACAAGCCCGTCGAGCACTTCCCGCTCCCGCCCTGACAGCGACTGAATGCGCTGGTGGATCTCCGCGATCCGCGATTCTCGCTCCTGGTCCCTGACGTTGCGGACAAGTGCGGACCTGACAGCTCCGAGCAGGAGTTCGTCATCGAAGGGCTTCTCGATGAAGTCGACGGCTCCCGCCTTCATGGCCTCGACCGCCAAGGCAACGTCGCCGTGTCCGGTGATCACGATCACAGGTAGGCGGACTTCTCGCGCCGCAAGCTCGCGCTGGAGCTGCAGGCCGTCCATGCCAGGCATCCGGATGTCGGTCACGACGCAGCCGTCCCGAGCGTCGGCGAGTGCCTCGAGAAAGGCTACGGCTGATTCATGGACGCGCACCGCGAAGCCAGCCGTGCTGAGCAGGAAAGCCAGAGACTGCCGGACTCCGGCGTCGTCGTCGACGACATGAACGACCTGGCTACTCGACATCGACGGCGTCCTCGTCATGGGCGGCCCGCAGAGTGAACCGGAAGACCGTCCCCCCGCCCGGCCGCGACTCGACCCAGATTTTGCCGCCGTGCGCCTCGACAATGGTCCGGCAGATCGACAGGCCGAGGCCCATGCCCTTGCCCTTGGTGGTGATGAACGGCTGAAAGAGACGCATCGCCACCTCCGGCGCGATGCCTTCCCCGGTATCGGCCACGCTCACTTCAACCGTGGCATCGTCGTGCGCAACGGTGGCGATCTCCAATTCGCGGCGGGCGGTCGAGTCGACCATGGATTCAGCGGCGTTGCGGATGAGATTGACCAGGACCTGCTGGATCTGAATGCGGTCGGCGATCACGAGATCGGCCCGGGAATCGAGCCGGAACGCCGTGGAGACGCCGGTCTCCCCGGTCCCGATCAGCGCCAGGGTGCTGGCGTCCTCGATCAGCTTTGCCAGGTTCTCGACGCGGCGCACGTTCTCGCCGCGGGCCACGAACTCGCGCAGGCGGCGGATGATGTCGCCGGCGCGCAGCGCCTGGTCGGCGGCCTTGTCCACCGCGTCGCGCAGCACACTCGCGGAGTCGCCGTCCATCCGCTGCAGAAGCCGGCCACATCCCTTGAGGTAGTTTACGATTGCCGTCAGGGGCTGGTTGATCTCATGGGCCAGCGTCGACGCCATTTCGCCCAGCGCCGTGAACCGCGACATGTGGGTCACTTCCGACTGCAGTTCGCTGAGCCGGCTCTCCGTCAGCTGCTGGTCGGTCAGATCGCGGATGAAGCCCGTGAAATGGTGTCTGTCGGCGGACTGCCACTCGCCGACCGTCAGGTGCATGGGAAAGGTCGAGCCGTCCTTACGCTGCCCCGTCACGACCCGGCCGATGCCGATGATGCGGCGTTCGCCGGTCGTAAGATAGCGCTTGATGTAATCGTCATGGCGTTCGCGATGAGGCGACGGCATGAGCAGCATGACGTTCCGTCCGGCGAGCTCGCTCGCGGCGTAGCCGAACAGACCTTCGGCCGTGGCGCTCGCCGACTCGATATGCCCGTGCTGATCAATGACAATCATCGCATCGGGAACCGTTTGCAGGATTGACCGCAGCTGCGCCTCGGCGGTCGCGAGGGCAGCGGCCAGGGCTGCGACCTCCCCTGATCCGGTGGACTGAGTCAGAATCGGTGCCGTCGGAGTATTCATCGACGCAGACCATACCACGCTCCGGTACGCCGTCATCGACCGAACGGCTACGGACTCTGCCGATTCGGCGCCGCGCCCTTCTTCACTGCACTTTCCGTCTCCGCCAACCGGTCGAACGCACCGAGCAGGATCCCAACGCGGTTGGCCGACGACAGCCACTCCGCCAGCCGGGGATAGTTGTCGACCAGCCAGTTGAACGCACCCTGCACCGCCACGAAAGCCGCCGCCGCCTGGGTGACTTCGCCAAGCAGCATGGTGCCTTGGATGTAGTGCGGCACACACAAGATCAAGCCGATCAGGGGTGCCAGCAGCGTGTTGCCGTGCGACACCAGCGTCGTGCGCATGTGCTGTCCGCAGAGACGCCGCCACTGGTCGATGACGTCGGTCAACGCCGTTCCGATAGCGGCGATGATGGTTGAGATGTCCGACGTCGGCGCCTGGGCGGCGGCACTCTCCCGCAGGTGCGCAACCGCGTACTTCAGCTCCGACTCGGCTTGGTTCTTGCGCTCGATGACGTCGACCATGTCGCGTCCGACCAGCATCATCGCGCCAGTCGTCGCCGCGGCATAGACCACGACCGAGAAGACGAGATAGCCAGGGATCGTGACCCGGGCGCCGAACAGACCGACGTCGAGCGAGCCGCCGACATTCCAAAGCACGACGACGAACGTGCCCGCCGAGAGCAGTGAACCGAGAAGCCCGACGACGAGATCGATCGGCGCGTCGGTCGCCAGGCGAGCGTCCTCCGCGATGCGGTATTCGGGATTCTGGTGCTCGCCGTTCCAGAGATCGAGGCGGCGGTAGCGTTCCTCGCCGAGCCAGGCATCGACCAGCGTCCGGGTCAACCATTCCCGCCACAACCTCTGGAATGTCATGCGACCCCACACGGCCACCACGGCCAGTCCGATGCTCATCGCCGCAAACACCAGAAGCAAGAAAGTCTGACGCCAGATCTCCGCGCTGTTACGGAACTCGAGGGCGTTGAAGAAGTCGCGGTTCCAAAGATTGAGCCTGTACTGGACGAGGACCTGCAGCACCACGCAGATCGCCAGCAGGACGACCAAGCCCCAGGCGACAAACGCCGCCTGCCCGCGCCAAAGCCCCCGGGCGCTGCGCCAGAAGCGGCCGAGCGGTTCCCGACCAACCGGCGACGGGGCGGTCGCATCAGCCACCGGCTTGGTCCACATTTGTCCGGACGAACGCTGCCAGACCGACGAATGCCGGATTGGGTCGCACGATGACACGCACCGGAATGGCGGCCAGATAGCGCTTCAATCGTCCCTTGGCCTCGAAGCGCGCACGGAAATCCGTCGAAGCGAGGTGATCGACGAACCGCGGTACGATGCCGCCGCCGATGAAGACTCCGCCGCGGGCACCCAACAGCAAAGCGACGTCACCGGCAACGGCCCCCAGCCAGGCGCAGAACGTATCGAGCGCCGTTCGGCAGACGACGCACGTTCCGTCGAGTCCGGCACGGCTCACCTCGGCCGCGGTCCGTGGCGGTGCCGTCACGCCATCGACCGCCGCTGTCGCCCGATACAGATTGACCAGCCCGTCGCCCGAGAGCACCCGCTCCGCCGACACGTGTCCGTACTGTCGGCGCAGCGCCGCAATGATGGCATCCTCCCGGTCGGTTGCGGCCGCCAGCGTCGCGTGGCCGCCCTCGCTGGCCATCACCCTGCCGCCCCCCGGGCCGGGAACCAGACAGGCCATGCCGAGGCCGGTACCAGGGCCGATCAGCGCCATCGGCGCATCGCCGCCTGGCACGCTGGGGCCGACGACGACGGTTTCCGACGGGGCAAGATGCGGCAGCGCCCGTGCCAAAGCCTCGTGATCATTGAGGAGGTGCACCGTCTTCAGTCCGAACTCGTCCTTCAGGTTGGCGGCATCGACGATCCAGGGAGAGTTTGTGAGCGCGCAACGGCCGTCGGTCACCGGTCCCGCCACCGCGAAGACCGCCCCGTCGAACGTAGTGCGCCCTGTGTCTTCCGCGAGGAAACGGCAAACGGAGTCGGCGATCGTCGGAAAAGCGTGAACGTCGAAACTGCGGATCGGTCCCAGTTCGTCGCCGGCGAGGACGGCAAACCGGGCATTGCTGCCGCCGACGTCGGCGAGAAGCAGGCGCCTCATCGTGTCGCCCGCGCCTTTTCGGCACGGATCATCTCAGCATACCATCGCGCCGACGCCTTCGGGATGCGACGCTGCGTCGGGTAGTCGACGTAGACCAGGCCGAACCGATTGGCATAGCCCGCGCCCCATTCGAAATTGTCGAGCAGGGACCATACGAAATAGCCCCGAACATCGGCGCCGGCCGCCACCGCGGCGCGCAACGCACCGGTATAGGTCGCAAGATAGTCGATGCGTTCCCGGTCGTTCACCTCGCCCGAGGCATCCGGCTTCTCGACGGCGCCCGCGCCGTTTTCCAGAACGTAGATTGGCAGCCGATATCGCCGGTGAACATCGATCAGCGTATCGCGAAACGCTGCCGGGTCGAGCTGCCAGCCGATCGGCGACCGCGGCACGTCGGGCGGAGAATCGGCCCAGGCAAAACCGAGCCGGGCGGCGGGGTCGGCTCTGGCATAGATCGGCGAGTAGTGATTGACGCCGAACCAGTCCGGCTGCCGGCAAATCCGGGCCATGTCGCCGGATTGTATGAAGGGTTCGATCGCCCGCGACAGCGCCGGCGGATAGTGCCCGAGGATCTGCGCCTCGGGAAACGCCTTGTTCCAGTATTCGTCGAGCAGCGTCGCCGCCGCCTCGTCGGCCGCGGTCTGCTGGACCGGGCGCGCGGGCTGGACGTTGTGGATCGCGCCGACCGACGCCGCCGGCGCGGCCTGCCGCAAGGCATCGACACCGGCGCCGTGGGCCAGATTGACGTGATGAATGGCCTTCCACAGGTCGGCGGGCTCGGTCGTTCCCGGCGGATGCCAGGCGAATCCATAGCCGAAGAGCGTGAACACCGAGGGTTCGTTGAAGGTCGCGAAGCGCCTGACGCGATCTCCGAACCGTCGCGCGATCAATCCCGCATAGTCGGCGAACCAGCCGGCGATGTCCCGATTGAGCCAGCCGCCGCGGTCCTGCAGAGCCTGCGGCAGATCCCAGTGATAGAGGCAGAGCCACGGATCGATGCCCGCGGCGAGCAGGCCATCGATAAGCCGGTCGTAAAAGACAAGCCCCGCTTCGTTCGCCACGCCGGTCCCGGCCGGCAGAACGCGCGGCCAGGCGACGGAGAAGCGGTAGGCGCCTACACCGAGGCCACGCATCAGGGCGATGTCCTCGGCGTAGCGGTGATAGTGGTCGCAGGCCACGTCGCCGGTGTCGCCGTTGGCGATGTGACCGGGCACGCGACTATAGCTGTCCCAAACGCTGGGCCCGCGGCCGTCGGCCTGGACGGCCCCTTCGATCTGATAACTCGAGGTCGACACCCCCCAGACGAAACCGCGCGGCAGCGCCTGAGCCGGCGCGTCGTTCCATGTTGGCATCGGGTCTTTGGCAGCTGTTGGAGGCGTTTTCATTGCTGACCTTTCCGCTCCCCGCATCGTGATCGCGCCGGTCAAGTCGTGATCGCGACCTTGAGGACTCCGTCGCGCTGATGGGAGAAGAGCTCATAGGCTTCCTCGATCTGGTCGAGCTTGAACCGATGGGTGACCATCGACCGAAGATCGACGCGACCCGAGGCGATGACACCCATCAACCGGCGCATGCGCTCCTTGCCGCCGGGGCAGAGCGTGGTGACGATCCTGGTGTCGCCGAGGCCTGCCGCAAAGGCATCGAGCGGAATGCGCAGGTCGGACGAATAGACGCCCAGGCTGGACAGGGTGCCGCCCGGCCGCAGGACGCGCAAAGCCGCTTCGAAGGTCGCCTGTGTCCCCAGCGCTTCGATCGCGACGTCGACGCCGCGGCCGTCCGTCAGCGCCATGATCGCCTTCACCGGATCGTCGCGCTTGTAGTCGACCGTGTGGTCGACGCCGAGCCGTCGGGCCATGGCGAGGCGTTCGGGCACGGTATCGACGCCGATCACCGTAGTGGCCCCCATGAGCCGCGCCCCGGCGGCTGCGCAGAGTCCGATCGGCCCTTGGGCGAACACCGCCACCGTGTCGCCGATGCGAACGCCGCCGCTTTCGGCCCCGGAGAACCCGGTAGACATGATGTCGGGGCACATCAAGACCTGCTCGTCGCTGAGGTCGGCCGGCACCGGCGAGAGGTTCGCCATTGCATCGGGTACCAGAACGAACTCGGCCTGGCAGCCATCGAGCGTGTTGCCGAACCGCCAGCCGCCAAGGGCCTTGAAGCCATGACGCGTTCCGGCGCCGTCCTGCGAGTGCTGGCCACACAGGCAGGCATAGCTGTGGCCGCTCGGCGTGATGGCGCCGGCAATCACCCGCTGGCCCTCCTCATAGCCCGACACGGCGGAGCCTAGCTTCTCGACGATGCCGACGGGTTCATGACCGATCGTGAGGCCCCGGCGCACCGGATACTCGCCCTTGAGAATATGGACATCGGTGCCGCAAATCGTGGTCGTCGTGACGCGGACCAGCGCGTCGAGGGGACCGACATCTGGCACCGGCTTGGAGTCGAGAGCGATTCGACCAGGCTCGACAAAGACGGCGGCTTTCATCTGCGGCATGGCGGCAACCTCGAGAAGACGTCCGAGCGCGTGAGCAAGCGCAGGTCGAACACTAGAGGCGGTGCCGCCGGCCACCTTTGATGTACGTCAACGGCGCTTCCCCCCTGCGCCGGTTTGATCTGCCGCAAGGAAGGACCCGCCGCACGGCGGAGAATGAATCTTCATGGCCCGGTATTGGGCCGGCAATTGCCTCGGGAGGATCCGATGCGCGCCAAACATGTCATGACCCGACAGATTCACGCGGTCGCCGCCGACGCCTCGGTCTATGACGCAGCGCAGGTGCTGCTCAATGCCGGGATCAGCGCCGCGCCCGTCGTCGACGCCGACGGCACGCTGATCGGCATCGTCAGCGAAGCCGACCTGATGTACCGAGCCGAGATCGGCACGGTGCCGGGCAAGTCGTGGCTGCAGCGGCTGCTGGCCGACGACGCCGTGTTGGCACGCGACTACGTTCGCTCGCATTCCCACCGGGTGGCCGACGTGATGACGAAGAACGTGGTGACGGCCGACGAACGAGCCTCGCTGGGCGAAATCGCCGCCCTCATGCAGCGCCATCGCGTGAAACGCATTCCGATTCTGCGTGACGACAAGATCATCGGCATCGTCAGCCGCGCCAACCTTCTGCAGGGACTGCTCGCGCGCGAGCGATCGGCGCCGGAGGATTCGGCGGCCGATGAGACGCTGCGCGCAGCGGTCGCGACTGAATTCGCCAAGCACGCCTGGGCGTCGAGCCACCCGACAAATATCGTGGCCGAGAACGGCGTCGTCCATTTGTGGGGCTACGTCGACAGCGACGCGGCAAGAGACGCTTATCGAATCGCCACCGAGA
The DNA here is from genome assembly GCA_019745575.1 of Reyranella sp. Lineage (GTDB taxonomy): Bacteria > Pseudomonadota > Alphaproteobacteria > Reyranellales > Reyranellaceae > Reyranella. The sequence goes on along the minus strand of JAIETA010000188.1, from coordinate 3,485 downwards.
ACATCCGCGGCGTCCGACGCGTCGAAAACCACATGACGGTGCTGCCGCCGGACGTGCACTTCGGCATCTAGGTGCCACGCGGTCAGGGCCGCATGAACACCAGCGGGCTGTCGTCGTCGAGATTGTCGGCCGCGGCGGTCAGTTCGGCGGCGATGTCGTCGTTGCTGCGGCCCTTCTTGAACAGCCGGATCGCCTCCGACAGCAGGCAGCGCGCCACGACGTCGTCGGAGATCGACCGGACGGCCGCCTCTGCCAGCGCCGCCTCGACATGCTTGGCCACCAGTTGATGTACGCTCATCGTCTTCCCTCCTTCATCACATTAGGCGCCTTCCGGCGGTGGCTGGTTGACGCAGGTCAAGCAGCGCTCCCTCCGGAATGCGCCGCTGCAGCGGGCTGGCCTCCGGCGCTATGATGCGGCGCGATGGAGATCGTCCTGGAGTTCCTTTCGGCCTGTCGGCAGGGCCTGATGCATGTCGCCGGCCAGCCGGCCAGCCTGCCGGTCTCGCTGTTCCTCGCCGGCCTGGCCGGCAGCCTGGTGCATTGCGTCGGCATGTGCGGCCCGTTCGTGCTGGGCCAGGTGCTGGTCGACGCCAAACGCAGCACGTCGGAAACCTACAGCGAATGGCGGCGCCTGAGCGGTGCGCCGTTGCTGCCGTACCATCTCGGCCGGGCAACCACCTACACGATGCTGGGCGCCATCGCCGGCGCCGTCACGGCCGTGTTCGCCGCGACCACGGCATTCGGCTGGCTGTCGAGCGCATTGCTGGTCGTTGCCGCCGGCCTGATGCTGTTGCAGGCGGCCGGGCTGGCGGCGGGCACAAGTTCGCCGCTCGCCCCGTTGCTTGCCCGTCTGGCGACGCCGCTGTCGGCTTCGCACGGCGTGGCCGGGCGCTACGCCCTGGGCGTCGTCCTCGGCTTCCTGCCCTGTGGTCTGCTCTACGGCGCACTCGCCGCCGCGGCCGGCACGGCCTCGTCCCGCGAAGGCGCGCTGGCGCTCGCCGCCTTCGCCGTCGGCACGATTCCCGCCCTTGTTGCGGTCGGCTGGGGCGGGATGATGGCCCGCCGTCGCCTAAAAGCTCTCGCGCGCTGGATCGCCGCGCCGCTGCTGCTCGCCAATGCCGTCCTCATGCTGGCACTGGCAAGCAGTCGCTTCTAGGCGTCAGGACGGCTTGATCTCGATCTCCTTGCCCTGGACCGGCGCATTCGCCGCCTTGGCAATGTCGAGCGTCAGGACGCCCTTGGTGAAACGCGCACCGATGGCGTTGCGGTCAGCATCGGCCGGCAAGGTGAACGCCCGCGTGAAGCTGCCGTAACTGCGTTCCGAGTAGTGCGTCTTCTCGTCCGTCCGCTCGACCTTCTTCTCGCCCGAGATCGTGAGAAGATCATCTTCGACCAGCACCTTGACGTCCCTCTCGTCGAGACCCGGCAATTCGACGGTAACGACGTAGGACTTGTCGTTCTCCTTCACTTCGACGCTCGGCAGATGCTCGAAGGCACGCAGCGCGCGCGGCTCACCCTGGCGCGGAACCTCCGGCCAGCCGAACGGCCAGCCGCGCATCATGCGATTGAAGAACTGATCGAAGTCGCCGCCAAACGGCGTCAAAGCGGCAGGCTTCTGCGACCTGGGAAGATTCTCGACCATCATAGCCCTCCTCTCTTACGGGAACTTGTCCGTTTTCGATTTGGGTGGCGATCCGCCGATTTCAATTGACCCAGATCAATCCGGATCGATTCCCTCGAAGCGCACGACATCGCGATAGGCGTGCCAGGTAGCGTAGGCCACCAGCGGCAGCGCAACAGCCAGGCCGATCAGCCCCGGCACCATGCCAAGCACCACGAGAATGACGATCAGGGCCGCCCACAGCAGCATCGGCCGGAAGTTGAGCCGCACCGCGGCGACCGATGTGGCGATCGCCTCGAACACGTTCGAGGTGCGGCGATCGAGCAGATAGGGAATGGAGAAGGCACCGATGGCGAAGGCGATCGCCGCCAGAATGCCGCCCACGGTCACGCCTACAGCCAGGAACGGCAGGCTGCGCGAGGAATGCCACACGAGGTCCAGGAAGCGGTCCCAAGACGGCACCGTGCGCCACTCGAAGATGGCGAACAGCAGCTGCGCCGCGCGCATCCAGGCGAGGTGGAAGAACAGCAGCAAGGCGCCCAGCAGGGCGATCTGGCTGGGGTTGCGACGCCACGCCAGCAAGGTGCTCCCACCGTCCACGACGTGGCCCGCCTCGCGGCGCCTGCTCACCTCGTAGAGACCCACGGCGATGAAGGGACCGACGAAGAAGAAGCCGGCGCTGAGCGGCAGGACCAGAAAGGGCAGGTCGAGCCACAGCATTAAAAGGATCGACATCCACCCAATGATCACCGCGATCAGCCCGTAGGCGACACTGATGCCCGGCCTGGTCACAAGGTCGCGCCAGCCGGCGGCCAGCCATGCCCACGGCCGGTCTACGGCGACCCGCCTGATCTGCGGCCGGGGGGCCGGGAACACGGCAACAGTCTCGCTCATGACCTCTCTCCCCTAGCTGCGCGCCACGCCCTGCAATTGGCGCCCGAAACGCCGGCGAGGGCTTTGACGCAGGTCAAAGAGCATATCGCCCGCCGACCCTAAGGTCGGTTCGGTTACGAGCGCGGGGAGAGCGAATGTCGAACAATGCCACGCTGTCGGCCGGCCCTTCGCCGGCACCGCGGTACGTCGAGGATGTCATCCGCGCCGCCGTCATCCTCACGATGTTCTGGGGAGTTGCCGCCTTCCTGGTCGGCGTCGTCATCGCCGCCCAGCTGGTGTGGCCGCAACTCAGTTTCGATAGCGAGTACCTCACTTTTGGCCGGCTGCGGCCGCTGCATACCTCGGCCGCGATCTTCGCTTTCGGCGGGACGGCCCTGATCGGCACCGCCTTCCACATCGTGCAGCGCACCTGCCGCGCCCGCCTGTTCGGCGGCGCGCCGCTCGGCTGGTTCGTGCTGCTAGGCTACCAGTTCTTCATCGTGATCGCGGCGACCGGCTACCTGCTGGGCATCACGCAGAGCAAGGAGTACGCCGAACCGGAGTGGTACGCCGACCTCTGGCTGACGATCGTGTGGGTGGCCTACCTGATCGCCTATCTCGGCACCGTGCTGAAGCGCGAGGAGCCGCATATCTACGTCGCCAACTGGTTCTATCTCGCCTTCATCATCACCGTCGCCATGCTGCACATCGTCAACAACCTGGCGATGCCGGTGTCGGTCGTCGGCACCAAGAGCTACGGCGCCTGGTCGGGCGTGCAGGACGCCATGATCCAGTGGTGGTACGGCCACAACGCCGTCGGCTTCTTCCTCACCGCCGCTTTCCTCGGCATGATGTACTACTACATTCCGAAGGCGGCGAACCGGCCGGTCTACTCGTACCGGCTGTCGATCGTTCACTTCTGGTCCCTGGTGTTCATGTACATCTGGGCCGGCCCGCATCACCTGCACTACACGTCGCTGCCCGACTGGGC
>JAIETA010000197.1 GCA_019745575.1 Reyranella sp. | reverse complement strand
GCGCCGCAGCGGGCGGCGGCGGTGCGACGACCGCCGGCGCAGGCGGCGGAGTCGGTGCGGGCTCGGGGCGGGGCGCAACCGGTGCGGCTGCCATGGGCGGCGTCGGGGGCACGTAGTCGGGTGCGGGCGCAGAGCGGCCGCGCGATGTCGCCGCGTCGCCGCGCTCCGGAATCGCCACGATCCGGCTTTCGATCGGCCCAGGCGGGGGCGGCGGCAGGTAGGCGCCCGGATTGTAGCTGAACACGGGCGCCTGATCGGTCGGATAGACCGGAGCAGGACCGCCGGCCGCGCCGGGCCGCCATGGATTGAAGGCCGGTCCACCGGCCGGCCCAGGGCCCACGGTGTCGACGATCGGATAGGCCGCCTGCGGGCCATACTGCGGCACGGGGCCGCCCGGCAGGCCGATGCCGGAGTAGGGATTGAAGGCCGTGACGTTCGGTACCTGGGCGGAAGCCTGCGCGGCACCGAGGCCCAGAAGGGCCAGGGCGAAGCCGCGCACGGCGACCGAAGACGTTGGCATAACCGATTGCCTTTCAAAGGTTTTGACGTTCCGAGCCCGTCCGCGGGACGGGCCGTGCGCCGGCGCGCGGAGAATAGCCAATGGAGGCCTCTCGCTCAACCTGCCGACGGGCCGGCGGCGGCCGCGACGGTTGATGGATTTTGCTGGCGCTGACGCTGCCTACGCCGGATGACCTATGCAGTGCCGTCGAGGGGACTACACTCGCCATGCGCTTTCCGGATGGGGTGGACATGGATCTCAGGGAGCTGAAGGCCTTCTGCAGCGTTGCCGAGGGCGGCGGCTTCAGCCGCGCCGCGGCCGCGTTGGGGGTGGCGCAGTCGGTGTTGAGTCGCCAGGTCTCGGCGCTCGAGTCCGAACTGGGCGGCCGGCTGTTCCACCGCACCGGTCGGGGCACGCAGCCGACCGAACTGGGACTTGCGCTGCTGCCGCGCGCGCGGGGCCTGCTGGCCGACGCCGAGCAGCTCGTCGCCGAGGCCAGTGGCATGCGCGGCAGCCCGGTCGGCAGCGTCGATCTCGGCGTCGTCCCGGGTTGGGCGCAACCCCTGATCAGCACGCTCTGCAGCCGGCTGATGCGCGACTACCCGCGCGTCCGTCTGCGCGTCCACGAGGCTTATAGCGGTCAGGTCGAGGAATGGGTGGCAAGCGGCCGGGTCGAGGTCGCGATCTTCAACCGCTACCGGCGGGGCGCGGTACGCGGCGCCGAGCGCGTGATGCGCGGCGACATGATGCTGGTCGGGCCGCGCGACCACCCGGCCTTGCGCCGCAAGGAGGTTCCGTTCCGCGCCCTGGCCGGCGTGCCGCTGGCGGCCCCGGTGTGGCCCAACGGCCTCACCTCGGTGATGCGCGAGACGGCGGCGCGCCAGGGCATCGCCCTGGACTTCGTCATGGAGGGAAGTTCCTCGGCGCTGCTGCGCGAAGCGGTGGCGCGCAGCGGGCTCTGCACCGTCTTTCCCAAGGGCTTCGCCGAGCGCGAGATGGCGGGGCCGCAGTTCGCCGCGGCGCGCATCGTGAAGCCCACCATCGAACAGACGACCTGGCTTGCCGTCGGCACGCATCGGCCGGCCTCGCTTGCCGTCCGCACGGTAGCCCGGCTGGTGCGCGAGATTCTGAAGGCCGGCTAGCTAGAGCGATTCGGCGGGCCGGCTGCCCGTCAAAATCTCGATCATTGAATCGCGCAGCCCGGCGTTGCTGGCCAGGATCGAGGGACCGCCCAGGACATAGGGCTGGCCCGAGATATCGCCGACGAAGCCGCCGGCTTCGCGCACCAGCAGAAGGCCGGCGGCGACGTCCCATGGCGCGAGACCAAATTCAAAGTGGGCATCGAAGCGGCCGGCAGCCACGAAGGCGAGATCGAGAGCCGCGGCGCCCCAGCGACGCACACCGGCAGTACGCTCCATCACGGCGGCGAGCTTGGGAACGTAGTCGGCGTGGCCACTCTTGCCGACATGGAGCATGCCGGTGCCGACCAGGGCCCGCGCCGGATCCTTGCGGCCGGAGACGCGCAGGCGGCGCGAGCGGGCGGCCGGCGTGTCGACGAAGGCGCCGTTGCCCTTCTCGGCCCAGAACAGCTCGTCGGAGATCGGCTGGTAGACGACGCCGGCCACGATCTCGCCGTCGCGCTCGAGGCCGATCGAGATGGCGAAGTGCGGCACGCCATGCAGGAAATTCGTCGTGCCGTCGAGCGGATCGACGATCCAGCGATTGCGGCCGTCACCCTTGGTCTCGCTGCCTTCCTCGCCGAGAAAGCCGTACTCCGGCCGCGTCTTGAGAAGCTCGGTGCGCAGCACGCGCTCGGCCTTGATGTCGGCGTGGCTGACGAAGTCGCCCGGGCCCTTTTCGGAGACCTGCAGGTGCTCGACTTCGCCGAAGTCGCGCTTGAGATTCTTGGCGGCAGCGAAGGCGGCGCGGATCATGACGGTGATGGTGGCGGAACGCGGCGCCAGCGACCGGCGCTCCGGCGGACCCGACCGCTCGCGGCCCGGCGCCATGGGCGCGCGGCCCACTCGCGCGACGGGACGATCGCCGAAGGAACGGTCTCTGGGAGGGCGATCGGTCGGGAGGGCCACGTTCGACTTGTCCTTGACTGCGATCAGTCCTTGGCGCGTTCCATGTAGCTGCCGTCCTCGGTGTTTACCACCAGACGCGTGCCGACGCCGATGTGCGGCGGCACCATCACGCGGATGCCGCCCTCGACAATGGCGGGCTTGTAGGACGAGGAGGCGGTCTGACCCTTGACCACCGCATCGGCCTCGGTGACGGCGAGCACGACGCTCTTGGGCAGGGTGACGCCGACCGGGGTGCCTTCGTGCAGGGAAACGAGCACCTCCATACCGTCCTGCAGCCAGCGCGACTGGTCAGGGTCGAGGACGTCGGCGCCGACCACGAGCTGCTCGTAATTTTCCTTGTCCATGAAGGTGAAGCCGGAGTCGTCACCGAACAGGAAGGTGCACTCGCGCTCGTCGATGTGCGCCTGCTCGATCGTCTCGCCGGAGCGGAAGCGCTCTTGCAGCTTGTTGCCCTCGCGCAGCGCCTTGGCTTCGATGGCCACGAATGCGCCGCCTTTGCCGGGGCTGATGTGCTGCACCTTGGAGGCCACCCAGAGCTTGCCGTTGTATTCGATGACGTTGCCGGCGCGAATGGAATTGACGGGAACTTTCATGGGCTTACCGGGGCTCGTCGCAGGTTCGGATGAATGGAATTCGGCCTCGTCCGCAGGGCGCGGGGCGAGGCCGACGGGCGGCCTTCTATCAAAGGCGACCGGGGGCCGCAACCGGGCCTAAAGGCCGAGTTCGGCCCGTTTGCGCCGGGGCAGGGCCGCCGCGATCACGGCATGAGCCCGCTTCAGGTAGGCCTTGAGTTCGGTGGGTGTCAGAAAGCCGGGATCGTCCAGCGCCACCCATTTGGCGCGGGCAAGGTAAGGCGCGGGCCGAAAGCCCTCGGCGCGCGAGAGGGCGTCGTAGTGCTCGGGCGCGCACTTGAAGGAGATACGGGCGACCGAATGGTCCGGTGGGGCAATCAGGCAGAACATCTTGCCGCCGACCTTGAAGACGATCACCCCTTCCCACTGCACGGTCCGTGTCGCGGCCGGCAGCTTGCCGCAGAACGCGTCGATCTGTTTGGGCGTCATGGCAGCCACACCCTACACGCCGGCCGGCTCGCATGCGATGGTGCGGCATGACCGACTGGCGACCCGACAAGCTCGGCCGGCGGCTGCCGACTCTGGCGGCTCGTGCGCGGCTTCAGGCCGCCATCCGGCAGTGGTTCGCCGCCGAGGACTTTGTCGAGGTCGAGACTCCGATCCTGCAGGTGGCGCCGGGCGCCGAAGTCCATCTCGCGGGCTTCGCCACGGAATGGGAGTTGCCCGACGGCGAGGAGCGCGAGCGCTGGCTGCACAGCTCGCCCGAGTTCGCGATGAAGAAGCTCTTGGCCGGCGGCATTCCAAAGCTGTTCCAGTTTGCGCGCGTGTTCCGCAATGCCGAGGGCTCGGCGCTGCATCATCCCGAATTCACCATGCTGGAATGGTATCGCGCGGGCGCTGGCTACGAGGCTGTCATGGCCGATTGTGCCGCGCTGCTGGCGCTCACCGGCGTCGAGGAACTGCGCTGGCAGGAGCACCGCTGCGATCCCCGGGCCGAGCCCGAGCGATTGACGGTGGCCGAAGCCTTCCAGCGCTACGCCGGCGTCGACCTGCTGGCGACAGTCGGCAGCGCCGAGACTCTGTCCCATGCCTCCGGGGTGGCGATGCATGCCGGCGACGGCTGGGACGACGTCTTTTTCCGCGTCATGTTCGAGAAGATCGAGAGGCGGCTCGGCATGGGCCGGCCGACCATCCTCTGCGAGTACCCGATCTCGATGGCGGCCCTGGCACGGGCCAAGCCCGGCGATCCGCGGGTGGCCGAGCGCTTCGAGCTCTATGTCTGCGGCGTCGAACTCGCCAACGCCTTTGGCGAGCTCACGGATCCAGCGATCCAGCGCGCCCGGCTGCGGGCCGACATGGACGAGAAGGAGCGCCTCTACGGCGTGCGCTGGCCGATCGACGATGACTTCCTGGCGGCCCTCGATCACGGCCTGCCGGACTGCGCCGGCGTGGCCTTGGGCTTCGATCGTTTAGTGATGCTGGCGACCGGCGCTTCGCACATAGAAGACGTGCTGTGGCTACCGGTCCGCTGAGAACAGCCCGTTGAAGGCGCGCACGGCCGCCTCCGGGCCGTCCTTGTGGTTCCACACGCCGCCGGCGACCGCCAGGAAGTCCGCGCCAGCCGCGATCAATGGACGGCAGTTGTCGACCGTGATGCCGCCGATCGCCACGCACGGAATCTCGAACAGTTCGGCCCACCACTCGACGATTTCCACGGACGCCGGCGTGGTGACGGTCTTGGTGCCGGACGGAAAGAAGGCGCCGAAGGCCACGTAATCGGCCCCGGCCTCTCCCGCCGTCATGGCGAGGTCGCGCGAGGCCTTGCAGGTGACGCCGATCTGGCGTTGCGGCCCCACGATCCGGCGCGCCTCGGCATAGGGCATGTCGTCCTGGCCGATATGGACGCCGTCGCAGTCGAGCTTGACCGCGAGGTCGGGGCGGTCGTTCATGATGAAGGCCATGTCGCGCTGCTGGCAGACCGGCCGCAGCGTGTCGGCGGCGCGGGCGATCGCGTCGTCGGCCACGTTCTTGAGGCGAAGCTGGAAGGCTGCGACATCGCCGCCGTCCAGCGCCGCGCGCAGGTCGTCGGCGAAGAGGGCCGGATGTTCCAGGCGCTCGGGCGAGATGAGGTAGAGCCGGGTCATGTGAACCGGCCATGGTTTAGGCGCTCTCCGCTACGCCGTCGAGGGGACTCGCCGGCCCGCGTTGCCGCACATGAAAAACTTGTCGTTGTCCCGCCCCGCTGAGTGGTCTAATGCCGCCCGTCTGTCGGGCGGGGGACTGTGAGCAGAGCGAAACCAACGAAGACGGCCTTGCTGGTGTTGGTGTCAACGATCGCAAGCCTGGCCCTGGGGATCGAGGTCGCGGCCTATCTGACGGTTCCGGGGATCGCCATGTCGTCGGAGGGCGACGCCCTGGTGATCTTCGATCCCGAGGTCGGCGCGATCCCCAATCCCAGCTCCCACAACCGGCGCATCTATCCCGCGATCAAGGACCGCAAGGCGTTCGCCTTCGACGTCTACACCAATGATCGCGGCGCCCGCGTCGACGGGCCGGGGCAACGGAGCGCGGCCAAGGTCGACATCGTCGCGATCGGCGATTCCTTCACCTGGGGCTACGCTCTCGAAAATCCGCAGACCTACGCGAGCATCGTCGGACGGGAGCTCAACGCCAGCGTCTCGAACCTGGCCATGGCGAGCTACGGCACCACGCAGTCGCTCCAGATCCTGCAGCGCAATCGCGATCTTGCCCCCAAGCTGGTCGTCTACGGCATGATCGCCCATCATTTCGAGCGCAACGTGATGCCGTGCGCGCCGTCGTACTATCCGTTCTGCCTCGACGTTTCCCATGTCGTGCAGGAGGGGCAGGGCAAGCCGCGGATCGCGCCGCCATGGAGCAATGGCGTCCGACGCCTGCAGCAGCAGCTCACGGGCAACAACTACAATCCGGTCCGCTGGCTCGCCCATGGCATCGACGTGATCCAGGGTCGTATCGAATATGCACGGGCCTCGTTCGACGAGGTCGACGAGGCCACGAAGGACCGCGCCATGTCGTTCCTCCTGCGCGAGATGGAACGGACCGCATCGGAGATGGGCACCGAGCTGCTGATCGTCTACCTGCCGACGAACTACTGGGGGCCGCCGGCCGGTCTCGCGCGAGTCATCGGCAACATCCGGCTGCTCGACCTGACCGAGAGCTTTGCACGCAACAAGGAAGCGGGCGGGCCCAACCCCTACATCGTCGGCGACGGCCACCCGAGTGCGGCCGGCAACGCGCTGATCGCCAGCGAGATCGTGAAGTACGTCCGCCGCGAGGGGCTGCTGAAGTAGCCGCGGACTTGCGCCCGCAGCGCCGCGGCTCTCGCCTCTACATCTTGCCCTGGTAGATGCCGATGATCTTGTCGAGCATGTCGAGCGCCTGGTCGCGCGGGCGCTGGAAGGTGTTGCGGCCGATGATCGAGCCGTTGGCGCCGCCGTCGCGCAGGCCGCGAATCTCGGTGAACAGGCCTTCCAGATCCTTGGCCTCACCGCCGGAGAAGACGACGATGCGGCGGCCGTTGAAGGTCGCCTGCATGACATGCTTGATGCGCGCCGCCAGCGTAGAAGTGTCGACATTGGCCTTCTCGTAGGCGGCCTTGGCCTCGGGCTGCCACAGCACGTTGGTCGGCGGCTTGACCTTGATGATGTGGGCGCCGAGCAGGGCGGCGATGTGGGCGGCATAGGCGCAGACGTCGAGCGCCGTCTCGCCCGCCTTGTCGAGCTTGCCGCCGCGCGGGTAGGACCACATGACGACCGCGAGGCCGACCGACTTGGCCTCCTCGGACATCTCGCGGATCTCCTCCATCATCTCGTACTGGTCTTCCGAGCCGGGATAGATGGTGAAGCCGATGGCGGCGCAGCCGAGCTTGAGCGCGTCCATCACCGAAGCGGTGACGGCCTGGTCCTTGTTGGTCGACAGCGAGTTGGCCGAGTTGACCTTGAGGATGGTCGGGATGGCGCCGGCGAAGGTATCGGCGCCGGCCTCGAGCGGGCCGAGCGGCGCGGCATAGGCATTCAACCCGGCGTCGACGGCGAGCTGATAATGGTAGTGCGGGTCGTAGGCATCCGGGTTGGGCGCGAAGGAGCGGGCGGGGCCGTGCTCGAAACCCTGGTCGACGGGCAGGATCACCATCTTGCCCGAGCCGCCCAGGCGGCCGTGCATCAGGATGCGCGCGAGATTGCCCTTGGTGCCGGGATTGTCGCTCTCGTAGTTGTCGAGGATCTTCTTGACGATGCGGGTGATCTTCACGTCCGGGCTCCCATTTGGTCCAATCTGGCCTGACCGCGCGGTGATAGCGGCGCCGGAGGGCCGGTTCAAGCCCCGGAAGCTCCGATTACCATCCACGTCGTTGACCCAGAGGCCAAGCTGGGGACAGGTTGGTGCCGCCCTTCCGCGCCGCAACGCGGCTGGCGAAACGGACAAAGGAAATACCCGTGCAGTCTCAATCGTCGCCAGTACCGTTCGCGGCGCGCCTGCCCTTCTTCTTCGGCTGGGTGATCATCGCGATCGCCTTCCTGACCGTGGCGGTGAGCGTCACCACCCGCACGGCCTTCTCGCTGATGTTCCCGCCCATCGTCGACGAGTTCGGCTGGGATCGCGGCCTGGCGGCCGGCGCCTTCTCGTTCGGCTTCCTGGTCTCGGCCGCGATCAGCCCCGTGGTCGGTCGTCTCATGGACAAACGCGGACCGCGCTTCGTGATCGAGATCGGCGTCGTTCTGACGGCGGCGGGCCTGCTGGGCGCCACGATGATGGACGCGCCGTGGCAGCTCTACGCAACGCTCGGCGTTCTGGTCGGCGCGGGGGCGAACTGCATGAGCTTTTCCGTGCAATCGCAGTATCTGCCCAACTGGTTCGTGCGCCGTCGCGCGCTGGCGATTGCACTCGCCTTTTCGGGCGTGGGCGTCGGCGCGATCCTGATCCTGCCCTGGCTGCAGACGATCATCCTGACGGACGGCTGGCGCAGTGCCTGCTGGGCGCTTGGACTCATGACGCTGTTGGTGCTGCTGCCGATCAACCTGATCGTGACCAAGCGGCCGCAGGACATGGGTCTGCTGCCCGACGGCGCGAAGGAAGCGGGCGCCGCCGCCGCGCGACAGGCGGCGGCCATCGTCGATCCCCACTGGGCCGCGATCGAATGGACGGTCGCCAGGGCGGTCCGCACGCACCGCTTCTGGTGGCTCTGCATCGGCTTCTTCAGCGGCGGCTATGCCTGGTATGCCGTGCAGGTGCATCAGACGAAGTACCTGGTCGAGGTCGGCTTCACTCCGATGCAGGCCGCCTGGTCCCTGGGCCTCGTCGCGATGGTCGGCATTCCCGGCCAGATCGTGCTCGGTGCCCTGTCGGACCGCATCGGCCGCGAGATCGTCTGGACCATCGGCGCGGCAGGCTTTGCGATCTGCTATGCCGCGCTCCTGGCGCTCGCCGCCGGACCGTCGGAGCCGCTGCTCTACCTGATGGTCCTGTCGCAGGGCGTGCTGGGCTATTCCTTCACCAGCCTGATGGGGCCGGTGGTGGCCGAGATCTTCGAGGGCCCGCACTTCGCCTCGATCTTCAGCCTCATCATGGTCTCGCTGCTGGCCGGTGGGGCCATGGGACCGTGGGTCACCGGCGTGCTGCACGACGTCGAGGGCACCTACACCACGGCTTTCGCCGTGGCGCTGGGCTTCAGCGTGCTGGGCGCTGCTTCGATCTGGTTCGCCGCGCCCGGCAAGGTTCGCATGGTCGCCGGGCGTGCGGCCAATTTACCAACGAAGACCTGAGCGCCTTACTCGTTCAGGCCCTTGCCAGGATAGGGATGCGTGGCCATCCAGTGCCTGGCGATGTCCAGACGTCGCGTTACCCATACGTCCTGGTGCTTCTGGACATAGTCCAGGAAGCGCCAAAGCCCCGCGATTCGACCCGGATGGCCGATCAGGCGCATGTGCAGCCCCACCGACATCATCTTGGGCGCGGTGGCGCCTTCCTTGTAGAGAACGTCGAAGGCGTCGCGGACGAGGCCGAACCACTGGTCGGAATGGACCATGCCGGCGGCGTACTTGCCGTCGTTGTTGGTGAGCGAGTAGGGCACGATCAGGTGCGGCTTGCCCTCGACGGTCTGCCAGAATGGCAGTTCCTCGCCGTAATAGTCCGAATCGTAGGTGAAGCCGCCTTCCTCGACCAACAGGCGGCGCGTGTTGACGCTGGGCCCATAGCGGCAATACCAGCCGGCGGGGCGCTCGCCGACCGTCTGCTTCAGGGATTTGACCGCCTTCCGGATATGGTCGCGCTCCTCGGCTTCGCCGAGCTGGAAATGGCGCACCCAGCGCCAACCGTGGCAGCAGACGTCGAAATCGGCTTTCCGGATCGCTTCCGCCGCCAGCTCGTTGCGTTCCAGCGCCAGGGCACAGCCGAACACCGTGAGCGGCAGGCCGCGTTCCTGGAAAGCGCGCATGATGCGCCAGAAGCCGACCCTGCTGCCGAACTCGAACATGCTCTCGCCGGCGAGATCGCGGCCCTTCATGCCGACCGCGGAGGTGCTGGCCTCGGTGAGGCCGGTCTCGGTATAGCCTTCGCCATCCTGCACGGAAGGCTCCGAGCCTTCCTCGTAGTTCATGACGAAGTTGATCGCGACGCGGGCCCCGCCGGGCCATTTCGGATCGGGCGGGTTCGGGCCATAGCCCACGAGGTCGCGCGTCGGCTGCCAGCTCATGTCGGTCTCCTTACCAGTTCGGCGCCCATCTGGCGCGCGATGTCGGCGATCTTCTCGTTGGGTGACGACATCGAGATCTTGGCGACCCCGGCGCGCAGACAGGCCAAGGCATAGCCCGGCGTGTCGCCGCAATCGACGACAAGGGTGAAGGCCACGTCGGGGAACTCCGCGCGCGCGCGCTCCTGGAGCGCCGCCAGATAGCCCGCGCCGTAGGTCGCGGCGGCATTCTCAGGAGTCAGCAGCAAAGGGGCCTGGCGTGCCTCGCGCGCAGCCGTCAGCACGGCCTTCATCTGCCGCCAGTCCCGTACCACCAGGGGTTCGCCCGCCGTCATGGCGGACGATACTACTCATTCAGTCCCTTGCCCGCATAGGGATGGGTGTTGATCCAGTGGCGGGCGATGTCGACGCGGCGCGTAACCCAGACGCCGGCGTGCTTCTGGATATGGTCGAGCAAACGCGCCAGACCGACGGCGCGCGCCGGGTGACCGATCAGCCGCATGTGCAGGCCGACCGACATCATCTTCGGTGCCGTCGCCCCCTCGCGATAGAGCATGTCGAAGGCGTCGCGCACGAACGAGAACCACTGGTCCGACGTGCCGATGGCGGCGCCGAATTGGCCGTCGTTGTTGGTGACGGAGTAGGGCACGACGAGCTGCGCCTTGCCGTCGACCGTGACCCAGAACGGCAGCTCGTCGCCGTAGTAGTCCGAATCGTAGAGGAAGCCGCCTTCCTCGACGACGAGGCGACGGGTGTTCACGCTGGGCCCATAGCGGCAGTACCAGCCTAGCGGGCGTTCGCCCGTCATCTTCTGGATGGCGGCAATGCCCTTGCGGATGTGCTCGCGCTCGGTGGCCTCGTCGAGTTCGTAGTGCTTGATCCAGCGCCAGCCGTGCGAGCAGACGTCGAAGCCCGACCTGGCGATGGCAGCCGATGCTTCGGGGTTGCGCTCCATGGCAAGGCCGCAGCCGAAGATCGTCATCGGCAGGCCGCGTTCCTGAAAGAGCCGCATCAGGCGCCAGAAGCCGACCCTGCTGCCGTATTCGAACAGCCCTTCCGCGGCGAGATCGCGGCCCTCGATCGACTGGCCCATGCGTGCCGCATCGCTGAGGCCGATCTCGGTGTGGCCCTCGCCGTCCTGCATGGAAGGCTCGGAACCCTCCTCGTAGTTCATCACGAAGTTCACGGCGACGCGCGCGCCGTTCGGCCACTTCGGATTCGGTGGGTTGGCGCCGTAGCCAATGAAGTCGCGGCGAACGTCGTAGGTCATCGCAGGCTCTCCGGTCAGGGAATGCGGATCGTGAAGGGCGCGACCGGCACGAACTCCTCGTCGCCCTTGCCGCCGTCACGCCACATGAAGACGGCGAAGCGGCCCGGCCGGTCGAGCACGGTGAGGCCGTGGTGCCAGGTGTTGGGTCGATACGTGACGCCTTGCTTGCCATTGGCGATGAAGGCGCGAACGCTGGCAAGGTCGGGGCCGCCCGTCTGGGCGTGCGGCGCCACCACGATCAGCCAGCGGTCGACATCGAGCGGCATGAAGGTCTGTGAGGAGAATTCGTGGCGTTCCAATAGATCGGCCTTCAATGGCCGGTCCGATGTCTCGGGCTTCAGGCTGACCGAGAGGCTTGCGCGCGCGGTGGGGCGCAGGTTGCCCAGCGCGTCCTCATAGTAAGTGCGGCCGGCGACCTCGGGCACGGCGATGACGTCGCCGAACGGGGCAAAGGCTTCCTGGGTCAGGGGCTGCGGGATCACTTCCATGGCATTCCTCGTCAGTCGCGCATGCGGCGGGTCAATCCCACCGTCCATTCCATGATCAGCATCAACAGGAAGGCTGAGGCAATCAATACACCCGACACGGCGGCGATCCGGGGATCGAGCGTCGATTCCATCATGCCCCACATGCGGATCGGCAGCATGTCGGTCCTCGCGGTCGAGAGAAAGAGCGACACCGGCACGTTGTCGATCGAGGCCATGAAGGCGAGGAAGGCGCCGGCGAAGACGCCGGGCGCGATCAACGGCAGGGTCACGCGGCGCAGCGTGTAAAGCCAGCTTGCGCCCAGGCTCTGCGACGAATCCAGCAGAGCGGGATCGAGTTGCGACAGGCTGGCGGTGGTGGTGCGCAGGATGAAGGGGACCGTCACGATCATGTGGCCGGCGATGATGAGGCCGAGCGATGGGCGGAAACCCATCAAGGTGAAGTACATCAGGGCGGCGAGGCCGAAGGTGAGGCCTGGCAGGACGAGCGGCGACATGAAGAAGCTGTCGGCCACGCGCGCCAGCCTGTGGCGGCTGCGTGACAGGCCGAGGGTCGCCATGGTGCCCAGAAGCACGCCGAAGACCGTCGAGAACGCCGCGACCTCGAGCGAGTTCGAGGCGGCGCGATGGATCTGGCGGGATCGCGTTGTGTCGAACAGCGCCTCGTACCATTGGAAGGAGAAGCCGGTTGGCGGGAATTTCAGCGAGCGGCCTTCGGTGAAGGACGTCATCAGCACGACCACCACCGGCGCCACGATGATGAAGAGCGCGACGGCGGCGAGGCTGCCGATCACCAGCCCGTAGGAAATATCGGCGGCGTTGCGGCGCCTAGCCATGGATGAGTCCGCTGGAGCGACGTCCGATGTAAGCCAGGGCGGCG
>JAIETA010000144.1 GCA_019745575.1 Reyranella sp. | reverse complement strand
GACGTGTTCCAATGGGCCTCGGTGATGATCCTGGGCAGCGCCACCTGCTATGCGATCTACCAGATCCTCACGCGCCGGGTGGCCGGCCTCGACGACCCGGCCACGTCGGTGTTCTACAGCGCCCTGCTGGGCACCATCGTCATGTCGTTCTTCGCGCCGTTCAACTGGCGCACGCCGGACACCTGGCGCGACGGCCTGATGCTGGCGAGTCTCGGCGTGTTCGGCGGGCTCGGCCACTACTGCGTGGCCAAGGCCATGACCTATGCCTCGGCCAACTTCGTGGCGCCGTTCAACTACACGCAGATCATCGGATCGGTCATTGTCGGCTACCTGTTCTTCGCCGAAGTGCCCGACTTCTATACCTGGATCGGCGCGGCGGTGATCGTCGGCGCGGGCCTTGCCGTGGGCTGGCAGGGCCGGCGCCGGGCCCGCGCCGACTGATCAGCCCCACGGAGGACGCCATGCCCTACCTCGTCGCGTCGGACCTGCCCGCCGAGCCGGCTGGCGTCCGGTTCCGCAGCCTGCTGGAGCGGCCGGGAATTTTGCAGCTGCCGGGAACCCACAACGGCATCGCGGCCCTGCAGGCGCGGGCCGCCGGCTTCGAGGCGCTCTACCTGTCCGGAGCCGGCATGTCGGCATCGATGGGCCTGCCGGACCTGGGCGTGATCACCATCGACGAGGTTTGCTTCTTTGTTCGCCAGGTCGCCCGGGCGTCCGGTCTGCCGGTGCTGGTCGACGGCGACACCGGCTATGGCGAAGCGCTCAATGTCATGCACATGGTCCGCGCCTTCGAGGAGGCGGGGGCGGCCGCCGTGCATATCGAGGACCAGATCCTTCCCAAGAAATGCGGCCACCTCAACAACAAGAAGCTGGCCGAGCCGCACGACATGGCGGCCAAGGTCGCCGCCGCCGCCAAGGCCCGCCGCGACCTCGTGGTCATCGCGCGCACCGACGCGGCGGCCAGCGAAGGCCTCGACGGCGCGGTCGCGCGGGCGCGCAGATACATCGAGGCCGGCGCCGACGCGATCTTTCCGGAGGCATTGACCAACGCCGAGATGTTCCGAGCCTTCGCCCGTGCGATGCCAGGCGTAAAGCTTCTGGCCAACATGACGGAGTTCGGCCGCACGCCGTTCTTCACCGCCGCCGAGTTCGAGGCGATGGGCTACCGCATGGTGATCTGGCCGGTGTCGGCATTCCGCGCCGCCAACAAGGCGCAGGAACGGCTGTTCGCGGCGCTGCGGCGCGATGGCGGCACCCAGAACATGCTGGAGCACATGCAGACCCGGGCCGAGCTCTACGCCACCATCGGCTATCACGACTACGAGGCCCTCGACGCCTCGATCGTCGAGACCGTCGTGCCGCAGGGCATGCCCCAGCGATAGCGCTGCGGCAGACCTTATAGGCCAAGCGCCGAAAGATCGGGCGCCCGGCGGTGGAAGTCTGTGGCGTCCTGGAAGGCCTTGCCCAGGCTCAGCACATCGCGCTCGGCGAAGGGCTTGCCGACGATCTGGATGCCGAGCGGCAGGCCGGCCGACTGCCCTGACGGCATCGCAAGGCCGCACAGACCCAGATAGTTGGCCGGCCGCGTCAGGTAGCCCGGAATCGGCGAGGCTTCATCGACCTCGGCGAGCGCGATCGCCGGCACCGCCATGGTCGGCATCAGGATGGCATCGTAGGGCCGGAACCAGTCGGCGAATTCGCGGCGGCGCGCGGCCATCACCCGCAGCTCCTCGGCATAGGCGCCGGCAGGCAATGCCTTGGCGGCCTGGGTCCGCGCCCGCACAGCCGGGCCGATCGCCTTGTCCATGTCCTCGATGTAGTCGCGATGAAGCGCGTAGGCCTCGGAGGAGATGATCGTTCCGGCCGGTCGCGAGAGATCGAAGTACCAGCCGGGCAGGCGCACCGCCTCGACGCTGGCGCCGAGACTCTCGAAGGTCCGCGCTGCGGCCTGCCAGGCGGTGGTGACGTCGGCATGCATGAAGTTGGGCAGTTGCGCGGCGTCGGGCAGGGCGATGCGCCGGCCCTTGATCGAGGCGGGCCGGACTGCCTGGGCAAAATCCTCCAGCGGCTGGCCGAGCGTCGTCGGGTCGCGTGGGTCTGGCGCGGCGAGAGCGTTCAGCAACAGGGCACAGTCTTCGACCGAGCGGGCCATCGGGCCGATCGAGTCGAGGGTCCAGCTCAGCAGCATGGTGCCGGACAGGCCGATGCGCCCGAAGGTGACTTTTAGCCCGACCAGGCCGTTGAAGGCGGCGGGAATGCGCACCGACCCGCCGGTGTCGCTGCCGATGCCGGCGGGCGCCAGGCGGGCCGCGACGGCCACACCGGTGCCGCTCGAGGAGCCACCGGGCACGCGATGCGTCGACAGATCCCACGGGTTCCACGGTGCGCCCATCAGGGGGTTGGTGCCCCAGCCGCCGAAGGCGAACTCGACCATGTGGAGTTTGCCGAGGGGGATCATGCCGGCGGCCGTCAGGCGCTCGACCGTGTTGGAGGTTTCGGTCGCCCGCCGGGTCGCCAACATCTTCGAGCCACCGCTGCCCAACTTGCCGGCGATGTCGCAGAGATCCTTGTAGGCGATCGGCAGGCCATGCAGCGGCCCCGTGGGCAGGCCCGTCGCCCGGACCCGGTCGGCGGCATCGGCCAGGGCCCGGGCCTCGCCGGCATAGACCTCGGTGAAGGCATGAAGCTTGCCGTCGGCCTTGGCGATGCGCCCGAGCAGGGCATCGACGATCTCGCGCGAGGAAAAACGCTTGGCGGCGAGACCGGCGGCGAGTTCGCCGAGGGTGAGGGTGTGCAGGGTCATGTCAGCCGCTCGCCATCAGTAGGTCGCCCGCCCGCCGGACAGATCGAAGGTGGCGCCGGTGGCGAAGGTGCAATGACCCGAGGCCAGCCACGCCACCATCTCCGCCACCTCGTCGACCTCGCCAAACCGGTTCATCGGGATCTTCGACAGCATGTACTGGATGTGCTGCTCGGTCATCTGGCTGAACAGCTCGGTCTTGACCACGGCCGGCGCCACGCAATTCACCAGGACGCCCGTGGTCGCCAGTTCCTTGCCGAGCGACTTGGTGAGGCCGATGACGCCCGCCTTGGAGGCCGAGTAGGCCGAGGCATTGGGATTGCCTTCCTTGCCCGCCACGGACGCGATGTTGACGATGCGTCCCCAGCCGCGCTTCGCCATGCCGCCGGCCACCGCGCGGTTGCAGAGGAACACGCCGGTCAGGTTGATGTCGATCACCTGCCGCCAGGCATCGACGGGGTAGGAGACGACCGTTGTGTTCGGCCCGGTGATGCCGGCGCTCGCCACCAGAATGTCGGGTGGGGCGAGCCGCTGCTCGGTCGCGGCAAGCGCCTCGCCGACCGAGGCTTCGCTGGTCACGTCGACGACAACCGCAATGGCGCCCTTCAGGGCAGCGGCCGACTGTTCGGCTCGCGCGAGGTCGCGATCCCACAGGGCAACGCGGCCGCCGCCGGCCGTAATTTTCGCAGCGCAGGCGAGGCCGATGCCGCGCGCGCCGCCGGTCACGACGGCGGTCCGCCCGCTGAACGACTCCTGCTCCATGTCGCCTCCCAAAACGCTTGTTTTATCGCGCAATTCCTACCATATCGGCACACCAACGCATCCGCTACACTGACGCCCTAGCGTTTCTCTGGCGTTTCCCTGGGAGTTGCATGTCCTCCGCCAAGCCGGCGTCGATCGACGCCACCCTCGAGCTTCTGAAGAGCGGCGACTACATCGCCGACCGCAGCCTCGCCACCGTCCTCTACCTTGCGCTCAAACTCGGCCGTCCGCTGTTCTGCGAAGGTGAGGCGGGCGTCGGCAAGACGGAGATCGCCAAGGTCCTGGCCGCGAGGCTCGAGCGTCCGCTCATCCGGCTGCAATGCTACGAAGGCCTCGATGTCTCGTCGGCCGTGTACGAATGGAACTACGCGCGGCAGATGATCGAGATCCGTCTCGCCGAGGCGCAGGGCGTCCATGATCGCGGCCAGCTGGCGGCCGACATCTTCGACGAGCGCTTTCTGATCCGCCGCCCCCTGCTGGAGGCCCTCAGCCCCCATACTGAAGGCGCGCCGATCCTGCTGATCGACGAGCTCGACCGCACCGACGAGCCCTTCGAGGCCTATCTGCTGGAAGTGTTGTCCGACTACCAGGTGACGATCCCGGAATTGGGGACGGTGAAGGCGGCGCAGACGCCGATCGTGATCATCACGTCCAATCGCACGCGCGAAATCCACGACGCCCTGAAACGCCGCTGCTTCTACCACTGGGTCGACTATCCGGACCTCAAGCGCGAGCTGGAGATTCTGCGGGTCAAGGCGCCCGGCGCCAGCGAACGGCTGTCGCGCCAGGTCGTGGGCTTCGTCCAGGAGCTGCGCAAGCTCGACCTCTTCAAGGCGCCCGGCGTGGCCGAGTCGATCGATTGGGCGACGGCACTGTCGGAACTGAACGCCCTCGATCTCGACCCCAGGACCATCAACGACACCCTGGGCGTGTTGCTGAAGTACCAGGACGACATCCAGCGCCTGCAGGGCTCCGAAGCGGCCGAGATCCTGCGCAAGGTGAAGTCCGATATCGCCGCCGAGCCTCTGGGCTGAGGTCAGGTGATGGACTCGCTGCCCGAGCCAGCGGCGGCGCCAGCGCCAGGCGAGGGGCCGCGCGGCGGCAAGCTCGCCACCAACATTGTGCATTTCGCGCGCACGCTGCGCACCGCCGGCCTGCGCGTCGGCCCGGGCCAGGTGCTGCGCGCCGTCGAGGCGGTCGAGGCGGCAGGCCTGCGCAAGCGCGACGACCTCTACTGGACGCTCCATTCGGTGTTCGTGAACCGCCGCGACCAGCGCGAGATCTTCGATCAGGCGTTCCATGTCTACTGGCGCAATCCGCGGCTGCTCGAGAAGATGATGGAGATGCTGCTGCCGCAGGTCGGCGTGCCGGCCGAGCAGGACGAGCGCAAGCAGCTGAGCCGCCGTCTGCAGGAGGCGCTGCAGCCCGGCCGCGGCGAGGCGCCGACCGACGAAGGCGAGCCGCCGGAAGTCGAGGTCGAGGCGACCTTCACCGTCTCCGATCGCGAAATCCTGCAGCACAAGGACTTCGAGCAGATGTCGCAGGCCGAGATCGACGACGCGCTGCGGGCCATCGCGCGGCTGCGTCTGCCGGTGCCGGAGCGGCGGACCCGACGCTACCGGCCGGCACGCCGCGGACCGCGGGTCGATTTCCGCGCCTCGCTGCGACGGGCGCTGCGACCGGAAGGGCTGACCGAGCTGCGCCGCCGCGAGCCGCGCCGCCGGCCGCCGCCACTGGTCATCCTGTGCGACATCTCGGGATCGATGTCGCGCTACACCCGCATGTTCCTGCACTTCATGCACACCATTACCAACGACCGCGACCGGGTCTTCTGCTTCACCTTCGGCACCCGTCTGACCAACGTCACGAGGTCGCTTCGCAACCGCGACGTCGACATCGCGCTGCAGAAAGCCTCGGCGCAGGTCGAGGACTGGTCGGGCGGCACGCGGATCGGCCAGTCCCTGCACGACTTCAACAACAAGTGGTCGCGCCGGGTGCTTGGCCAGGGCGCGGTGGTCGTGCTGATCACCGACGGGCTCGACCGCGAGGGCGGTGACGGCCTGGCGGCCGAAATGGAGCGGCTGCACAAGTCCTGTTCGCGGCTGGTTTGGCTGAACCCGCTCTTGCGCTACGGCGCCTACGAACCCAAGTCTCAGGGCAACAAGGCCATGCTGCCGCATGTCGACGAGTTCCGCCCCGTGCACAATCTGGAAAGCCTGGCGGGGCTGATCGCGGCCCTCGGGGTGGTTACCCCCGGCGCCGATCGGCGGCTGGCGGCGTGGCAGACGGAATTGCGCAAGGAGTGAAGTCCATGAGCGATGCGCTCGACGTGCTGGATCAGGTCGGCAAGTGGAAGAGTGCCGGCAAGGGCGTTGCCGTGGCGACGGTGATCACCACCTGGGGGTCTTCGCCGCGCCCCGTCGGCAGTCAGCTCGGGGTCGATGAGTCGGGCGCCATGGTCGGCTCGGTCTCCGGCGGCTGCATCGAGGGCGCGGTCGTCAAGGAAGCGCTGGCGGCGATCGCCGACGGCAAGCCGCGGCTGCTCGATTTCGGCGTCACCGACGAGCAGGCCTGGGATGTGGGCCTCGCCTGCGGCGGCAAGGTCCAGGTGTTTGTCGAGAAAGTGAACTGATCCCATGAAGACCGAAACCGTGGCCGCGTTGCGCGACGCCCGCACCAGGCGCCAGGCCGTGGTGCTCGCCACGCGTCTCAGTGACGCCGCCGAGACGCTGGTTTACCCGGAACGCGTCGAGGGCATACTCGGCGGCGACGCCGCACTGCTTGCTGCCGCCCGACGCGCGATGGCGATCGGCCGCAGCGAGACCGTCGAGGTTGGCGGCCAGAAGATCTTCCTGAACGTCTATGTTCCGCCAGCGCGGCTGATCATCGTCGGCGCCGTGCACATCGCCCAGTCGCTGGCGCCGATGGCGTCGTTGATGGATTTCGACGTGACGGTGATCGACCCGCGTCGCGCTTTCGCCACCGACAGTCGCTTCCCGGGCGTGAAGGTGATGCAGGACTGGGCCGACGAGGCCTTCGAGCAGATCGGCCTCGACGCCTCGACGGCGGTTGTGACGCTGACGCACGATCCCAAGCTCGACGATCCGGCCCTCGAGTCGGCGCTGAAGTCGGACGTCTTCTATGTCGGTGCGCTGGGCAGCCGCAAGACCCACGCCAAGCGCAAGGAGCGGCTAGCCGAAGCCGGTATTGGCGACGCCCAGTTCGCGCGCATCCACGGACCGGTCGGCCTCAACATCGGCGCCAAGTCGCCGGCCGAGATCGCGATCTCGATTCTGGCACAGATCGTCGAGGTACGGGCGCGGCGGCTCGAGGCGCTGGCCGGGCCGAAGGTCGTAGCCGCGTGAGATTCGGCGAAACCCCGATCGACGAGGCTGCCGGCGCGATCCTCGGCCACAGCTGGCGCTCGGGCGGCATCAACTTTGCCAAGGGTCGGACGCTGTCGCCCAGCGACGTTGCCAGGCTGAAGGCGGCCGGCGTGTCGACGGTGGTGGCGGCGCGCCTCGATGCCGATGACGTGCACGAGGACGAGGCGGCGGCGACCGTCGCCAAGGCGTTGGCAGGCGAGGGGATCGAGGTTACGGCGCCGTTTACCGGGCGCTGCAATCACTTTGCCCGCGGCTCCGGCCTCGCCATGGTCGATCACGAACGCATCGACGCGCTGAACGAACTCGACGAGTCCGTGACGGTGGCCACGCTACCGCCGTTTGCCCGGGTCGAACCGCGTCAGATGGTGGCGACCGTAAAGGTCATCCCCTATGCCGCGCCGCGCCGCGCCGTCGATCGCGCGCTGGAAGTTGCCCACTCGGCCAACCGGCCGCTGATCTCGGTGGCGCCGTTCCGGGCGATGCGCGCCGGCCTTGTGCAGACGACGCTGCCCGGCACACGCGACAAGGTGCTCGACAAGACGCTCGCCACGACGACCAAGCGCCTCAGATCGCTGGGCAGCGCCTTGGTGGGTGAACGCCGCGTGGCGCACGATACCAGGGCCATCGCCGCGGCATTGAGGGAATTGGCGGCAGACGGCTGCGACCTCTTCCTGATCGCCGGCGCATCGGCAATCGTCGACCGCCACGACGTGGTGCCGACAGGCATCGCCGCGGCCGGCGGCGAGGTCCGCCATTTCGGCATGCCGGTCGATCCCGGCAACCTGCTGTTGACCGGCGAACTTGACGGCAAGCCGGTGCTGGGCCTGCCGGGCTGCGCGAAGTCGCCGAAATACAACGGCTTCGACATGGTGCTGGAGCGGCTGGCCGCGGGTCTGACGGTTGGCCGGGCAGAAATCGTGCGTATGGGCGCGGGCGGACTGCTGGCCGAGATCCCGAGCCGGCCCCAGCCGCGCGACGAGGAGCCGGCGGAAGGCGAGGGCCCGCAGCAGGCGCCGCGCGTTGCCGTGCTGGTCCTGGCCGCCGGGCGCTCGACGCGGATGGGCGGCCCCAACAAAATGCTGGCCGACGCCAAGGGCGAACCCCTGGTCGTGCATGCCATCAAGGCCGCGCTCGAGTCCCAGGCAGTGGAAGTCGTCGTGGTGCTCGGCCACATGGCGGAGACGGTGCGGACGGCAATCGAAGGCGCCATGCCCGGCCAATCGCGCCTGCGGTTCGTGACCAATCCCCAGTTCGCCGAGGGGCTGAGCACGTCGGTGCGTGCCGGCATTGCTGCCCTCGGTGCCGACATCGACGCTGCCGTCGTGCAACTGGGCGACATGCCGGGCGTCGGCGCGGGCCTGCTCAATCGCCTGATCGCGGCTTTCAGTCCGGTCGAAGGCCGCGCCATCTGCGTGCCGACGGTCGGCGGCAAGCGTGGCAACCCTGTCCTGTGGGCGCGGCGTTTCTTTGCCGAAATGGCGATGCTGTCCGGCGACAGCGGTGCCAAGCATCTGATCGGCGAACATGCCGACCTCGTCTGCGAGGTCGAGATGGCGGGTGACGCGGCGCTCACCGACATCGACACACCTGACGCGTTGGCCGCCTGGCGGGCGCGGAGTGCGCCATGAGCTTTGACGCAGCGGCCGTCCGGGACCAGTTCCCGATTCTTTCGGAGATCATCGACGGCCGGCCCGTCCACTATCTCGACAACGGGGCCTCGGCGCAGGTGCCGCGGGCGGTGCTCGACGCCGTACGGAAATACGAAACCACCGGCCGCGCCAACGTGCTGCGCGGCGTCCATCGCCTTGCCGAGCGCGCGACCGACGCTTACGAGAATGCCCGCGCCGAAGTGGCTGCCTTTCTCGGCGTGCCGGCAATGGAGATCGTGTTCACTGGCGGTTGTACGGCCGCGATCAACCTGGTGGCCTACGCCTATGGCGCGCTCCTGAAGCCGGGCGACCGAATTCTGATTTCGGAACTGGAACACCATTCCAACATCGTGCCGTGGCAGCTGCTGCGCGACCGCGCCGGCATCGAGCTCGACATGGTGCCGGTCACGACCGACGGCCGGATCGACCTGGAGAAGTTGCCGCGCCTGATGACGCCACGGACCAGGCTGATCTCTCTGGCCCACGTCTCCAACGTGACCGGAGCCATGGTGGATGTCGCCGCGGTGGTTGCCGCCGCGAAGTCGGTCGGCGCCAAGGTCATGCTCGACGGCGCGCAACGCGCACCGCATGGTCCGGTCGACCTGCCGACGCTCGGCGTCGACTTTTACGTCTTCGCCGGTCACAAAGCCTACGGGCCGAATGGCGTCGGCGTGCTGTGGGCGAGGCCCGAGCTGCTGGAAGCCATGCCGCCTTTCATGGGGGGCGGCTCGATGATCGGCCGGGTGACTCTTGCCGAGACGACCTGGGCGCCGCCGCCGCGCCGCTTCGAAGCCGGCACGCCGCCGATCGGGCCGGCGATCGGACTGGGGGCCGCCTGCGCGTGGATGCGGACGCTCGACTGGACGGGCGCGCATGCCCACGAGATGACGATGGTCCAGCAGTTGATGGACGGCTTGCAGGAGATCGACGGCGCCAGGATCTTCGGCCCGGCCGGGCTGCAGAACCGCTATCCCGTCGTCTCGTTCCTGCTGGACGGCGTGCATCCCCACGACGTCGCCCAGACGCTCGACTCCTTCGGTGTCGCCGTGCGCGCCGGCCACCACTGCGCCCAGCCGCTGATGGACCGCTTCGATCTCGACGGCACGACCCGGGTATCGATGGCGCCCTACAACGACCGGTCCGACATCGACGCCCTGCTGACCGGCGTCCGGCACGCGGCGCGAACCTTGCGATGAGCGACCAGCTCTATCAGGAGCGGATTGTGGCGCTGGCCAAAGCCAGGACAGGTGCCGGCAAATTGACCGCCCCCACCGGATCGGCGCGGCGTGACAATCCGCTGTGCGGCGACCGGGTGACGATCGACGTCAAGGTCGACGGGCAGGGGAGGATCGCCGAAATCGCCCACCAGGTGCGTGGCTGCCTGCTCTGTCAGGCGTCGGCCTCCGCACTGGCGGCGGCTGCCGTGGGCCGCGACGCAGCCGGTGTCGCGATGCTGCGTCAGGATGCGGAGCGGGCGGTCGGGCGGCAGGAGGGCGAGGCCGCGGAGCCTTTTGCGGCTTTTGCGCCGGTGCGCGCGCACAAGTCTCGGCAGGAGTGCGTGCTGCTGCCGTTCGAGGCCCTGAAGGACGCACTCCCGTAGTTTGGTCGCGGGGCCGCCGCGGTTGCGTCATAGTCGGCCGTCACGCTGCAGACATACTAGCGGGGAGGCTTCATGCGACGTCTACTGACCAGCCTGGCGTTTCTGGGCCTGTTCGCTCTTCCGTCTTTCGCGCTCGCCCAGGACCTGGCGCTGAAGCGGGTCATGCTTTCATCGGGCGGCATGGGCTACTTCGAATATGAAGCCGCCGTCGACGGCGACGCGACGCTGAAACTCACGGTTTCCCTGCAGCAGGTCGACGACGTCCTGAAAAGCCTGGTCGTCTACGACGACAAGGGCGGTGTCGGCGGCCTCAGCCTGCCCGGCCGCGAACCATTGGCCCAGGCTTTCAAGGACCTGCCCTTCGACCAGGCGTCCCTCGGATCGCCGGCCGAGTTGCTGGCGACCTTGAAGGGGGCGCAAGTCACGGTCGGCGGCAGCCGCGCCATTTCGGGCCGCATCGTCTCTGTCCAGGAGGAAACCGTTGCCCTCGGCAACGACAAGGGAACGACGACGCGCACGCGCGTCACCCTGTTCACCGAGCGCGGCCTGCAGCAGTTCATCCTGGAAGACGCCGAGAACCTGCAATTCGCCGATGCGGCGCTCCGCGACAAGGTCGGCCAGGCCTTGCTCGCCATCCAGGGCAACCGGGCCAAGGACGCCCGCACCATAGAACTGTCGGCGCGCGGCGCGGGCAAACGGACGGTGCGGGTTGCCTACATCGTCGAAGCCCCGGTCTGGAAGGCGTCGTACCGCCTGACCCTGGGCGCCGACCCGGCAGCGGCGCGCTCGGCGCTGCAAGGCTGGGCCACGATCGAGAACCTGAGCGGCCAGGACTGGAAGGATGTCGAGCTCACCCTGGTCTCGGGCCGGCCGGTCGCCTTCCGTCAGGCGCTCTACAACGCCTACTACGTGACACGCCCGGAAGTGCCGGTCGAAATCGCCGGCCGCCTTGTGCCGGGCGTCGACCGCGGCAGCGTCCAGGCGACCGAGCCCAAGGCGTCGACCATGCCGATGCCCGCGCCTGCTCCCTATCGGGCACAGCAGGAACGCTCCATGGCGCCGGCTGCAGCACCTCCGCCGCCGCCACCTGTCGCCGCTGCGGCCGACCAGATCGAGGCCTCGGACGCCGCGACCCAGGTCGTGTTCAAGTTCCCGCGCGCCGTCAGCGTCGACAACGGCCGAACGCTCTCGATCCCGATCATCGATCGCCAGGTGCCGGCGCTGCGGATGGCGCTCTATCAAGCCGATACCGCCGCGCGCAACCCGCTGGCCGCCATCCGGCTCACCAACGACGGCGAGAGTGGCCTGCCGCCGGGCATCATCACCATCTACGAGCGCGACAAGGGAGGCAGTGTCGCCTATGTGGGCGATGCCCGCCTGTCGGGCTTTCCGGTGGGGGAGACTCGCTTGCTGGCCTATGCGCTCGACGAGAAGATCACCATCGAGCGCGACGTTGCCCAGACCGACCGGCTCGCCACGGGAACCATCTCCCAGGGCGTGCTCAAACTCTCGCGCATCGTGCGCCAGACCACGCTTTACCGCGTGCGTGGGCCGGCCAAGGAGCCGCGTCAACTCGTGGTCGTGCAACGCCGCCTCGCGGGCTGGACGCTCGCCAAGCCCGACGCCAAGGGCATCGACATCAGCGAAGGCAACTACCGCATCCCGTTCACCCTGCCGGGCGGCGACCAGACCCAGACTTTGGAAGTCGTTCAGGAGCAGACGCAGCAGCAGGAGCTGCGCCTGGTCGACGGCGCCGCCGACCAGATCCGCGTCTACGCCCAGGCGCGCGAATTCGACGCCAAGACCCGCGATGCGCTCGCCAAGGTGCTGCAGCTGCAACAGTCCGTTGCCGAGGCCCAGCGCAAGGGCGCGCAGGTCGATGCCGAGCGGCAGGCGATCGTGCAGGAACAGGCGCGGCTGCGCGAGAATCTCGCCCGCGTGCCGGCCAACAGCGACCTGCAGCGCCGCTACCTCGCCACGCTCGACAAGCAGGAGAGCGAACTGGAAGCTCTGGCCAAGCGCAAGGTCGAGGCGGACAAGGGCGTCGAGTCGGCGCGCGAGGCCTTGCGTGCCTACGTCGCGCAGCTCGGATAGCTAGAGTCTTTGCGACTGAAATGGGATCGCCTTCCTCCCCCGTTTTCGGAGGAGGTGCCGGCGTCTTGCGCGGGCGGAGGGGTCGGAGGCCGGTCTGACCCTGTTAGATGCCTGACAGAATAGTCCAGATAGATACCTGACAGTAGTTCGGTGGGTAGAGGAGACC
>JAIETA010000166.1 GCA_019745575.1 Reyranella sp. | reverse complement strand
ACACCTACACAAACAAAATAAACAAAAACTACAAACTAACCAACTCGCGCCAGGCGGCCGTCGCCTCGGCCATGGCCTCCACCAGCGGGATGCCCGTGCCGTCGGCCACCCGGGTGATGGCGTCGAACCCGGCGATCACCGCGGCGGCATCCAGCAACGCGGCCTCTCCGAGGTCGCGCAGCACGGCGGCCCGCGCCTCCGCCAGTTGTTCCGTCGCACCGACCGCGGCATCGGCGAAGGCCAGCAGTGCCTGCTCATGGCCGACCCCGCTTTCGCCCTCGCCCGCCACGATGCCCGCGAAGCGGTAATCCTTGCCGGTGTGTCTGCCGCTCCCCCGGAGCAGGGCCAGATGGCTGGTGGTTCAATAGACGCACTGGTTGCGAACGGCGACGCGGGCCGCCAGCATCTCGATCTGGGCATGGTCGATGGCGCGATACTCGCGGGCGAAATCGCGCATCGCCGCCTGCGGCAGGTACATCGTCTCGAACAGGTCCCAGAACTGCATCATCGCCTCGGGCACGAGGCTGAGCGCGCGATGCACGTTGCCGCCGATCCGTCCGGCCTGCTCGTAGAGCGGCGGATCCTCCGGCGCCACGTCTTCCGGCGCCAGCATGGGCATCCAGCCAAGACCGGGCTTTGCGCCCGCTGGGCGCCGCCGGCCGGGGTTGCCCCCACGTGCCTCCGGCAGGGCACGCGCGCTCCGGCCGCTCGCCCGGTCGAACGTATCGACGGCCGTGGCGATCGCCACCACGCTCAGGGCTTCGACATAGGCCTCGTCGCTCAGTCCTGCCGCCGTCGTACGCCGGTACCAGGCCTCGGACAGACGGCCCGGATCGCTGACGATGCGGTGGACCGCTTCGACCGCCGCTTCCGGCAGATCGGTCGCGGCGGCATGCCGGCCCTGGATCGCCGTCGGCGACAGCGCCGTCTTGCGCGCCTGGCAGAGCGGGCAGAGGCGCGCGCCGCGGGCCTCGCGCACGATCTTCACCCGATCGGGCCCCGACCACCAGACGCAAGGCGCGCCGAGCGCCGTCCACGCGCCCTCGAGAGCGGCCCGCAATTCCTGTCGCATGGTGAAAATCTACGTGGCAGACGCGGTGCCGTCGAGGCCATACACTCGCCGCGGGGGAAACCGCGCCGTGCCGCTTTGGATACCGATCACCATCTTCGCCGCGTTGTGCCAGAACATCCGCACGACGATGCAGCAGAAGATCCGCGGATTGCTGAGCGTCGACGGCGCCAACTTCGTTCGCTACCTCTACGGCGCGCCGCTGGCACTGGGCATGTTGGCGATCCTGGTGCTGGGAACGGACCGGACCATCCCGTCGATCTCGCTGGCCTTTCTCGGCCTCGTGACCATCGCGGGCGTGGCCCAGATCGTGGCGACCTCGCTGATGATCCACTCCTTCTCGCTGCGCAACTACACCGTCGGCACGGTCTATTCCAAGACGGAGACGGTGTTCGTGGCGCTGTTCGCCACCTTCATCGCCGGCGAGCCGCTGAGCTTCGGCGCCTGGATGGGCATCCTCGTTTGTCTGGGCGGCGTCGTCATCCTGAGCGTGCGCGGCAAGTTCTCGGACGTGCGCGGCCTGCTGGCCGACTTCACCCACAAGGGAGCGCTGTACGGCATCCTCTCGGGCGCGGTCTTCGCCATCGCCGCCGGCACCATTCGCGAGGCCTCGAAGCTGCTGCCCGACGGCGATTTCATGATACGTGGCATCACGGTGCTGGCCTGCATGAACACCATCCAGGTCGTGCTGATGGGACTCTACCTCGCCCGCCGCGACCGGCCGCAGCTCGGCAAGGTCGCCACGCACTGGCGCTCCTCGATCTGGGTCGGGTTGTTCAGTGTCCTGGGTTCGGCCGGCTGGGCGCTCGCCGTGACCCTGGAGAACGCCGCGCTGGTGCGCGCCGTGGGCCAGATCGAACTCGTCTTCACCTTCATCGCCTCGCACCTCGTGCTCAAGGAGCGGCCATCCCTCGGCGAGTGGATCGGCAGCATCCTCGTGGTGGGCGGCGTCGTCCTCATCCTAATTGTCCGGTGACCACATGACAGAAGCCAGCAAGCGGCCGCTCGACGGTCTGCGCGTCCTCGACTTCGCGACCACCATCGCCGGCCCGCACTGCGGCCGCCTGCTGGCCGACATGGGCGCCGACGTGATCAAGATCGAGTCGCCCGAGGGCGACCTCATGCGCTCCAGGCCGGTGCAGCGCGACGGTGTCGGCACGATGTACGGCCAGCTGAACGCCGGCAAACGGGCGATCGTGCTCGATCTCAAGCGGCCGGAGGCCGTCGCCGCCGTCAAGAAGCTCGCCGCCACGGTCGATGTCGTGCTGGAGAACTACCGTCCCGGCGTGATGAAGCGGCTGGGCCTCGACTATCCCGAACTGGCCAAGGTCAATCCGCGGCTCGTCTACTGCGCCATCTCGGGCTACGGCCAGACCGGGCCCGGCGCCGGCCGGCCCGCCTATGCGCCGGTGATCCATGCCGCGACCGGCTACGACATG
The DNA here is from genome assembly GCA_019745575.1 of Reyranella sp. Classification (GTDB taxonomy): domain Bacteria; phylum Pseudomonadota; class Alphaproteobacteria; order Reyranellales; family Reyranellaceae; genus Reyranella. Next base: position 9,860 of record JAIETA010000166.1, on the reverse strand, counting down.
GCCCATCTCTTCTACCAGCAGGGCCGCGAGAGGCCCGACAATTGCGGCATCTTCGTCGCCGACTATGCCAGCGGCGCCTACGCCATGGGCGCCATCCTGGCGGCGCTCCATCAGCGTCACGCCACGGGCAAGGGCCAGATGGTCGACGTCTCGATGTTCGAAACGCTGGTCGGCATGCTGCTGGGCGAGGTCAATCGCGCCCAGTTCGACTACGACATGCCGTCGCGGCCGATGTACGGCCCGGTCGAAGCCAAGGACGGCTACGTCATGCTGGCGACGGCGAGCGAACGCACCTTCCAGGACATGGCAACCGCCGCCGGCCGGCGCGACTGGCTCACCGACCCGCGCTTCGAGAAGTACGCCGAGCGGCGCATGAACTGGGGCCAGTTCGTCGACGAATTCGAGGCGTGGTCCAGGACGCTCACGGTCAAGGAGTGCGTCGCGGCGCTCGAGAAGCACGGCGTGCCCTGCTCGCCCTATCTCACCGTCACCGAGGCCCTGAAAGATCCGCAGGTCGAGCATCGCGGCTCGCTCTGCACCATCGAGGACAGCGCCGGCAGCTACAAGTCGCCGGCGCCGCCCTTCCGTTTCTCCGGGTCGGCCCTGCAGAGCGGCCCCAAGGTCGCCGGCCTCGGCGAACATACCAGGAGCGTCCTGGCCGACGCCGGCCTCGCCCCGGCCGAGATCGAGGCCCTCCTGAAATGACCCGCGCTGAAACGATCGACCCGCGCACCCCCATCCTCGTCGGCTGCGGCCAGATCACCGACACGACCGGCGCGCCGTCGAGCGAGCGTTCGCGCGTGGCCTTCTGCGCCGAGGCGGCCGACCTGGCACTGGCCGACACGCAGGCCGCGATCGGCGGCCATGCGCTTGGTCACGAGATCGATGCGCTGGCGGTGATGGAGTTCTTCAGCGACATCAGCCCGCGCTTCGCCTCGCCCTACGGCCGCTCCAGCAATCCGCCCAAAAGCGTCGCCAATCGACTGCATGCCCAGCCGCGGCAACTGCTCTACAGCCATTCCGGCGGCAACATGCCCCAGTATCTGGTCAACCGGTTTGCCGAGGAGATCGCCCGCGGCGAGACCGAACTCGCTCTGATCTGCGGTGCCGAGCTCCTGCGCAGCACCCAGAATGCGCGTCGCGCCGGCCTGAAAATCGACTGGAACGAAGATCCGGGCGACGCGCCCGCCCGCATCGGCGATCCGCGCTTTGGCTTCAGCGAGGAAGAAGCGCGCCACGAGCTGCGCGCCGCCATCCACTTCTATCCGCTGCTGGAGAACGCCATTCGCGGCGGCATGGGCCGCGATGTCGACAGCCACATGGCAGCGATGGGCCGCCTGTTCGAGCGCCTCGCCGCTGTCGCCAAAACCAATCCGCTGGCGACCCGCCGCGACGGCTACAGCGCCCAGGCCCTGTCGACCATCTCCGACGACAATCGCTGGATCTGTTTCCCCTACCCGCGCCTGATGAACGCCAACGCCATCATCGACCAGGCCGCCGCCGTGCTCGTGACCTCGGTCGAAAAGGCGCGCGAATGGGGCATCCCGCCGGAGCGATGGGTGTTCCTGCACGGCTGCGCCGACGGGACCGACACCTGGGTGGTCTCCGAGCGCGAGCGCCTCGACGCCTCGCCCGCGATCCGCGGCTGTGCCCGCATCGCCCTCGACATGGCCGGCAAGAAAGTCGCCGACGTCAGCGCTTTCGACCTCTACAGCTGCTTCCCGTCGGCCGTCGAAGTGGCGATGACCGAGATCGGCATCGCCGAGGACGATCCGCGGCCGATCAGCGTCACGGGCGGCCTGCCGTTCTTCGGCGGCCCCGGCAACAATTACGTGACGCACTCGATCGCCGAGATGATGAACGTGGTGCGCAGGAAGCCGGGCTCGTTCGGCATGGTGACGGCCAACGGCAACTACCTCACCAAGCACTCGGCCGGCCTCTACTCGACGGAACCGACGAAGGGACCGTGGCGGCGCGAGGACCCGAAGAAGTTTCAGGCCGAGCTGGATGCCCTGCCGAAGCGGCGGGTCGAAACCCGGCCGTCCGGCACCGGCACGATCGAAACCTACTGCGTCACCTACGGCAAGGACGCGCCGGAGCGCGGTTACATTCTCGGCCGGCTCGATGCCTCCGGCGACCGCTTCGTCGCCATGGCGCCCCAGGAGCCGGCGATCCTGGCCGACATGCTGAGCCGCGAGCAGCTCGGTCGCAAAGTCCTCGTCGGCCCGAGGGACGGCAAAAACGTTTTCGTACCTGCTGCTTGACGACAGTCAGAGATCGATCTTGTCGACTCCCCAGTCGACACCGGCGACGTCGGGCAGCTCCCGGCCGTCGTCCTTGCCGATCTCGGTTTTGATCACGGCTTCCAGCTTGGAGTTCATGGTCTGGATCAACTGAGCATTTGCCGTCCGGTCAAGCGCCAGGTTGACCATCTCGTTCGGATCGCCCGCCAGGTCGTAGAGTTCGACGTCGTTCCACTTGAACAGTTCCTCGATTGTCGACGGACTGTTGTGGTCCAGCGGCGAGAAATAGCGCGTGAAGCGGTAGCGGCCATCGAAGGCCGAGCGGACGTGTCCGCGCTTCTTGAGGTCGGGCTTGAACCCCTGCCGCTTGGCCTCTTCCTTCGGGTTCTTGCCAGCCATGACGGCCTTGGCCGCGAAATCGAAGACACCCGCATCGTTGCTGGCCAGGCCACTGTAGGTGAACAAGGTTGCTGGTCGCGCCGCATCGACCACTTGGGTGCCAGGGCTGCTGAACAGCGACGACAGGTCCTTCCCCGGCAACGCCCGCCCCGCCAGATCCGGTACGCGGTCCGGCCTCACGCCGGCCATCGACAGAAGCGTTGGCGCAAAATCGATGTGGCTGGACAGCGCCTTGCACTGCTGGCCGCCCTTCGCGTCCGGGTGCACGACGACCAACGGCAGGTGGTTCGTCTCCTGGTAGGCAAACGGGCCCTTGCCGCGCAGCCCGTGCGCTCCGGCCATTTCGCCGTGGTCGGCCGTGAACACCACGATCGTCCGCTCGCTCAACCCCAGGGCGTCGAGTTCGGCCATCAGCGCTTCGAGCGACCGATCGACGTTGCGGATGCAGTTGATGTAGTAGTCGTTGAAACGCTTCCAGCGGGCATCTTCGAGGGGAACGTTGCCCAGAATGTAGTCCCAGATGCGGTCGAACTCCGCGTGTGCCGCCGGACGGCCCGGCGCCCTCAGGGGTTGCCGCAAAGTCGTCGGCAGCGGCACATCCCACGTAGCCTTGTAAAGCGCATGCTCGGGGGCGCGTGCGGCATGCAGGCGAAGCTTGCCGGTGTCCTGGACATTCTCTCCCGGAGCATCCGTATTGAAGTACATGACGTCGTGGGGATTGACGAAGCTCACATACATGCACCACGGCTTGCCTTCGTCTGACAGGGGCCTGCCCTTGGTGCGCAGCCAGTTGATCGCGCTGCCTGCGGTGATGTGATCGAAGCTGTAGCCGCCCAGCGTATGGCCGATCAGGTCGCCCGGCGAGAAATTGTCGGCAAAGCCGTACTTCTCCATCTCCGGCGTCATAAACTTCTCGATGGCTTTGGTATCGGCTTCGCGGCTGAGGTGCCACTTTCCCTTGTAGGCGGTGTAGTAGCCGGCCTTGCGCAGCATATGGCCCATCGTGGGGCGATCGACAGGCAAGTCGCGCATCCACGGCACATCGAGATTCTCGAACATCCCATTGTCCGCAGTTTGCAGCCCGGTCAGCATCACCGCGCGCGACGAGGTGCACATCGTCGCCGGGCACTGATGGTTCGTGAAAGTGACGCCCCGGCTGTGCAGCCAGTCGTGGCCCGGCAGCGACAGGCCCCGCGGCCAGCGCGCGTGGTAGCGCTCCTGGTCGGTGAAGACGAACAGGATGTTCAAGCCGGATTCCCGCTTTCCGATCGCCGGTGCCGCCGACGGCGTCTGCGCTTGCGCAAGCTCCGTCGCCGCCGGAACGACAGCCGATGCCACCAAGCCGCCGAGAACAGCACGGCGCCCGGCAGTCGGGCCCTTCGATGGAGTTTTCATTGTCGTCAGTAGCTCCCGAAACAAATTCGACACGAAGTATTATCTATTTGCGGCGCAAATGTGAAAACATTCGAATAGCCTTCGCGAGCCCCCAGGAGCGATGCCCGCTGCCAACATCCTCCGTGCGGCCTCGGTCACCGACGAGGGCGGCCGCAACGTCTTCCGGCCGCTGTGACGTCGCGCCGGCCGGTATCAGCCGGCGCGCTTCTCGTAGGTGCGTAGCCGGTACTTCGGGCCGGCGCTTTCGCCGGTTACCTCGAACCCGAGGCGCCGCATCAGGCGGTGCGACCGCTCGTTCGGCAGATCGACGCTGGCCAGGATGCGCTCGAGCTTCAGCACGTCGAAGCCGTGGCGCATGGCCGCCTGTGCTGCGGCGAACGCGATACCCCTGCCCCAGCATCGCCGGCTGAGGACGATCATCAGTTCGCGTTCGCCGCCGGCCGGCCGCAGCGACACCAGCCCCACGATTTCGCCGTCGTCGCAGACCGCCCACCCGCCATGCTCGCGGGCCGCCTCGAGGTGGCGCTGCGTCTCGTCGCGCGCCGGCGCCACGTCGTCGAACAGGAAGCGCCGCACCTCGGGTTCGGCGAAGATCGCGTGCAGCGCCTCGCCGTCGTCCGGCTCGATCGGACGCAGTTCCACTAGGCTCCCAGCCGCTCCAGCGCCGTGCTGAGCCGCGCGCGGGTGCTTTCGGCTTGGCTGCGGCGTTCGCGCTGCTCCTCGACGACCTCCTCCGGGGCACGCGACACGAAGGCGGCGTTGCCGAGCTTGGCGTCGATCTTGCCGACTTCGTCGGCCAGCTTCTTGATTTCCTTCTGCAGCCGCGCGCCTTCGGCTTTCAGGTCGATCACATCGCCGACCGGCAGCGCATAAGTCGCGTCACTCACCACGATCTGCAGCGCGCCTTTGGGCGCCGTCGCCGCCGGCTCGATCGCCTCGATACGCGCCAGGCGCTCGATCGCCGCGCGGTGCGTTTCCAGTCGTTTGGCGGTCGTGCCGTCGCCGCCCACCACCAGCATCCGGAGTTTGGCGCCGGCCGGCACGTTCAGTTCGGCGCGCGCCGAGCGGATGTCGGAAATCAGTTTCACCAGCCAGCCCATCTCGGCGTCTGCGCCGGCGTCGAATGCCGGGGCGACCGGCCAGGGCTGGCCGATCAGCGGCCCATGCTCGGCGCGATGGCCGAGCTTGTCCCACAGCTCCTCGGTGATGAACGGCATCACCGGATGCAGGAGCTTTACCGTTTCGCGCAACACGTAGGCGGTGACGGCGCGCGTCTCGTCCTTGTCGGCGCCGTCCGCTCCCTGGAGGATCGGCTTGGTGAGTTCGACATACCAGTCGCAGACGACGCCCCAGATGAACTCGTAGAGCGTGTTCGAAGCTTCGTTGAGTCGAAACTCCATCAACGCCTTGTCGATCGCGGTGTTGGCTCGCGCGAGCTCGCCCAGCATCCACTTGTTGACGGTGAGTTTCGCCGTGGCGGGATCGAAGTCCTTAGGCAGCGCCGCACCGTTCATCTCGGCATAGCGTGTGGCGTTCCACAGCTTGGTCGCGAAATTGCGCGAGCTCTCCACGCGGGCCGGCGCCAGCCGCAGGCGGCCGGCCTGAGAGGCGGCAAGCGACGTCATGGTGAAGCGCAGCGCATCGGCACCGTACTTGTCGATCAGCTCCAGGGGATCGATCACGTTCCCCTTGGACTTGGACATCTTCTGGCCCTTCTCGTCCGTCACCAGCCCGTGCAGGTAGACGGTGCGGAAGGGCACCTCCTTCATGAAGTACGAGCCCATCATCATCATGCGCGCGACCCAGAAGAACAGGATGTCCCAGCCGGTCACCAGCACGCTGGTCGGGTAGTACTTCGCAAGTTCCGGCGTCTTGTCCGGCCAGCCCAGCGTCGAGAACGGCCACAGGGCGGAACTGAACCAGGTGTCGAGCACGTCGGGGTCGCGCTCCAGCGCGACGTCCTTGCCGTAGTGCGCGCGTGCCTCGGCCTTCGCCTCGTCCTCGGACAGCGCCACGAACACCTTCTTGTCCGGCCCGTACCACGCCGGAATCTGATGCCCCCACCAGAGCTGGCGCGACACGCACCACGGCTGGATGTTCTCCATCCAGCGGAAGAACTCGTCCCGGCCCCTCTCGGGCACGAATTTCACGCGGCCGTCACGTGCCGCCGCGATCGGCTCCTGGGCCAGCTTCTTGGCGTCGGCGTACCATTGCTCGGTGAGATAGGGTTCCACCGGCACGCCACCGCGATCGCCATAGGGCACGGCGTGGGTGTGCGGCTCGATCTTCTCGACGAGGCCCAGCTCCTCCATTTCGGCCACGATCTTCTTGCGGGCGTCGAAGCGGTCGAGGCCGCGATACTTCGCCGGCGCATTGTCGTTCACGCGGGCGAACTTGTCGAAGATGTTGACGGCTTCGAGGTTGTGCCGCCGCCCGACCTCGAAGTCGTTGAAGTCGTGCGCCGGGGTGATCTTCACGGCACCCGAGCCCTTCTCGGGATCGGAGTACTCATCGGAAACGATCGGAATGCGACGCCCGACCAGCGGCAACACGGCATGCTTGCCGATCAGGTGCTTCCACTTGGGATCGTCGGGGTGCACGGCAATGCCGGTATCGCCCAGCATCGTCTCGGGCCGGGTCGTCGCCACGACGATGAATTCGTCGGCCGAACCTTCTATCGGGTACTTGAGGTACCAGAGGCTGCCCTTCACCTCGCGCGACTCGACTTCCAGGTCCGAAATCGCCGTCAGCATCTTGGGATCCCAGTTGACCAGACGGTTGTCCTTGTAGATCAGCCCGGCCTTGTAGAGATCGACGAACACTTTCAGGACGGCCTTGGACAGCCCCTCGTCCATGGTGAAGCGCTCGCGGCTCCAGTCGCACGAGGCGCCGAGGCGACGGAGCTGCCCGGTGATCGTGCCGCCCGAAAACGCCTTCCACTCCCAGACCTTCTTCAGGAACTCGTCGCGATTGAGCAGCTTCTTGTTGGCGTCGTTCCTCGCAGCGCCCTCGACCGCCAGACCCATCCCTTCCTGCTCGAGGTTGCGCACCACGACCATCTGCGTCGCGATGCCGGCATGGTCGGTGCCAGGCTGCCACAAAACGTCGTCGCCCTTCATGCGGCGCCAACGGATCAGCACGTCCTGCAGCGTGTTGTCGAGCGCATGGCCCATATGCAGGCTGCCCGTGACGTTGGGCGGCGGAATGACGATGCAATAGGGTGGCTTGGCCGACTCGGGATGCGCACGAAAAGCCCCGGCCTGCTCCCACTCGGGATAGCGGCGGGCTTCGATTTCCTTGGGGTCGTAGGTCTTGTCGAGCATCGGTTGCTACTTCTCTGGCCTTATAAACGAAAAACGCCACGGTTGCGGCGCCGTGGCGTTCTATTCGGGGGCGCCTGTGGTCAGCGGCGTGTCAGCCGGACGATCTCGCGTTCGACGTACCGCTCGACCATGGGCGGCAGGTTGCGGTCGAGCCACTCCTTCAGCATCGGCCGCAGCATCTCCTTGACCAGGTCCTCGATGGTCTTGCCGTTGCCGTCGACCGCCGGACCGGGATCCGGAGCGACAGGCGTCGGCACGCTCTCCTGAACCGCCTGGTTGAGCCGGGCAAAGGCCGAATTCGCCGCCACCGCCGCGCCACTGCCCACCAGGCCGGCGTCGGACGACGGCTCGACCGACGGCTGCGGCATGTCGGCCGCATGCGCCGGATCGATGCGCCGCAGGGGTGTCGGCATAGGCTGACGGCTCGGTGCGTCGGCCTGCGGTGGGTCGACCGGATCGGTGAGCAGCAGCACGTCGTCGCGCCCGGGGATACGCCTCTCCGGCACCCTCCGCGTGTCGGCCGACGAGATGACGGGCGGCACGACCGCCGGACGGGGCGACGGGGTCGAGCCCGTCTGACTTCCAACCTGGGCACGTGCCTCGTCGTCGGAAATGATCCGGCGAATGGACGCCAGAATGTCGTCCATCGATGGGTCGCTGTTGGCGCTCTTGGCGTCGCTCATCTGCCGCCGCTCCCCGTGGTCGTGGTGCCGCCGGAAATGCCGCTGTTGGTCCCGCCGCCGGAGTCGCTGTTGCCCCAGCCGATCCAGCGGGAACCCACCTCGTTATAATACCTCTCTTCGTCGTAATACTCGACCGGCAAACTGAGGGTGCGCGCGGTCAGGCGCCCGACCCCGGCCAGCAGGCCATAGTAAGAAATCTGCACATCGCGCCGCGCCTGGATGAGGTTGACTTGCGAATTGAGCAGTTCCTGCTCGGCATTCAGCACGTCGAGCGTCGTGCGCGAGCCGACCAGCGCTTCCTGGCGGACGCCGTTCAAGGCAACTTCGTTGGCCCGGACCTGGGACTCGAAAGACGTCACCCGTGAGCGCGAGGAGTCGAGCTGGCGCCAGGACCGGATGGTGTTCTCGGCCACCGCCCGGCGGGCGCTGTCGAGTTCGGCCCGCCGCTGGCCGACCAGTTCCTTGGCCTGACGGATCTTCGACCACTCGCCGCCACCCTGGTAGAGCGGGATCGTGGCCTGAACGCCGAGGATGTAGTTGTAGAATCGGTCGCCCGGCACCTGCACGTCGAACTGCTGCTGCAGTGTCCCCACGAGGTTGACCTGGGGCAGCACGGCGCCGATCGCGTTGTTCACGCCGTACGACGCCGCCGAGATGCGGTACTGGGCGCTGATGGAGCGTGGCCCGGCATCCATGGCGAGCGCCACCGCTTCTTCCTCGCTGCCCGGCAAGCCGCCGACCAGCGGGATCTCGCCCAGCTTGCCCGGTTTCTTGCCGACCGTGCGCTGGAAGGCCGCCTCGGCGATCCGCACATTGGTGTCGGCCTGCACGAGGTCGGCCTTGGCCAGTTCGAGGCGCGCCTCGGCCTGCGACACGTCGGTGATCGTCAGTTCGCCGACGCGGAACCGCTCGCGGGTGGCGTCCAGCTGCTGGACGAGGACGCGAACGTTGTTGCGCCGGGCGTCGGCGATCGCCAGGTTCTGCACCACGTCGGAATAAGACGTCACCGCCGACAGCAGCACAGTCTGCTCGGTATCGGCGAGCGAGGCGCGCTGCGCCTGGATGTTGGCCTGGGCCTGCTTGGTGCTGGCAATCGTCTGGCCGCCGAGAAAGAGCGGCTGGGTCAACTGGAGCACCGTGGATTTGCCGTTCAAAAGATAAGACGTCGGCGGCAAGGGCACGTACGGCGCGGACATCGTGTAGTTTTCGTCGATGTTCTTGTTGTAGTTCAGCGACAGCGACACCCGCGGTCGCCAGTTCGCCACGGCCTGGGCAAGCGATTCGTCGGTCTGCCGCAGCAGCGCCCGGGCCGCCAGCAGGTCCGGGTTGGAGTTGTAGGTCGTCGACAGCGTCTCGATGAGGCTCTGCGCCGGGGCGTTCGGCGCCGCGGCGACCGTCGCCGCAAGCGCCAACCCCGCCGCGGCGCAGGCGTGACCTAGACCAAGCCGGATACGCATTCGCTTACTCTCATGTGTGGCCGACACCCTACCACCCGCCAGAAGGGCTTTGGTAGTCCTCTGACTGGCCCTGAAAGGCCTGGATTCCTGCACCGGTCAGAAAGTGAAACGCGGCGGCGGCTCGAAACCCGGCAGCAGCGGCGTGCCGGCGTCGAACAATGGCCGGCCGGACGTCACGCCCCCCTGCTTGACGAACAGCTGCGCCACGCCCAGCGCGCCGGGGGCTCCGGCGACGGTGACGGTCAGGCGACCGCCCTCGGCCATCTGGTCGAGGATCTTCTGCGGCAACTGTCGGACCGCCATGGCGCAGGGCCTGGAAGGCCTGGTCGCCCGCACCGCCCGAAGCCACCACGGGCGCGT
>JAIETA010000167.1 GCA_019745575.1 Reyranella sp. | reverse complement strand
GTGCTGCACCCGCTGCAGGCGGCGCGGCACCGGCGGCAGGCGCTGCGGCGCCGGCGGCTGGCGGCAAGGCACCCGCTCCGGCCAAGAAGTAGCGGCCGGGCGCGGACCGCGGCCATCCGATGCTTCTGCTGGTCGGGCTCGGCAACCCCGGGCCGCGCTATGCGGGGCATCGGCACAATGTCGGCTTCATGGCGGTGGACGAGATCGTCCGCCGCCGCGTGTTCTCGCCGTGGCGGGCGCGGTTCAACGGCGAGGTGGCCGAAGGTCACCTCGGCGGCGAGCGTGTCATCGTCCTGAAGCCGATGACCTTCATGAACGAGTCGAGCAAGGCCGTGGGCGAGGCGGTGCGGTTCCTGAAGGTGCCGCTCGACCGAGTCGTGGTGTTCCACGACGAGCTCGACCTCGTCGCCGGTCGCGTACGCATGAAGAAGGGCGGCGGCGCCGGCGGCCATAACGGCCTGCGCGACATCGACGCCCATGTCGGCAACGACTACCGCCGCGTGCGCATCGGCATCGGCCATCCCGGCCACAAGGATCTCGTGCTGAGCTGGGTGCTGCGCGACTTCGAGCCCGACGAAAGGGATGCCAAGACCGGCTGGCTGCCAAGGCTGCTATCGGCGCTGGCCGAGGAAGCCGCCCTGCTGATCGAGGGCACGGCCAAGGCCGACGAACGGTACATGAACCGGGTGGTGCACCTCGCGCCGCCTCCCAAGCCTCCAGTGCAAGAGCCGAAAGCGTAGCGATGGGTTTCAATTGCGGTATCGTCGGTCTGCCCAATGTCGGCAAGTCGACCCTCTTCAATGCGCTGACGGCCACGCAGGCGGCGCAGGCGGCCAACTATCCGTTCTGCACCATCGAGCCCAATGTCGGCCGCGTCGCCGTGCCCGATCCGCGCCTCGACAAGCTGTCGGCGATCGCCAGCTCGGCCAAGATCATCCCGACACAGCTCGAGTTCGTCGACATCGCCGGGCTCGTGAAAGGCGCTTCCAAGGGCGAGGGGCTGGGCAACCAGTTCCTGGCCAACATCCGCGAGGTCGACGCCATCGCCCACGTGCTGCGCTGCTTCGAGGACGGCGACGTCACCCACGTCTCGGGCAACGTCGATCCGGTGCGCGACGCCGAGATCGTCGAGACCGAACTCATGCTGGCCGACCTCGACAGCCTCGAGAAGCGCCTGCCCGCCCTCGAGAAGCGCGCCAAGGGCGGCGACAAGGAGGCCGCGGCCGAAGTGCCGGTGGTCAAAAAGGCGCTCGACGCGCTACGCGACGGCAAGCCCGCCCGCGCAGCGGCGCTCACGGCCGACGAGCGGCCGGTCTTCCAGCGGCTGCAGCTCATCACCGGCAAGCCGATGATGTACGTGCTGAACGTCGACGAGGGCTCGGCTGCCACCGGCAACGCCCACAGCGCCGCCGCCCAGGCATTCGCGGAGGCGCGCGGCATGCTGTCGGTCGTGATCTCGGCCGCCATCGAAGCCGAGGTGGCGCAGCTGCCACCCGAGGACCAGGCCGACTACCTGGGCTCGCTCGGCCTCGCCGAAACCGGCCTCGCCCGCGTGGTTCGCGCGGGCTACCAGCTGCTCGACCTCGTGACCTTCTTCACGGTGGGCCCCAAGGAAGCGCGCGCCTGGACAGTGCGCCGCGACGCCAAGGCACCCGAGGCCGCCGGCGCGATTCACACCGACTTCGAGAAGGGCTTCATCCGCGCCGAAACCATCGCCTACGAGGATTACGTCACCCTGAACGGCGAGGCGGGCGCGCGCGACGCCGGCAAGCTGCGCCTCGAAGGCAAGGACTACGCCGTCAAGGACGGCGACGTCTTCCATTTCCGGTTCAATGTTTAGGGCTACGCCCTAAACATTGGCGGGCGGCAGCGCTTGTAATCAAGCGCGAGAGCCCGCACGGCGCAGAATAGACAAGAACGCGAGTGGCCGTTCTTTCTTCGGCGCTCCCAGACATTGCTCCGCAATGTCCTGACGCTCCCAGGCCGAGTTGCGCTCGGCCTATGACCCAATCGCCCCGCCGCCCTTCTTGGTGATGACGACGATGGACGGCCTGGGCGGCATGCCTTCCTTGAAGTCGGGCCAGCGGGTCGACGGCTTCTCGAAGGTCGAGCCGGCATCCTCGCCGGGATGCTGGACGGCCACGAACAGCGTGGCGTCGTCGGGCGTCAGGATCGGACCGCAGACTTCCGCTCCGGTCGGCGCCTGGAAGAAGCAGCGCGTCAGGCCGCGCCCATAGCCCGCGGTGTCGGCGCCATAGAGGCCGTCGGCGATGCCGGCGGCCGTCGGCGCACCGTCGGTCGCGATCCAGATGCGGCCCTTGCTGTCGAAGGTGCAGTTGTCGGGGCACGACAGCCAGCCATTGTCCGACGTCGCGCGGTGGTAGCGCGCACCAGGATCGATGCCCGGCTTGCCGCCGACCAGGAAGATCGACCAGGCGCTCTCGGTGCCCGCATGGTCGCCGTCCTTGGGCACGATCTCGATGACGTGGCCGTGGGCGTTGCGGGCCAGCGGATTGGCACGGTTGACCTGCTGCTCGGTGCGGCGCGTGTTGTTGGTCAGCAGCACGTAGACATTGCCGTTCACCGGGTTGGCCTCGACGTCCTCCGGCCGGTCCATCGGCGTGGCCTTCAGGAGGTCGGCGGCGACGCGGGTATAGATCATGACGTCGGCCTGGCTGGCGAAGCCGTTCTCGGCCGTCAGCGGGCCCTGGCCCTGCACCAACGGCATCCACTCGACCTTGCCGTCGTCGCCGAAGCGGGCGACGAAGAGCGTGCCGTCGTCGAGCAGATTGCGGTTGGCGGCGCGGTCCTGGCGGTTGAAGGGCCTGGCGGTGACGAACTTGTAGACGTAGTCGAAACGCTCGTCGTCGCCCATGTAGATGACGACCCGGCCGTCCTTGGCCAGCACGTGATGACAGCCTTCGTGCTTGAAACGGCCGAGCGCGGTGCGCTTGATCGGCGCCGCGGCCGGATCGTAGGGATCGATCTCGACGATCCAGCCGAAGCGGTTGGGCTCGTTCGGCTCCTTCTCGACGTTGAAGCGGTCGACATGCTGCGCCCAGGCGTACCAGGAGGCCTTCGAGATGCCATAGCGCTTATAGGCCTTGGCATCGGGCATCTTCTCGGCATCGCCGCCGAAGTAGCCGTTGAAGTTCTCCTCCGCCGTCAGCCAGGTGCCCCACGGCGTCTCGCCGCCGGCGCAGTTGTTCAGCATGCCCAGCACCTTGCGGCCGGTCGGATCGGCCGAGGTCTTGAGCTTGTCGTGGCCCGCTGCCGGCCCGGAGATCTCCATCGGCGTGGTGCCGCTGATCCGTCGGGCGTACTTGCTGTCGGGCATGACCTTCCACTGGCCGCCCTGTCGGGCGATCTCGATGACGGCACCGCCATGCGCCGCCATCTCGACTTCGACCTGGGGCTTGGACGCCTTGAGATTCACGGCGCGGCCCGATCCCAGCCCGGCGAACATCAAGCCGGGATTCGTGTACTCGTGATTGACGACCATGAGGAAGCGGTCGTTGGTCGTGCTGCCGGCCGGCAGGGCATGCAGGCCGATGAAGTCGCAGTTGTAGCCGAACTGCTTCTCCTGCGTGGCGGCGGACAGGTTGGCGGGGTCGAAGGCCGGCGCCCCGGACACCACCGGGTCGCCCCAGCGGATCAGGACCTGCGCCTCGTAGCCATCGGGAATGTGATGCGTCTTGTCGAGGCCGTGGACGACTTCCTTGAAGGTGAGCGACGACGGTCCGGTATCCTGGGCCAGCGCGGTGCTGCCCAGAAGTTCCTGGCCGAGGGTGACTGCCGCCCCGGCGCCGAACAGACCCCGCAGGGCGTCGCGCCGGCCAAGCCGCCGCGCGATGAGATCGCCGATCGACGGTTCGCTGCTGGGGTTCGAGCCGATATCTTCCGAAGAGTCGATAGGCTTCATCTTACCTCTCCAACATCCGCTGACAGACAGAGCCCGAGCAAGCCATGCCGACGTTACAGCCGAATGTCATTGCCGCCCGGCCGCCTCCGGACAATGCACGTCGTCCACAGGCCCCGTCAGCAAACCGTAGCATCCCGGCGCTATCGCATCCTCCGATTTCAACGGGAGACAACGCTCATGCGCACCCAGCCCTTCATCGCCGCGGCCGCCGTTCTCGCCCTTGCCGCCCAGGCCTCTGCCCAGACCCAGACCTCCGCTCAGACCAAGTATCCGGCCACCCTCGAAGGCCACGCCATCCTGCCGGCCATGACCGTGATCCCGGCCCCGGCGGATGCACCGCAGGAGCTGCAGATTTCCGGCCGCTACGCCGCCCCCGGCAATCAGCGGGTCGACACGCCCGAAAGCGTTCCCGCCACCTCGGCCCTGTCGGACAGGGCGGCGCCCCGCCCGACCGGCGCGAGCTTTCCCCTGAAAGGCCAGCCGGTTCAGGGCATGTCGGGCATCCGGAACCTGCGCGACGGCACGTTCCTGACCTTGAGCGACAACGGCTTCGGATCGAAGGCGAACTCGCCCGACGCCCTGCTGATGTTCCATGTCGTGAAGCCGGACTGGAAAAACGGCGGCGTCGAGCGGGTCTCGACGATGTTCCTGAGCGACCCTGACCGCAAGGTGCCGTTCCGCATCGTCAACGAGAACACGCCCCGGCGCTACCTCACCGGCGGCGACTTCGACCCCGAGTCGATCCAGCCGGTCGGCGACGCCCTGTGGTTCGGCGACGAGTTCGGTCCCTTCCTGATCAAGACCGACCGGACCGGCAAGGTGCTACAAGTGTTCGAGACCATGGTCGACGGCAAGGTCGTGCGCTCGCCCGACCATCCGTCGGTGGCAATGCCCGCCGTTCCCGGCGCGGTGAAGTTCGAGGTCCGGCGCAGCAAGGGCTTCGAAGGCATGGCGGCCTCGCCCGATGGCAGGTTCCTCTACCCCCTTCTGGAGGGCCCGCTGCTGACCGCTTCCGGCGAGCCCGAAGCCAAGGACGGCAGGCGCTTCCTGCGCATCCTCGAGTTCGACGTCGAGAAGGGCCAGTACACCGGCAAGAGCTTCAAGTACGCCCTGGAGGCGCCGGCCAATTCCATCGGCGACTTCAACCTGATCGATGCCTCGAGCGGACTCATCATCGAGCGCGACGACACCGAGGGCGATTCCGCCCAGGCCTGTCTAGAAGGAGCGCCCAAGCCCGACTGCTTCAACGTGCCAGCCAAGTTCAAGCGCATTTATAAGATCGACATGGGCCAGGCCGACGCCGACGGCTTCGTGAAGAAGGTGGGCTACATCGACCTAATGGACATCGACGATCCGCAGAAGCTGGCGCGCCAGGGCGGCAAGGATGGCAAGCTCACCTTCCCGTTCTTCACCATCGAGAACGTCGACATCATCGACGGCGACCGCATCGTCGTCGGCAACGACAACAACCTGCCGTTCTCCTCCGGCCGGGCGCTCGGCAAGGTCGACGACAACGAGCTGATCCTGCTCAAGGTCACCGACCTCCTGCGGGCGAAGTAGACACGAAAGTAGACCACGGCAGTAGACACGGGGGGCGTCCATTTGACCCCGGCGGCGGCGCGGCGCTAGCCTTCCCTCGACGTCGACCATCCTGGGGAGGATCGCCATGCCGACCGTTGCCGCCGCCCCGAGCCGCGCGGCCGTGCCGTTCCGGGTGCGTCCGCTCGAAGGCGGGCTCGGCGCCGAGATCGAGGGAATCGCGGTGTCGGCGATCGACGACGCGACTTTTCCGGCGGTCTACGACGCCTTCCTGGCGCACCAGCTTCTTCTGTTTCGCGACCAGAACCTGCCACCGGGCGACCAGGTCGCCTTCGCGCGCCGGTTCGGCCAGGTACAGGTTCATGTCATGAACCAGTATCACGCCAACGCGCATCCCGAACTCTATACCCTGTCGAACGTCGGACCCGACGGAAAGCCGAACGGCAAGCATCCCGACCGCGGGACGATGGCCTGGCACACCGACGGTTCGTGGCAACCGCGCACCACCAAGGCAACGATGCTCTATGCCGAGATCGTCCCGAGCCTGGGCGGCGGCACCGGCTTTGCCGACATGTACTCGGCCTTCGAGGCGATGCCGGCGGACGAGCAAAGGCGCCTGGAGGCGATGCGCGCCGTCCACAATCTGGATTTCTCGCGCAACCGCCGGCATGGCGATGAGCCCATGACCGATGCGCAGCGCAAGGCGGCGCCGCCGGTCGAGCAACCGGTGGTTCGGGTGCATCCCGAGACCGGGCGCAAGGCGATGTATCTCGGCGACCATGCCGAGCGCATCGTCGGCATGGGCTACGACGAGGGTCGGGCCTTCATCGACCGGCTCAACGATCGCATCGTCGGTCTCTGCCGGACCTATTTCCACGACTGGCGGCCGCGCGACCTCATGGTCTGGGACAACCGCTGCCTGCTGCACAAGGCGGGTTCCTACGATCTTCAGACCGAGCCGCGCGTCATCCGGCGCTGCACCGTTCTGGGCGACGCTCCGTCGTAGGCGCGGCGACCGCTAGGGAAGCACCCGCTTCATCCAGCGCGCGGTCGCCTGGGCGTCCTGGCTGTCGGATGCTTCGAGCCTCGCGATCACGCCATGGCGGTCCGCCAGCTCGCGGTTCTGGCTGAGCTTGATCTTGGTTTCGATACGCGAGAGCGGCATGCGGAACACCGTGATGCCGCGGGTTTGCGCCTCGGCGTTGCCGGGCGGCAGGCGGTCGAGGCCCCAGCCCTCCGGGCCCGCGGGCTCGTACTCCCGGGCGAGCGCCGCCAGCACATCGAGTGCACCCTGGGTGTCCTCGATGATCTGCGGCCGGCCGTAGGCATGGACCGTCACATAGTTCCAGGTCGGCACCTTGGCGCCCGGCGTGTACCAGGTCGGCGAGACATAGGCATGCGGACCCCAGAACAGGGCGAGGGAGTCGGCGGGGCGGGCGAACAGCTTCCAGTGCGGATTGGCCCGCGCCACGTGGCCGATCAGCGAGCCGTGCGGCCCGCCGGCCTCCTGCCACAGCAGCGACAGGTGCGTGGTGAGCGGCGCCCCGTCCTCGGCGGTGGTGGTCAGCAGGGCCCAGCTGTGGTCGCGCATGATCTCGCGGCCCGTGGCCTCGTCGCCCTCGAAGTGCTTCGGCACGTACATCGACATTCCAGCGGGTTGAACGGCGCTGCATTACCATGTCCAATGCCGCCCGCAATCAGGAGGAAATCTCATGGGCGAGAATATCCGTCTTAAGTCTGCGGCCGGCGAGATCGGCGCCTATCTGGCGACGCCGAAGGGCCCACCCAAAGGCGGCATCGTGGTGGTCATGGAGATCTTCGGCGTCAACAACCACATCCGCCGCGTCACCGACAAGTTCGCGCAGGACGGCTATCTGGCGCTGGCGCCCTGCTTCTTCGACCACATCAGGCCCGGCATAGAGCTCGGCTACACGCCCGACACCATCGCCGAGGGCCGCAAGTACGTGACCGAGCTCGGCCTCGACAAGCCGGTCCAGGACGTCGATGCCGCCATCGCCGAACTGAAGAAGCGCGGCTGCAAGAAGGTGGCGGTCACCGGCTTCTGCTGGGGCGGCACGATCACCTGGCTCGCCTCGACCCGGCTAAAGCCCGACGCGGCGATCGGCTACTACGGCGGCGGCATCCATGGCACCCGGACCGAGAAGCCCAAGGCGCCGACCATGCTGCATTTCGGCGACAAGGACATGCACATCCCGATGACGCATGTGAACGAGCTGAGATCGCTCCACCCCGGCGTCGCGATCTACGACTACCCGGCCGACCACGGCTTCCATTGCGACGAGCGCGGCAGCTACGACGGTCTGGCCTCGGCCCAGGCCTATGCCCGGACGCTGGAGTTCATGGCAAAGCACGTTGGCTAGGAAGCCCGCACGCAAGGCCTTCGATCCCGGCGCGCGCGGCCCTCTGAATGGGGTGCGCGTCGTGGATCTGTCGCGTCTGGTGGCCGGCAACATCCTGACCCTGCAGCTCGGCGACTTCGGCGCCGAGGTGATCAAGGTCGAGCCGCCCGAAGGCGACACGCTGCGCTCGTGGCGGGTCAAGGGCGTGGAGACCGCGTGGAAAGTCTATGGCCGCAACAAGAAGAGCGTGGCGCTCGACCTCAGGTCCGAAGACGGGCGCGCCATCGTCAAACGCCTCGCTGCCACCGCGCAGATCCTGGTCGAGAGTTTCAGGCCCGGCGTTCTGGAAGACATGGGTCTCGCTCCCGCCCAGCTGCACGCGCTCAATCCCCGGCTGGTGATCGTGCGCATTTCCGGCTGGGGCCAGGACGGACGCTACCGCCACAAGCCGGGCTTCGGCACCCTGATCGAGGGCTATAGCGGCTTCGCCTCGATGAACGGCTTCGCCGACCGCGAGCCGGTGCTGCCGCCGATGTACCTCGCCGACGCCATGGCGGCGCTCTACGGCTACGGCGCCGTCATGGTGGCATTGCGCGAGGTCGAGGTGGCCGGCGGCAAAGGCCAGGTGCTCGACCTGCCCCTCTTCGATCCGCTGTTCTCGGTGCTGGGCCCGCAGGCCGCCAATCACAAGCTCACCGGCGAGGTCAAGGTGCGGACCGGCAGTCGCTCGACCAACGCCGCCCCGCGCAATGTCTACCGCACCAGGGACGACCGCTGGGTCTGCCTGTCGGCCTCCACGCAGGGCATGGCCGAGCGGGTGCTGACCAAGATCGGCCGGCCCGAGCTGGCGAAGGACCCGCGCTTCGCCACCAACATCGAACGGGTAAGGCACGGCGAGGAACTCGACGCCATCATCGGCGGCTTCATCGCCGAGCGCGATCTCGCCGAGAACCTGCGTTACTTCGACGAGGCCGGCGTCACCATCGGGCCGGTCTACGACATCGCCCAGATCGTCCAGGACGACTACGTGCTCGAGCGCGAGGCGCTGATCGAGATTCCCGACGCCGACATGGGCGAGCTGCCGACCCATCCCGTCGTGCCGCGCCTGTCCGGCACGCCGGGCGCGCTCCGCGCCGGCGCGCCCGCGATCGGCGAGCACAACGAGGCGCTGCTAAAGCCGCTGCTCGGCAGCGCCGACTACGACAGGCTCCGGCAGTCCAGCGCCATCTCGTCCGGCAGAGGAACGAAGAAGTGATGACCCGACCCGTCCCGCCCGTCTGGCGCTCGACCCTGTACGTGCCGGGCAATGTCGCGAAGTTCATCGACAAGGCGCACGAGCGCGGCGCCGACTGCGTGCTGGTCGACCTCGAGGACAGCGTGCCGCCGGCCGAGAAGCCCCAGGCGCGCGCCATGCTGCCGGAGACCATGAAGAAGGTGGCGCAAGGCGGCGCCGACGTGGCCGTGCGCATCAACCGGCCGCTGCGCCTCGCGCTGCCCGACATCGAGGCGGCGGTGCGGCCGGGCCTCGCGGCGCTGTTCATCACCAAGACCGAGAGCGTCCAGCACCTCCGCCTGCTCGACGAGGCGGTGAGCGAACTCGAGCGCGAGCGCGGCATGCCGCCGGGCGGCGTGGGGTTCGGCGCCATGATCGAGCATCCCCGCGCCCTGGCCCACCTCCACGACATTGCCGAGCACGGCCCGCGGCTCGTCGCCATGATGCTGGGCGGCGAGGACTTCGCGCTCGAAACCGGCGCCGTCCCGAATGCCGAGTCGCTGGAACTGCCCAAGCGTCTGGTGGCCTTTGCCGCCCAGGCGCACGGCGTGCCGGCGATCGGCATCCTGGGCACGGTGGCCGACTATTCCGATCCCGCAGCGTATCGGCAAAGCGCCGAGCGTGCCCGCCGCTTCGGCTTTTCCGGCGGCACCTGCGTCCATCCCGGCCTGGTGCAGGCGCTGAACGACGCCTTCACCCCTGGCGCCGACGAAGTGGCCTACGCCCGGAAGCTGATCGCGGCCGACGAAAAGGCGGCAGCCGAGGGCCGCGGCTCGTTCGCGGTCGACGGCAAGATGATCGACGTGCCGGTGATCGACCGGGCGCGCCGTCTGATCGCGCGGCACGAGGCCATCCAGCGCCGGCTTGCCCGGACGTAAACCCGAGGGTGCCGGAGCCGCGACCCTAAAAAGGCCGCGGCCCCGATCACCCCGCGCCGACCGGGCGCGTCAGGCGTCGACGAGATCCGCCGGCGACCGCCGGGGCCTGGCGATGCCGACATCCGTCAGGTCCGCCGTGAAGGCCACGACCTCGGCGGTGACGCCGGCGTTGAGGCCCTGCAGCGTGACCTCCCGCCCGTTCGCGAATTTTACCGCATCGCGATGGGCATGGGCCGGTGCTTCGGTGCGCACCATCACCACTTCTTCGACCGGCCCCACCGCCAGGGCCCGTTGCACGGCCTCGCCGATGCCGGCGAGGCGGAGACGGGCATCGGCCGGAATGCAGACCGCCGTCTCGCAGTCGTTGCCCGCCGTGAAGCCCATGGTGCCGCTGGCGAAGCGCCGAAGAACGTACTGCTCTTCTTCAACGGCCGGTCGCGAACGATAGAGTTCCAGTGAGTAATCGCACATGACGCCCTCCAGGTTAGTGGACGCCCTCGGGAGGTGGGACGGCTGCCGGTGCGGTCAAGGCCGCGCCGCCAACTATCGGTTCGCACGGTTTCCTCATCCCGCCAGCAGGACGGACATGGGTCGGTTGCCGCACGAAACGTCGCCGAGCGGCCAGCGTCGGGACGGTCAAGAAAAAGGCCTCACACGCGCCGTGCGAGGCCTTTGGCTATTGTCGGATACGAGCCCGGATCTAGTGCTTGTCGGACCACACCTGCCGCTTCACGGCGTACATCAGGCCGGCCAGCGCCAGGAGGAACAGGATGACCCGCACGCCGGTGCGCTTGCGGTCTTCCATCCACGGCTCCGACGCCCAGGCGAGGAACTCGGTGACGTCCGACGACATCTGGCTGAGCGTGGCCTTGGTGCCGTCGGCGTAGGTCACCTTGTCGTCGGCCAGCGGCGGCGCCATGGCGATCCGGTGACCGGGGAAGTAGGTGTTGTAGTTGTCGTCCTTGCCGATCGAGTAGGCCTTGATCTGCTCCGGCGTCAGCTTGTCGTAGGGCACGTAGCCGGTCATCAGCGCGTACATGTAGTCCGCGCCGTTGGCGCGCGCCTTGATCATGACGCTGAGATCGGGCGGTGCCTTGCCGTTGTTGGCGGCGGCGGCAGCCAGCTCGTTGGGGAACGGCTTCTTGAAGCGGTCCGACAGCCGCGCCGGCCGGTCGGCCGGCTGGCCGTCGTCGTTGAGGTCGGACACCGTGATGTCCTTGATCAGTCCCTTGACCTGGTTCTCGGTCAGCCCGAGCGACATCAGGTTGCGGTAGGCCAGCAGCGACAGCGAATGGCAGGCGGAGCAGACTTCGGCATAGACCTGATAGCCGCGCTGGGCGGCGGCGCGGTCGTAAGTGCCGAACGGTCCCTGGAAGTGCCACTGCTTGGCCGGCGGCGCGGGCGTCGTGCCGGCCGCGATGGCGACGGCGCCGGTCGCCAGCGCCGCCAGGGCGATGGCGCCGGTGGTCATCAGCTTTTTCATGGGCAAACTACGCATGGCGATCACCCTGCCTTCTTCTTGAGCACCGCGTCGGCGATGCTGGGCGGCATCGGCAACGGCCGTTCGATCTTGCCCAGGACCGGCAGCAGGATGAGGAAGTGGAAGAAGTAGTAGAGCGTCGCCACCTGGGACAGCGGGATCCAGAAGCCGGCCGGCGGGTTGGCGCCGCAGAAGCCGAGCACGACGACATCGACGACCAGCACCAGCATGAACCACTTGTAGATCGGCCGGAACGTCGAGGACCGGACGCGCGAGGTGTCGAGCCAGGGCAGGATGAACAGCACCGCGATGGCGCCGAACATGGCGATCACGCCGCCCAGCTTGTCGGGCACGGCGCGCAGGATGGCGTAGAACGGCAGGAAGTACCATTCCGGCACGATGTGCTCGGGCGTCACCAGCGGATCGGCCGGGATGTAGTTGTCGGGGTGACCCAGGTAGTCGGGCGCGAAGAACGCAAAGCCCAGGAACACGATCATGAACAGCACGACGCCGAAGCCGTCCTTCATCGTGTAGTAGGGATGGAACGGCACGGTGTCCTGCGGGCCCTTCGGATCGATGCCGAGCGGGTTGTTGGAACCGTGCTGGTGCAGCGCCACGACGTGCAGCGCCACCACCGCCACGATGATGAACGGCAGCAGGTAGTGCAGCGCATAGAAGCGGTTGAGCGTCGGGTTGCCGATCGCGAAGCCGCCCCACAGCCAGTCGACGATCGACTGGCCGACCACGGGGATGGCCGAGAACAGGCTGGTGATGACGGTGGCGCCCCAGAAGCTCATCTGGCCCCACGGCAGCACGTAGCCCATGAAGGCGGTGGCCATCATC
>JAIETA010000362.1 GCA_019745575.1 Reyranella sp. | reverse complement strand
CCGAGGTGGCGGCGCGGGCGCGGCGCGCCGTCGAGGCGGGCCTCGTCGGCCGCGCGCCCTGGCAGGTCGAGCGCATCCGCGCCTTGCAACGGATCGGCGGCGACCGCGTCAGCCGCTGGACCGACGTCGCGGGCGAGCCGGGCGAGCGCAACTACCGCGCCCTGCTCGCCGAGCTTTTGGCCATGCCGCCGCGCTACTGGCAGGGCTGGGAGATCCAGGACGACCTGCTGGTCTGGCACCTGTTCCGCGACCTGCTGCCGGCGCCGGTCCAGGATCACCTGAGAGCCTACTGGACGGCCTGGCTGCAACCCGAGCTGCCGACCAGCGCCTTCGTGCATCCGCAGAGCCGCGACGCCATCGACTATTACAGGCGCAACAAGGACTGGCGCGGCCGCGCCTCGTTCTTCCGCGGCGGTTATAACTTCGCGGTCAGCACGCAGAACTTCAATCATACCGCCGCCATGGGCGCGCTGCTGGGCGGGGCGCTGATCGAGGCGCCCTATCCGGTGGCCGACGGCCGGCACGGGCTGGAACATCTGCCGCTGCGCTTCTGGGGATTTTTGGACGGCAGCAGCCAGGAGATGCTCGACCCCTACTATCTGTCGATCACGCTGTCGGCGCAGAAGATGTTCGCCGACTTCGCGCCGGCGCCGATCGACCGGCTGATGGGCCGCATCCTGGTCGACCGCACGGTCGAGATGCTGGCCGGAGTCTTTCATCCGGCGCTGCGCCGCTTCGTGGCGGCGTCGGGCCGCGCCCGGCTGTCGGGCGTGCTGGTCGAGCAGGACGGCATCTACGGCGCCCTGCACACCGTGTCCAAGGCGGGCACGGTCAACCATCTCGACCGGGCGGCGGCGGAGACGGTGCATGGCATGCCGGCCTGGGGCTACGACTTCCCGCCCGGCCGCGTGGCGATGCAGAGCCTGCACCGGGCGTGGGCGCCGGACTGGGCGGCCGAGGTGATCGACGACAAGCCGCTGCCGCTCGAGGACACGGCGGCCGAGACGATCCGCGGCAATTTCAAGCCGCCGCTGTGGCGCCGGACGTACCTCGGCCGCTGGCATGGGCTGGCCAGCCAGGACATCCGCGGCGGCACGGTCGACGTGCTGGCCCAATGGCTGCGCGCGCCGGCAACCGCAAGCGGGCCCGAGGCGCGCGGCATGCTGACCGTGCGCTATCTCGCCAACGCGCCCGACCTCACGACGACCTCGGAAGGCACCGCGCGGGCGGCCGGCCTCACGCTCACCTTCCAGAGCCGCAACCGCGCCATCGTCTTCGCCAAGCCGCACAGCAACCGCGAGCGCCTGCTGGCGGGCATCGGCGCAGAGGGCGCGGCGGGGGACGTGACGCAGCTCGCCACGGTGGCGGGCCTGTGGAACCTCGCGCCGTCGCGCGACTGGGCGTTTTACGCCGGCGAGCGGCGGATCGACTCGTTCCCGGCACGGCTGCCGGCCGGGCAGCGCATCCTGATGCACGACGGGGTGAGCTACCTCGCGCTGCTGCCGCTGCCCGCCACCGACCTCGGCCGCGACGCCGCCATCGAGATCGCGCCGGGCATCGCCGGCAAGGCCGAGCCGACCGGCGCGGAGGTGGCGCCGGCGCTCACCGTGTCGATGTTCAACCTGCGGCGCGACCGGCCCGTCGCCGTGCGCGACCTCGATCTCAGGACGATCGCGAGCCGCACCTATGGCGGCTTCGTGCTGGAGATGGGCGACGCGGCCCAGCACGGCAGCTTCGAGGCGTTCCGCCGCCACATCGCCCAGGCCGAGCTCAGGGCCGCGTGGAACGAGGGCCGGCAGCTGCTGGAGGTCGCCTACAAGAGCGGCGGCGACCTGATGGAGGCGGGCTTCGCCTGCGACTTCGGCCAGCCGTCCGAGCTGCATTTCCCGATCGACCCCGGCGCCCAGGGCCGCGCCATCGCGTGGCGCCGCCTGAACGGCCAGTGGCCCTACCTGCCGCCCGGCCTCGAACGCGACTCGGTGTGGGGCCAGCAGGGCGTCTCGGGCCGCCTGGAGAAGAACGGCGCGGTGCTCGCCACCGAGCCCGGCCGCAAGGCCTACCTGATCGCCGATCCCCTGGTCGGGCCGGGCCGCGGCGCGGTGGTGGGCTACAATCCGCTGCCCGATCCGCAGGCCTGGACTCTCGCCACGCGCGACGGCGTGGTGCTGCGGGCCGACGGCAAGGTCGGGCTGCTGCGGGTGGAGTACAGGCCGTGGAGCCGGGCGTGCGAGATCGAGCACCACCTGAAGCCCGGCCAGAATGACACCACCCTGGCGCGCACCATGACCTTCACGGGGCTTGCCGAAGCGCCCGTTGTGACCCTGAATGGGCGCCCGGCCGACGTTCGTGCCCTCGGGCAGGCCTTTCAGATCTCGCTGGTGTGACATCGATGCTGACGCGCACCACCTTTCTCGGGCTCACCGGCGCCGCCCTGCTGGCGGCGAGGCCGGCCGCCGCCCAGACCCCACCGGGAGTCCGCATGCACGCCCGCAAGATCCCCTCGACCGGCGAGCTCTTGCCCGTGGTCGGCTGCGGCACCTGGCGGACCTTCGACGTCGGTGCGCGGCCCGAGGACCGGGCGCCGCTGGCCGACGTGCTGAAAGTGCTGTTCGAGGCCGGCGGATCGGCGATCGACACCTCGCCGATGTACGGCGCCGCCGAGGCCGTGGTCGGCGACCTGCTGGCCGCCGCCGGCACGCGCGACAAGGCCTTCATCGCCACCAAGGTATGGACGAGCGGCCGCGACAGCGGCATCGCCCAGATGCGCCAGTCGATGCGGCTGCTCCGGACCGACCGCATCGACCTGATGCAGATCCACAATCTGGTCGACTGGCGGGCCCACCTGCCGACGCTGCGCGCCTGGAAGGCCGAGGGGCGGCTGCGCTATATCGGCGTCACGCACTACACGGCGAGCGCCCACGACGAACTCGAAAGCGTCCTGCGGGCCGAGAAGTTCGACTTCGTGCAGCTCAACTACGCGCTCGACGACCGCGCCGTCGAACGCCGCCTGCTGCCGCTCGCCGCCGAGCGCGGCATCGCGGTGATCGTGAACCAGCCGTTCGGCGGCGGCGGGCTCTTGCGCAAGCTGATGCCACGCAAGCTGCCCGACTGGGCGGGCGAGATCGGCGCGGCGAGCTGGGCGCAGCTGCTGCTGAAGTTCGTGCTGGCGCAGCCGGCGGTGACCTGCGTCATCCCCGGCACCGGCAAGCCCGAGCACATGCGCGACAACGTGCAGGCCGGCTTCGGCGTCTATCCCGACGCCGCGCTCCTGAAGAAGATGGTGAGCGAGATCGCGGTGTAGGGCTCTCTCTTCACCTCCCCAGCTTCGCTGGGGAGGATAGGCTTTGTCGGAAAGACCTAAACCGGCATCTCGCGCTCGATCCAGTCGGTCACCGAGGCGTGGCGGGGCTTCCAGCCGAGATCGGCGCGGGCGCGGCGGGCGCGGACGCGGCTGTTGGAGCCCAGCGAGTAGAGCGCCCGGCTCTCGCCCCAGGTGCGGATGGCGTCCTCGACCGGCCAGTCCTGCGGCGCGCCGAGGCCGAGCCGGCGGGCGATGGCTGCGGTGATGTCGCGGAACGCGGCCTCGCCGTTCTCGACGTAGTAGAAGCCGCCGGCCGCCGCCTTTTCCAGCGCCAACAGGTAGAGCTCGGCCACGTCGTCGACATGGACGTTGGACCAGACATTGAGGCCGCGCCCGACATGGCGCACGACGCCGCTGCGGCGGCCCTCCGCCGCCAGCGTCGGGATCTGGGCGCTGTCGCGCACCAGGCCGCGGCCGTTGCCGTAGATCATGGTGTTGCACAGCACCGCGGCATGCACGCCGCGGCGCGCCGCGGCCCGCACCAGCCCGTCGATCGCCACGCGCGCCTGCTTGGCGGGCACCGGGTCGAGCGGCGTGTCGTCGTCGAAGACGCGGTCGGACGCCGCCATGCCGCGCGCCTCGTCGGCGCAGATGCTGGAGCCGCTGGTGTGGAGGAACGGCTTGCCCGAGGCGGCGAGCCCCTCGATCAGGGTCTCCACCGAAGCGCGATGGTCGCTGTCGGCGGTGTTGATCACGGCGTCGGCGCGACGCGCCTCGGCGATCAGGGTCGCGGCATCGTCGAGGCTGCCGACGACGGGCTCGACGCCGAGCGCCGCCAGACGCGCCGCCTTGTCGGCGCCGCGCACCAGGCCGCGCACATGGTATCCCGCCGCGAGCAGGCGGCAGGCGACCGTGCCGCCGATGTAGCCGCTCGCCCCGGTCATAAAGATGTTCATGGCCCCCTCCTAGAGTTCCAGCGTCATCTGCGGCGCCGCCGGCTGGCCGCCCGGGCGGTCGAGGTTGGACAGCGAGACGCCCAGCAGCCGCACCCGCTTCTCCAGCGGGAAGATGGTGCGCACCAGATCGAGACTGGTGCGCTCCAGCGCCTCGCGGCTGGCGACCGGCTGGTCGAGCGTACGGCTGCGCGTCACGATCTGGAAGTCGGCATACTTGATTTTGACCGTCACGGTGCGGCCAACCATGCCGGTGCGGGCGCAGTACGACCAGACGTCGTCCAGCACCGCCACCACGCCCTGCTCGATCTCGGCCGGCCGGCCGAGATCCTGCATGAAGGTGGTCTCCGAGCCGACCGACTTGCGCGGCCGGTCGGGCACGACGCGCCGCTCGTCGTGGCCGCGGGCGATGGCATGGTAGTAGGCGCCCGACTTGCCGAACGACTGTTTTAGGAACTCGAGCGACTGCGCCTTCAGGTCGGCGCCGGTGTGGATGCCGAGCCGCTTCATCCGGGCCTCCGTCGCGGGGCCGACGCCGTGGAAGCGCGCCACCGGCAGGCTTTCCACGAAGGCCGGGCCCTTCTCCGGCGGGATCACGGTCTGGCCGTTGGGCTTGCGGTGGTCCGACGCGAGCTTGGCCAGGAACTTGTTGTAGGAGATGCCGGCCGAGGCGGTGAGGCCGGTGCGCTCCAGAATGCGGGCGCGGATCTCGCGGGCGATCTCGGAGGCGAGCGGCATGCCTTTCAGGTTGGTCGTGACGTCGAGATAGGCCTCGTCGAGCGACAGCGGCTCGACCAGCGGCGTGTAGTCGAGGAAGATCTCGCGGATCTGGCGCGACACCTCCTTGTAGACGTCGAAGCGCGGTTTTAAGAACACCAGCTCGGCGCACAGCCGCTTCGCTGTCGCCGACGGCATGGCCGAGCGCACGCCGAAGGTGCGGGCCTCGTAGCTTGCCGCCATGACGACGCCGCGCTGGCGGCCGCCCACCGCCACCGGCCGGCCGCGCAACGCCGGGTCGTCGCGCTGCTCCACCGAGGCGTAGAAGGCATCCATGTCGACATGGATGATCTTGCGGATCTCCGGATCGGCCATGGCCCGAGTATAGGGCGGTTTCGCGCCGCCGGCGGCCAACGCCTGGCCTCTCAGCGTTTTGTAAGCCCGCCGATCGGCACCGGCGGCGGCAGGTCGGTGTCGCGCCAGCCGCCGCCCAGCGCCCGCACCAGGTTGGCGCTGGCCAGCAGGCGGTTGAGCCGCACGTTGAGCAGGGTCTGCTCGGCCTGCAGCGCCGAGGTCTGGGTCTGCACCACCGTCGTGAAGGGCACGGTGCCGATCCGGTACTGGTTGAGCGACAGGCGCTCGGCCTCGCGCGCGGCGGCGACGGCGGCGCGCTGGACCTGCTCCTGCTGCACCAGGATGCGCTGCTGGACGAGCGCGTCCTCGACCTGCTGGAACGCCGTGAGCACGGTCTGGCGGTAGGTCGCCACCGTGGCGTCGTAGGCGGCGCGGGCACCCTCGACCTGGGCGGCCCGCGCACCGCCGTCGAGCAAGGTGGCGGCGAGCTGCGGGCCGACCGCCCAGACCGACGAGCCGAGCTGCAGCAATGTGCCCAGCGCCCCGCTCAGGAAGGTGATGGAGGCACCCAGCGTGATGTTGGGATAGTAGGCCCCCTGCGCCACGCCGATCCGGGCGTTGGCCGCGGCCATCTGCCGTTCGGCCGAGGCGATGTCGGGCCGCCGCTCGAGCAGCGCCGACGGCACGCCGGCATCGATCGTCGGCACCTCGGCCGGCGGCGGGCCCGGCGCGACGCTGAACTCGGCCGGCGCGCGGCCGATCAGCACGGCGATCGCATGCTCGAACTGGGCGCGCACGATGCCCTCGGCGACCAGCAGCGAGCGGGCCTGTTCGTAGAGGGTCTGCGCCTGGGTGAGGTCGACGCGCGAGGCGATGCCGGCATCGACCTGGTTGCGCGCGATCTGCAGCGAGCGCGCATAGGCCGCCACGGTCGCCTCGTAGAGCCGCGTGCGCTGTTCGGAGATTCTAAGCGAGAGATAGTTGGTCGTCACATCGGCCTGGGCCGACAGCCGCGCCGCCGCCAGATCGCCGGCGCTGGCCTGCGCCGCCGCCGAATCGGCTTCTATGGTCCGGCGGATGGTGCCCCACACGTCGATCTCCCAGCTGAGCGCGCCGCCGCCGGAATACTGGCCCGTGCTGGTGGTCGTGGTCGTGCTGCCCGTGGCGCCGGTCGTCGTCGTCGTGGTGACGAAGGTGGCGCCGCTGCCGCGCTGATTGCCCTGGCCGGTCTGCTGCACGCTGGCGTTGGCGGTGATCGTCGGATAGAGGCCCGACTGGTCCTGGCGAACGAGCGCGCGCGCCTGGCGATAGGCGGCCTCCGCGGCCTTCAGGTTCTGGTTGGAGATGTCGACCTGTGCGGCCAGCCGGTCGAGCGTGCTGTCGCCGTACATCTGCCACCACGGTCCGCGGTCGACCGCATCGCGCGGCAGGGCCGGGCGGAAATCGACCATCTCCTTGAAGGCCGGCGTGGGCGGCGCGGCCGGCGGCGGCCGCTGGTAGTCCGGACCGACCAGGCACCCCGTCAACGACCCCAGGCAGAGCAGGACCGCCGCTCGCCTCATGCCGGCGCCCCGACGCTACCCAGCGCGCGGGCGGCCCGGCTGGGACGATCGCGGTCGCGGCGACGGAAGCGGTCGAGATAGAGGTAGATCACCGGCGTCGTATAGAGGGTCAGGATCTGGCTCACGATCAGGCCGCCGATAATCGAGATGCCGAGCGGGCGGCGCAACTCCGCACCGTCGCCGAAGCCCAGCGCCAGCGGCAGGGCGCCCAGGATGGCCGCCATGGTGGTCATCAGGATCGGACGGAAACGCAGCAGGCAGGCTTCGTGGATGGCGATGCGCGGATCGAGACCCTCGTTGCGTTCGCGCTCCAGCGCCACGTCGATCATCATGATGGCATTCTTCTTGACGATGCCGATCAGCAGCAGCACGCCGATCATGGCGATGATGCTGAATTCGACGCTCGCATACTGCAGTGCCAGCAGCGCGCCCACGCCGGCCGAGGGCAGGGTCGACAGGATGGTGAGCGGGTGGATGTAGCTCTCGTAGAGGATGCCGAGCACGATATAGACAGCGATCAGCGCCGCGAGGATGAGCAGGAGCTGGTTGTCGAGCGACTGCTGGAAGGCGCGCGCCGTGCCCTGGAACGCGCCGTGGATGGTCGCCGGCACGCCGATCTCGATCATGGTGGCGTTCACGTAGGCGATGGCGTCGCTCAGCTTCTTGTCGGGCGCCAGATTGAAGGAGATGGTGCTGGCGACGAACAGACCCTGATGGTTGACGGCCAGCGGCGTGTTGCCGAACTCGTGGCGGGTGACGGCCGACAGCGGCACCATCGTCTCGGGCTGGGTGCTGATGGCGGCCCCGGTCGAGGCGACGCCGCGGCCCCGCGTGGCGAACTGGTTGGTGCGCTGGTTGCGCACCGCCTGGGCCGGATCGACGGCGCCCGGTTGCAGCGGCACCGTCGACACGATGGCGCCGGTTGCCTGCGCGCCGCTGATCGAACCGCCCGAGGTGCTGACGTAGATATCCTTCAGGGATTCCGGGTTCGACCAGTACTCGGGCGCGACCTCCATGACGACATGGTACTGGTTGAGCGCGTTGTAGATGGTCGAGACCTGACGCTGCCCGAAAGCACCGTAGAGCGTGGCCGAGATGTTGCGGGTCGACACGCCGAGGCGGCTCGCGGCATCGCGATCGATCGTCAGGTCGACCTGCAAACCGCGCTGCTGCTGGTCTGAATCGACGTCGGTGATGACCGAGGAATCGCGCCGCAGCGCCTCGGTCAGGCGGGGTCCCCAGGTGTAGAGATCCGACAGCGAGTCGGCCTGCAGGGTGAACTGGTACTGCGCATTGGCCTGGCGGCCGCCGACCCGGATGTCCTGGACCGCCTGCAGGAACAGCACGGCGCCCGGAACCTGCGCCAGGCGCGGACGCAGGCGGGCGATCACCTGGTCGGCCGACTCGGTGCGCTCGCCCAGCGGCTTTAGCGTGGCGAAGACGAAGCCGGAGTTGGTCTGGAAGCCGCCGGTGAAGCCCGCGACGCTCTGGATCGCCGGATCGGCCCGGATGATCTCCATGAACTGCCGGAACTTCCGGCGCATCGCCTGGAACGAGATGCTCTGGTCGGCGCGGATGCCGCCGACGATGCGGCCGGTGTCCTGCTGCGGAAAGAAGCCCTTCGGAATGGTCGTGTAGAGGTGGATGTTGAGCAGCACGGTGCCGAGGAACACCGCCATGGTCAGCCGGGGATGGCGCAGCACCAGGGTGAGACTGCGGCCGTAGGCCCATTGCAGGCCGCCGAAGACCCTTTCGCTGGCGCGGAAGAACAGCCCAGGCTTCCGATCCGCCTGCTGCCGCAGCACGTAGGCGCACATCATCGGCGTGGTCGTCAGCGACACCACCATCGAGATCAGGATGGCGACCGACAGGGTGACGGCGAACTCGCGGAACAGGCGGCCGACGATGCCGCTCATCAGCAGGATCGGGATGAACACCGCGATCAGCGACAGGCTCATGGAGACGACGGTGAAGCCGACCTCGCGGGCGCCCTGCAATGCCGCCTCGATGCGCGACATGCCGGCCTCGATGTGACGCGAGATGTTCTCCAGCACGATGATGGCATCGTCGACGACGAAGCCTGCGGCGATGGTGAGCGCCATCAGCGACAGGTTGTTCAGGCTATAGCCCAGCAGATGCATGGCGCCGAACGTGCCGATCAGCGACACCGGCACCGCCACCGCCGCCACGAAGCCGGCGCGGGCCGAGCGCAGGAAGGCGAAGGTCACCAGCACGACCAGGATGACACCGATGATCAGCGCCTGCTCGACCTCGCGGAGCGAGGCCCGGATGGTCGTGGTGCGATCGCTCACCACCGTCAGGTCGACGTCGTTGGGCAGGCCGGCCTCGAGGTCGGGCAGCAGCTCCCTCACCTTGTCGACGGTCTCGATGATGTTGGCGTTGGGCTGCTTGTAGATCAGGACCAGCACCGACCGTTTGCCGTTGGCCTGGCCTTCGTTGCGGATGTTCTCGACCGAATCGATGACCTCCGCCACGTCCGACAGGCGGACCGGCGCACCGTTGCGCCAGGCGATGATCAGGGACCGGTACTCGTCGGCGACGCGGGCCTGGTCGTTGGAGTAGATCTGGAAGCGACGCTCGCCGACCTCGATGGCGCCCTTCGGCGCATTGGCGTTGGCCGAAGCGAGGGCCGCCCGCACGCTTTCGAAGCCGATGCGATACTTGGTCAGCGCGGTCGGGTTTATCTCGACGCGGACCGCCGGCAGCGAGCTGCCGCCCAGCGTGACCTGACCGACTCCGGCGACCTGCGACAGCTTCTGCTGCAGGACGTTCGAGGCGGCATCGTAGAGGCGGCCCTGGCCCAGCGTGTTGGAGGTGAGCGCCAGCACCAGGATCGGCGCGTCGGCCGGATTGATCTTCCGGTATTGCGGGTTGCTGCGCAGGTCGCTCGGCATGTCGGCGCGGGCGGCGTTGATGGCGGCCTGCACGTCGCGCGAGGCGCCGTCGATGTCGCGCGACAGGTCGAACTGCAGGGTGATGCGCGAATTGCCGAGCGTGCTCGACGAGGTGATCTCGGCCACGCCGGCAATGGCGCCGAGACGCCGTTCGAGCGGCGTGGTGACGCTGGTCGCCACCGTCTCGGGCGACGCGCCGGGCAGGTTGGCGGTGACCTGAATGGTCGGGAAGTCGACCTTGGGCAGCGGCGACACCGGCAGGCCGACCAGCGCCACCAGGCCGGCCAGGGCGAGACCGATCGTCAGCAGGGTGGTGGCGACGGGCCGCGCGATGAAGGGCGCCGACAGGTTCATGGGCCAAGGCCCTTGGCGGCGTCGGCCAGCGGATGTCGCGGCGTGTCGAGCGGCAGGCCGCGCAGCCGGCGGCCGAGCCGGTCGAAGGCGAGGTAGATCACCGGCGTCGTGAACAGCGTCAGCAGCTGGCTGACGATCAGGCCGCCCACGATGGTGAGACCGAGCGGCTGGCGCAGCTCCGACCCGGTGCCCGAGCCCAGCATCAGCGGCAGGGCGCCGACCATGGCCGCCACCGTCGTCATCAGGATGGGCCGCAGGCGCAACAGGCAGGCCTGGTGGATTGCCTCATGCGGCGTCTTGCCCTCGTTGCGCTCGGCGTCGAGGGCGAAGTCGATCATCATGATGGCGTTCTTCTTCACGATGCCGATCAGCAGCACGATGCCGATGATCGCCACGACGCTGAGATCGGTGTCCGCCAGCATCAGGGCCAGCAGCGCACCGATGCCCGCCGACGGCAGGGTCGACAGGATGGTGATGGGATGGATGTAGCTCTCGTAGAGCACACCCAGCACGATGTAGACCGTGACGATGGCCGCCAGGATCAGCAGCAGCTGGCTCCCGAGCGACTTCTGGAAGGCGAGCGCCGCGCCCTGGAAGTGGCTGGTGATCGACCGCGGCATGCCGATCTCCGCCTGCGCCGCAACGATCGCATCGACCGCCTGCCCCAGCGCGGCGCCGGGTGCCAGGTTGAAGGAGATGGTGGTCGCCGGGAACTGCCCGAACCGGTCGAGGCGGAGCGGCGCCGTTCGCTCCTCGAAGGTGGCGATGGCCGACAAAGGCACCTGCTTGCCGCTGCCCGAACCCGGCAGATAGAGATTGGCGAGCGCGTCGAGCGAGCGCGCGAGGTCGGGATCGATCTCGTAGATCACCCGGTACTGGTTGGACTGCGTATAGACCGTCGACACGATGCGCTGGCCGAAGGCGTTGTAGAGGACATTGTCGACGGTGGCCGTGGTGATGCCGAAGCGCGCCGCGGCGTCGCGGTCGATCCGGATGAACATCGACAGGCCCTTGTTCTGCAGGTCGCTGGTGACATCGACGATCTCGGGCACCTTCTGCAGGCGGTCCATGAGGCGCGGCACCCAGGTGTCGAAGTCGCCGGGCTGGGCGCTTTCCAGCACGAACTGATACTGGGTGCGGCTCACCGTGGAGTCGACGGTGAGATCCTGCGCCGGCTGCATGTAGAGGGAGATGCCGCCGACCGCGGCGGCCTCGCGCTGCAGCCGCCGGAGGATCTCGCTCGCCGTGGCAGTCCGCGCGCTTCTCGGTTTGAGGTTGATCAGCATGCGGCCCGAATTGAGCGTCGGGTTGGTGCCGTCGACGCCGACGAACGAGGTCAGGCTCTCGACGTCGGGATCGCCCAGGATGACGTCGGCCAGCGCGCGTTGCCGCTCGCTCATCGCCGCGAAGGACACGCTCTGCGGCGCCTCCGTGACGGCCTGGATCAGGCCGGTGTCCTGGACCGGAAAGAAGCCCTTGGGCACGACGATGTAGAGCACGACGGTCAGCACCACCGTGGCGACCGCCACGACAAGGGTGAGTGCCTGATGGCGGAACACCACCACCAGGCAGCGGTCGTAGAAGGCGGTCAGACCGGCGAACCACCGTACCCCGGCCTGCGGCGCCGCGCCGGTCGCCGGCGCCACCGCCGTCGGCGCCGACGCCGGATGCCGCTTCAGCAGGTAGGCGCACATCATCGGCACCAGGCTGAGCGACACCAGGGCCGAGATCAGGATGGTGACCGACAGCGTCACGGCGAACTCGCTGAACAGGCGGCCCACGACGTCGGCCATGAAGAGCAGCGGAATGAGCACGGCGATCAGCGATACGGTGAGCGACACGACGGTGAAGACGATCTGCCGCGATCCTTTTAGCGCCGCCGTCTTGGGGTCGTCGCCGCGCTCGATGTAGCGCGCGATGTTCTCTATCATGACGATGGCGTCGTCGACCACGAAGCCCGTCGCGATGGTGAGCGCCATGATCG
>JAIETA010000211.1 GCA_019745575.1 Reyranella sp. | reverse complement strand
GGGCCCCCTCGGGGGGGGGTGGGGCAAAGCCCCAACGTAGCTCTTCGTAGACTTCAGATCGGAGAATTTCAGGCATTCATCCTGAGGCTCTCCCCCTCCGGCCTTCGGCCACCTCCCCCGAAACGGGGGAGGAGTTTTGAGATGAAGTCGCCTAAGGGCCCGCGCGCTTTACATCGTTGGTGAACTCGGCCGAGCAGAAGGTGCCGCCCTGGAAGAGATCGCCCACCGGGTCGGGTCCGATCCTGGCCTGTTCGGCCGTGGCATGCGCGCGGTGATCCTCGG
The DNA here is from genome assembly GCA_019745575.1 of Reyranella sp. GTDB lineage: Bacteria > Pseudomonadota > Alphaproteobacteria > Reyranellales > Reyranellaceae > Reyranella. The sequence continues at coordinate 11,803 of JAIETA010000211.1, read as the reverse complement.
CCTTGCCGGTCGGGCGGTAGCCGAGCTGGCGCGCCCGCGAATTGTCCCACCAGCTCGCCTCGTTGTCCGACACGCCATAGAGAATCTCGTAGCGGATGTCGGGATGCTCGAGGCCGATCTGGAACAGTCGTACGAGATCCTCCGGCGACACCCAGATCGAGAGCCGGCGCACGTCGAGCGGCCGCGGCCCCACGTTGCCGATCCGGAGGCAGGTGACGGCCATGCCGTGCTTGTCGGCATAGAGCGCGCCCAGCGCCTCGCCGAACACCTTGCTCACGCCATAGCGGCTGTCGGGCCGGACCGTGACGTCGGTGCCGATCCGGCGCTTGCGCGGATAGAAACCGACGGCGTGGTTGGACGAGGCGAAGATCACCCGCTTAACCCCGGCCTGCCGCGCCGCCTCGAAGAGATTGTAGCAGCCGACGATATTGGCCTGCAGGATCTGGTCCCATGTGCCCTCGACCGAGTGGCCGCCGAGATGGATGACGCTGTGGGCGCCCTTCACCGCCGCCGCCACTTCCTCGGGCTTGGTGAGGTCGGCCGCCACGAAGGTCTCGCCGGGCTGCAGGTTGGGCGGCGGCACCCGGTCGCTCAGCACCAGGCCGGGATAGAGCCTGGCCAGCAGCGGGCGCGTCATGGTGCCGATGCCGCCGGAAGCGCCGGTGAAAACGATGCGGCGCGATCGGTCGTTGGTGTCGGTCATGTCGGTTCCTTTCGCGCCGTTCATTGCTCGGCGAGTTCCAGCATCATGTTGAGCAGCACCTGCGCACCGGCGCCGAGGTCGGCCGGCTCGGTGAATTCCTGGACGTTGTGGCTGAGACCGGCGACCGACGGCACGAAGATCATGGCCGTGGGACAGAGCCGCTGCATCATCTGCGCGTCGTGGCCGGCGCCCGACGGCAGGCGGCGCGTGCTGAGCGACAGCGCCCGGGCGTGGCGCTCGACGCGGTCGACGAGGCCGGCATCGAAGATGACCGGCTCGAAGCGCACCAGCACCCTGGTCTCGACCTCGACGCGCTCGGCTCTCGCGACCTCGGCGACGTGGGCCGCGACGCGCGCCTCGGCGTCCCTGAGCTTGGCGTCGTCGGTGTTGCGCAGGTCGACCGTGAACACCGCGCGGTTGGGCACGACATTGATCAGGTTGGGCCGGAGCGACAGCGCGCCAACCGTCGCCACCTGGTCGCCGCCCATCTCCCGGGCAAGACCGCGGGCGAAAACGTTGGTCGATGCGGCGAGATAGCCCGCGTCGCGGCGCAGCCGCATCGGCGTCGTGCCGGCATGGTTGGAAACGCCCGTCACGGTGTATTCGGTCCAGGAGATGCCCTGCACGCTCTCGACCACGCCGATCTGTATCTTCTCCTCGTCGAGGATCGGGCCCTGCTCGATATGGAGTTCGAGGAAGGCATGTGGCTTCAGCGCGCCGGGTCTCGCCGTTCCGAGGTAGCCGATGCGGCGCAGCTCGTCGCCGACCGACCGGCCGTCCTTGTCGACGGCCCCGTAGGCCTCGTTGAGGCCGAGCCCGCCGGCGTAGACCAGGCTGCCCAGCATGTCGGGCTGGAAGCGGGCGCCCTCCTCGTTGGTGAAGAAGGCGACCGCGATCGGGCGGCGCGTGACGATCCCGGCCTCGTTCAGGGCCCGCACGACCTCGAGCCCGGCCAGCACGCCGTAGTTGCCGTCGTAGCGACCGCCGGTGCGCACCGTGTCGATGTGGCTGCCGGTCATCACCGGCGCCAGCTCCTCCCGCCCGGCGCGCAGCCCGACCACGTTGCCGATCGCGTCAACCCGGACGTTCAGGCCCAGCGCCCTCATCCAGCTCACCACAAGATCGCGGCCCGCCTTGTCCTCGTCGGTGAGCGCCAGACGGGCGGAGCCGCCGCCCTCGATGGCGCCGATGGCCGCCAGTTCGTCGAGCGCCTCGAGCAGCCGCCGGTCATCCAGACGCAACATGATTTCCCCAATGAAACCAGAACCTTAGCCCTTCGATCCCGCGAGGGCAAAATATCACGCCGCATTGATCGGGATTGCCTTGCAAGTGCCTTGGGCGAAGGTCACTTAAGGGGTCCCGATGCCGCGTTTCCTCGCCCTGTTGCTGGCGCTGCTCGCCGCCGGCCCCGCCGTCGCGCAGTCTGTCGTCCAGACCGACAACGTGCGCGCCGAACTGCTGTCCGAGGTCGCGACCGTGAAGCCCGGCGAGCCGTTCTGGGTCGGGCTGCGCCAGACCATCCGGCCCAAGTGGCATACCTACTGGAAGAACCCGGGCGACTCCGGCCTGCCGACCGAGATCGCCTGGACCCTGCCGGCGGGCGCGACGGCCGAACCGATCGTCTGGCCGACGCCGCATCTGTTCAACATCGGCGGCATCGTGAACTACGGCTTCAAGGACGAGGCGATGCTGCTGGTCCGCATCACGCCACCGGCCGATCTGGCCGGGCCGCTGAAGGTCGCGGCCGACGCCAACTGGCTGGTGTGCGAGGACGTCTGCATTCCCGAGGAAGGCAAGTTCGAACTCGTGCTGCCCGCGGGCGCGGGCGCGGCCGCGACGCCGGCGCCGCCCGCCGTTCGCACGCTGTTCGAGACGGCGCGGCGCAGCCTGCCGATCGAGAGCCCGTGGCCGGCGCGCTACGGCGTTTCCAAGACGGGCGATCCCACCGTGATCGTCGAGGCCCGGGGCCTCAAGGCCGAGACGATCCGCGACATCTATTTCTTTCCCGCCGAATGGGGGCCGGTGGCGAGCATGGCGCGGCAGAATGCCAGCCTGACTACCGAGGGCATCGTCCTGCCGCTCAGGCGTGGCGACGCCAAGGTGGCGCTGCCGGAACGGCTCGCCGGCACCCTGGTGCTGACGGAGAAGACCGCCGGCGGCGACGTCAAGCAGGCGTTCGACGTGTCGGCGAAGCTCGATCCCGCCTTTGTGCCGCCGGCCCGCGCGCTCGGTGCCGTCGATGGCAGCGAGCAACTCTCGCTCGTCCAGGCGCTACTGTTTGCCGTGCTGGGCGGGCTGATCCTGAACCTGATGCCGTGCGTCTTCCCGGTGCTGGCGATGAAGGCCGCCGCCTTCGCGCGGCTGGCCGGCCATGCCCGCGGCGAGATGCGCCGCGATGGCCTCGCCTATACGGCGGGCGTGCTGGCGTCGTTCGGCGCGATGGCCGCGGTCGTTCTCGCCATCCGCGCCAGCGTCGGCGAGGTGACGTGGGGCTTCCAGTTCCAGTCGCCGGTGTTCTCGCTGCTGATCGCCTATCTCTTCTTCACCGTCGGCCTCAACCTGTCGGGCGTGTTCGAGATCGGCGGTCGCCTGGCCGGCGTCGGCCAGGGCCTGGCGGCGCGCGGCGGCACGACCGGAGCGTTCTTCACCGGCGTGCTGGCGGTGATCGTGGCCACGCCCTGCACCGCGCCGTTCATGGCGGCCGCCCTGGGCTTTGCGCTCAGCCAGCCCGCGCCCGCCACCGTCGCCGTCCTGCTGGCGATGGGGCTGGGTCTCGCCCTGCCCTATCTCGCGCTGTCGATGACGCCGGCGCTGCAGCGCCTGATGCCGCGGCCCGGGCCTTGGATGGACCGGCTGCGCCAGTTCCTCGCCTTCCCGATGTACGCTTCGGCCGTCTGGATGATCTGGGTGCTCACGCAGCAGACCGGCTCCGACGGTGTGGTTTACGCCCTGGGCGGCATGATCCTGATCGCCTTCGCGGTCTGGGTTCTGCGGCTGGGCGGCGAAGCGGCACCGGTGTCGTGGCGCCGCCGCGGCATCGCCGCCGCCGCCGTCCTGCTGGCCCTCGCCGCCACCCTCAGGCTCGACAACGGAGCCGCCACGGCGGCCTCGAACCCGGGCGGCCCGGCTTCGGGCGTGAGCTTCGAGGGCTGGGAGCGCTTTTCGCGCGACCGCATGAACCAGGCCGTCGCGGCCGGCCAGCCGGTGTTCGTCGACTTCACCGCCGCCTGGTGCATCACCTGCCTGGTCAACGAGAAGGTGGCGCTCGAGACGCCGGCCAGCCGCCGCGCCTTCGAGCAGGCCGGTGTGGTGAAGCTAAAAGGCGACTGGACCAACCGCGACGCCGAGATCACTGCCGTCCTGAAGGAAGTCGGCCGGGCCGGCGTGCCGCTCTATCTATTCTGGGCGCCAGGCGCCGACCGCCCCAAAATTCTGCCGCAGGTCCTTACCGAAGCCATGATCCTGTCGGAGCTTTCGTCCCTTCAACAAGCCAAGCGCTAGGAGGCACTCATGTCGAACCTCGTCGTTCACCGCCGGTCCCTGATGCTGGGCCTTACGGCAGGGGGCGCCGCCCTGGCGCTGGCGCCCGCCGCCCTGGCAACCACCAGCCCCGATATCGGCAAGCCGGCGCCTCTGTTCACCGGCACCGACAGCAACGGCAAGACGTGGTCGCTGGCCGACCTCAAGGGCAAGGTCGTGGTGCTCGAAACGACGAATCACGACTGCCCGTATGTCCGCAAGCACTACGTGGCCAAGAACATGCAGGACCAGCAGCGCGAGGCCGCGGCCAAGGGCGTGGTCTGGCTGACCGTGGCCTCGTCGGCGACCGGCGAGCAGGGCCATGTGACGGCGGCCCAGGCCAACGACCTGACCAAGAGCCGCGACGCCGCACCGGCGGCCGTGCTGCTCGACCCGCAGAGCCGGATCGCGCGCGCCTACGGCGCCACCGTGACGCCGCACATGTACATCATCGATGCCAAGGGCGTGCTGGTCTACAAGGGCGGCATCGACTCGATTTCGTCGTCGAGCCCCAGCGACATCCCCAAGGCCAAGCAGTATGTCCGCCTCGCCCTCGACGAGGTGCTGGCCGGCAAGCCGGTGACCGAGGCATCGACCCGGGCCTACGGCTGCTCGCTGAAGTACCCGCGCACCTCGACCTGAGGGCACGGCCATGCCGCACGACGGCTGGCATCCGCACGACGACGCTTCTCAACACGGGGCTCCTCGAGAAGGGGAGCCCCACGCCCATCATCCTCACCCCCACCAACACCATCACCGCGGCCCGCCGACGCGGCGGGCCCTTCTGGCAGCGGCGACCCTGCTGCCGTTCGGCAGAGCCAGCGCCCAGACGGCCGATGCCGGCCAGCGCATCGCCGACGCCGCCGGCCGCTTCCTGGCCAGCCTCGACGAGAGCCAGCGGCAGAAGGCATCGATCGCCTTCGACTCCGACAACCGCCTCGACTGGCACTACATCCCGCGCAGCCGGCCCGGCCTCAGCCTGGGCGAGATGCGACCGGCGCAGTCCGACGCCGCGCGCGCCCTCTTCGCCACGGTGCTGAACGAGCGTGGACTGCAACTGCTCGACGGCGTGCGCCTGCTCGAAGGCGTGCTGCGCGAACAGCAGGGCAGCTTCCGCGATCCCGGGCGCTACTATGTCTCGGTGTTCGGCATGCCCGGCCGCTTTCCCTGGGGCTGGCGCTTCGAAGGCCATCACCTGTCGCTGAACGTCGCCCTGCCGGCTGCCGGCCATGTCGCGGTGACTCCGTTCTTCGCCGGCGCCCATCCCGCCACGGTGCGCGACGGCCCTCACCGCGGCTTCCGGCTGCTCGGCGCGTCCGAGGATCTCGCCCGCCAGATCATGGCCGGCCTCGCCCCGCCAGAGCGCCAGGCCGCGCTCATCGCCGACCGCTCGTTCGGCGAGATCGTGGCGAGCCCGCAGCGCGAACGCGATCTCGGGGCGCCGCGCGGCCTGGAACTCGGCCGGATGGATGCCGCGCAGCGTGTCCTGGTCGAGGCCCTGATGGACCGCTTCCTGGGAACGCTCGCCGCCGACCTTGCCGCCGCCCAGAAGCGACGGGTCATCGAACAGGGGCTCGCCGCCTTCCGCTTCGCTTGGGCGGGCTCGCTCATTCCCGGCGAGGCGCACTACTTCCGCGTCCACGGGCCGGCCACCCTAATCGAGCACGACAACACCCAGAACGGCGCCAACCACATCCATACGGTGTGGCGCGACCTCGCCGCCGACTTCGGCCGCGATGCGCTCGCCGAGCACTACCGGCGGCAGCCACACCGCTAGCCGGTGGCGTTTGACCAACACATCCCCGGTCAGTCATGATGTGCGCACGTTCGACTGGCCCTGCTCTCAGGAGGTTTAGCCCATGATCCAGCATTTCCATCACGCCGGCTGCGGTTGTCTCGCCGCGCTCTCGCGCCGCCGCGCCCTCGGTTTCGGTCTTGGCGGTCTCGCCCTGGGCGCGACCGCACTCGCCAGCGCCGGGTCGGCCCTGGCGACCGACACCGGCTACGAGGCGATGCTGATGAAGTGCATCGATCCGCGCTTCACCTCCTATACATGGTCCTACATGACCGGCCGCGGCTGGCAGAACAAATATAGCCAGTTCAACATCGCCGGCGGCCCGATCGCCGCGGTGGCGCCCGTCTTCCAGGAATGGCGCGCGACCTGGGAGGCGAACCTCAACATCTCCGTGCAGTTGCACAACGTGAAGCGCGTGGTCGGCATCACGCACCGCGACTGCGGCGCGGCCGCTGTGGCCTATGGCGACCGCATCAAGACCGACCGGGCCTACGAAACGGAGATGAACGTCCAGGCGCTGCGTGCCTTCCGCGACCAGGTGAAGAAGATCCAACCGCAGGTCGTGGTAGAACTCGGCATCATGGACCTGAACGGCGCCGTCGAGCCGGTGACCTAGAGTCTTTCCGACTTAAATGGAATCACCTTCCTCCCCCGTCATCGGGGGAGGTGTCGGCGTCTTACGCCGACGGAGGGGTCAGAAGCCTCCGTCGAGACCCATGACCCCATCGCCCTCGTGAGACGAGGGCACTTCCCCCGCTGACGGGGGAAGAGAGTTGAGTTCACTTCTGACGGTTCGAGCCATGTCGGAAAGACTCTAAAGATCGAACTCCACGAACACCGGCCAGTGGTCGGAGGCGTTCGTGCTGTGATCGATCCAGGCCTTGCGCGCCCGGGGCGCGAGGTCGTGGGTGACGAAGACGTGGTCGATGCGACCCTCGCGCGGAAAGGAGTTCACCCCCTCCTCGCTGTTGCCGGCGGCGACCCAGGCGTCGGCCAGGTGCATCGTCGTGGCGAGCCGGCCGCGGTCACTCATCTCGCCGCACACCAGCGGGTATTCCGGATGGGCCGGCGTGAAGTTGAAGTCGCCGGCCAGGATCGCCGGGCGCGGCACGTCGGGGCGACGGTCCTGGAACATGAAGGTGTCGCTGCCGGTGCCGTCCCACGGGCCGCCGGCACGCTCGGCACCGAGGACGGCGTCCATCAGGGCGCCGACCTGCGGCAGGCGCTGCTGCGGGCCGACATGGCTGAGGTGGACGCTGTAGACCCGGAGCGCGCCCGACGGCGTGTCGATCGCCGCCTCGACGAAGCCGCGCTGCAGGTCGAAGCGGTCGACGAGCTGGGTTTTGGGCAGCAGGTGGCCGCGCGCCCAGGCGATCGGCCAGCGCGAGACGACGGCGTTGCCGAAACTGCGGCGGCGGCTGGCGATCCGCCCGTCGGCGCCGACCTCGCTCGCATCCGACTCCATGGCGCCGTGGTACCAGTGATAGCGGTTCAGCCGGCCGGCGATCTCGGCCGTCTGATCCGCAAAGGCATTCTGCGGCCAACCCGAGACGGCCTCCTGGATCGCCACGATGTCGGCCCCCGCCACCGCATCGGCGATGCGCGCCACGTCGTAGCGGCCGTCGGCGCCGACGCCGTAGTGGATGTTGTAGGTGCAGAACAGCATCGGGTCAGCTCCTGAATGGCATTAGCAGATAGTCGCGGATCGTCTTGGGCTCGGCGACATCGTTGAGACCCACGGCGGGCCACTCGTCGGCGCGTGGAAAGTAGGCGGTGCCGAACAGCACGTCCCACAACGGCGTCGAGGTCGCAAAATTATGGTCGATGTGGCGCTGCTCGCGGGAGTGGTGGATGCGATGGAAGCGGTTGTCGCAGAGCACGTAGCGCAGCGGCCCGATGTTCAGCCGGGCCGAGGAGTGGATGAAGTAGGAATGGGTGTTGGCCAGCACGATGACCAGCCACGGCACCGGACCTGACGCGACGCCGAGCAGCACCGCCATGGGCATCGTGACGGCGGCGAACTGGAACAGATCCTCGGCGACATGGTGATAGCTTGCGGTGGCGCTCATCTCGGCGATCGAGTGGTGCACCTTGTGGAATCGCCATAGCCACCCCACGCGGTGCTGGGCGCGATGCATCCAGTAATAGAAGAAATTGCCGACCATCGCGATGCCGAGCGCCGCCACCAGCCAGCCGGTGACCCTGAGCGGCAGGGAGTCCGATTCGGTAAGCGGTCGAAGGTCGAGGAAGGCGAGCGGCTTGACGTCGAGGAACCCCGTGCTGCCCTCCATCGCCTTCAGCACGACCGTATTGATGGCGATGGCGACCACGAGAAAGGTGACGGCGCGCAGGTAGGATCGCGGCGAGTTGCGCGTTCGCGGCAGCAGCAGCTCCGGCAGCAGGTAGAGCAGGCAGGCACCCGCCGGATAGGCGAGCCGGATGAGCATGGAGTTCACCAGCCCGTAGGCAACCGAGTACGCATCGGCGAGGAGCGCGAGCATCGGCTGGTCTTATCGGCGGCGGCGCGCGGCAAGGCAAGCTCGGCCTGTCCGACTTGCGTCGCGATTCGAGCCATGGGAGTGAGGGCAATGCTCCCGAGATGGGTCTTTGTCGTCGCGGTCAATGTCGCCGCCATCGCCCTGGTCCTGGGCGCCGGCGAACTGGCCGCGCGCTGGATGGCCGGCGCGAACGGTGTCGACCAGGACGAACAGCTGCCGATGTGCCGGTCGGATGCGCTCACCATCTGGCGCTACCGGCCCGACCTTCACCTCACCTATCGGGCGCCGGAATTCGAGATGCAGATCCGGACCAACGCCGGCGGCCTGCGCCAGGGGCCGATTGCGGCGGCCGCAGAGGACGTCACCACAGTGCTCTTCATCGGCGACTCCTTCACTTTCGGCTGGGGTGTCGCGGAGGAGCAGCGCTACTCCGAGGTGCTGGCACGCCTGATGGCGGAGCGGCGGCCCGGCACCCGGCTCCGCATCGTCAATGCCGGCCACTGGATGTACACGTTCGACCAGCAGCTCGTGCTCATGAAGGAGATGATCGAGCGCTACAAGCCGGCGGTCGTGGTGCAGGGCTTCTACTGGATGCACATCCGTTCGCTCTTCAACCACCGCCTGGTGCGTGCGCCCGACGGCACGCTCCGCGCGGTCGAGGACCCCAAGATCGCGGTGAGCGACCGCGGCGTGCTGAAGCTCCGCTCCGACTGGCTCGAGCGGCCGCCCCTCGGCTCGCAGCTCGTGTCCCTGGTCGCCCGGGCGATCCTGAACCGCGACCTGCGCGAAAAGGCCGGCGAATGGGTGAGCTACATGCGGCCCGACCAGCCGCAGAACGAAACCTTGTGGGCGCTCACCGGCGAGATCGTGGCGGAGACCGCCCGCACCCTGCGGGCCGACGGCATCGCCTATCTGCCGTTTCTCGTACCGACCATCATCGAGGTCACCGGGGCCGGCTGGCCGACGGTCGGCTGGACCGCGGCGACGCCGCCTGCGGATGTCGACCCGACCCTTCCCGCCGCCCGGCTCACCGCCCCGTTCGTCGCCAACGATACAACTGTCGTGCCGCTGGCCGCGGCGATGCGCGACCGCGCCGGCGCCGGCCTCTATTTTCCGCGGGACGGGCACTGGACGGCCGATGGACACGCAATCGCCGCCGAGATCCTGGCACCGCACCTCGACCGGGCACTCGCCCGACAGGGACGCTAGGGGTCAGCCGTACCGGTTGCGCAGGGCGCCGATACCGTCGATCGCCACCTCGATCACGCTGCCGGGCTTCATCGGCAGCACGCCGAGCGAGGTGCCGCAGGCGATGACGTCGCCGGGCATCAGGGTCATGTCGCGGGAAATGCGGCTGACCAGCTCGGCCGGCGGGAAGATCATGTCGTCGATGCGGTAGTTCTGGCGCTCGCGGCCATCGACCAGCGTGCGCACCACCAGCGCCCGCGGGTCGAGGCCGGTCGCCACGACCGGGCCGATGCAGCCGAAGCCGTCGAAATTCTTCGCCCGGGTCCATTGCGGAAAGGACGGGTCGCGCTGCAGCAGTTCGAGGGCCGTCACGTCGTTCACGCAGGTATAGCCCAGGATACAGCCGGCGGCCTGGTCGGCCGGAACGGCGGCGCAGGTCTTGCCGATGACGATTCCCAGCTCGCCCTCGTAGACGACGCGGCCGTCGTACGACACCGGCACGGGAATCGGCCGGCCGTGTGCATTGAAGGTGTTGGGCGTCTTCGCGAAGAAAAGCGGCTCGGCCGGGATCGCCCAGCCGTTCTTCGCGGCGGCGGCATGAAAGTTGTTCCACAACGCCACCATCTTGGTGGGGGCGGCCGGCACCAGCCAGTGCGCCTCGGCCGCCGGCACCGTCTCGCCGGTCGCCATGCCGGGTTCGAACAGGTCGCCTTCATGCAGATGGATGAGCTCGCCCTCGAGCGCGCCGACGCAGACGTCGCCCTGGAATTCGATGCGGGCCCACCGGGTCATGACGGGACGCGCGCGGTCGCTGTCGGGTCGGACACTAGGCGTCGGCGATGCGTCTGCCGGACTGGGTGTCGAACAGATGCAGGTGGCCGCGGTCGGCGGCGAAGCGGCGCTTGTCGCCGGCCTTGGCCAGGACGTGGCCCGCCTGGCGCACCGTCACCAGTTCGCGCGCCTGGCCGAAATGGCCGTGCAGCAGGGTGTCGGCGCCCAGCGGCTCGGCCAGTTCGATGGTGAATTCGAGCGGTCCGTCCGGTGCCGGGACCAGATGCTCCGGCCGGATGCCGAGCGCCAGCGCCGTGCCGGCCGGCGCCGAGGTCGGCCGGGCAAGCGGCAGTGCCACGCCGTCGACCCCGAGGCCCGCGATCTCCACGGAGCCGCCGCCCGCCGCCACCTTGGCGGCGAGGAAGTTCATCGACGGCGAGCCGATGAAGCCCGCCACGAACACCGAGGCCGGCCGGTCGTAGACGTCCATCGGCGTGCCGATCTGGTCGGCGACGCCCGAGTTCATGACGATCAGCCGGTCGGCGAGCGTCATCGCCTCGACCTGGTCGTGGGTGACGTAGATCGAGGTGACGCCGAGTTCGCGCTGCAGGCGCTTGATTTCCAGCCGCATCTGCACGCGCAGCTTGGCGTCGAGGTTGGAGAGCGGCTCGTCGAACAGGAACACCGCGGGCTCGCGCACGATGGCGCGGCCCATGGCGACGCGCTGGCGCTGGCCGCCCGAAAGCTGGCGCGGCCGGCGCTGCAGGAAGGTGCCGAGCTCGAGGATCTTGGCCGCCTTCTGCACGCGCTGGTCGATCTCGGCCTTCGACAGGCCGCGGATCTTGAGCCCGTAGGCCATGTTCTCGTAGACGCTGAAGTGCGGGTAGAGCGCGTAGTTCTGGAACACCATGGCGATGTCCCGGTCCTTGGGTTCCAGTTCGTTGACCACGCGGTCGCCGATGGCGATCTCGCCACCGGTGATGCGCTCCAGCCCGGCCACCATGCGCAGCAGGGTCGACTTGCCGCAACCCGAGGGACCGACGATGACGATGAACTCGCCGTCGGCGATTTCCATGTCGATGCCGTGGATGACCTCGAGCTTGTCGTAGCTCTTCTTGACGCCGCGCAGGTGGACTTGCGCCATGGCCTGTTTCTCCGTTTCGGCTACTTTTCGGTTTCGACCAGGCCGCGCACGAACTGCCGCTGCATGAACACCACGACCAGCACCGGCGGCAGCATGGCGAGCATCGCCATGGCCATCAGCAGGTTCCAGCTCGGCACCGAATCGACCACGTTGGCCTGGCGCGAGACCGTCATGACCACGGTGTA
>JAIETA010000079.1 GCA_019745575.1 Reyranella sp. | reverse complement strand
GCGCTGGCTGGTCGGGCCGTTGCACCGTGCGCTGCTGCCGGCGGCGGCGCTGGTCGGCGCCATCGTGGTGACGCTGGCCGACGCCGTCGCCCGCGCCGCCCTGCCGCCGGCCGAGATCCCGCTCGGCCTCGTGACGGCGGTGGCCGGCGGCCCGTTCTTCATCCTGCTGCTCGCCCGAAGGCTGCGCACATGACGGGCCCCGCGCGATGACCCTCGTGGCCGACGGTCTGGTGGTGACGCGCGGTGGCGCGCGGCTGCTCGACGGCGTGTCGCTGTCGCTGGGCGCCGCCGGCTCGGTCGCGATCGTGGGGCCAAACGGCGCCGGCAAGTCGACGCTCCTAAGAGTGCTGGCGGGACTCGAGCGGCCGCAGTCGGGCACGGTGCGCGTGGGCGACCGCGATCTCGCCCGGCTGCCGCATGCGACGCGCGCGCGCACCATCGGCTTTCTGCCGCAGCATTTCGAGCCGCACTGGGATCTCTCGGTCGCGGAACTCGTGCGGCTGGGCGCCGAGCGCGGCGGTCGCCTCGGCGCCGGCGCGGTCGACACGATCGACGCGGTCACCGCCACGCTCGAGCTGGGCGGCCTCGGCCGGCGGCGCTGGTCGACGCTGTCGGGCGGCGAGCGGGCGCGGGTTCTGCTGGCCGCGGTGCTGGCGGTCGATCCGCCGGTGCTGCTGGCCGACGAACCGGCGGCCAGCCTCGACATCCGCCATCGCCTCGACGTGATCGAGACCCTGACCCGGCGCGGCGCCGCGCGGCTGTCGGTCGTCGTGGTGCACGACCTCGACCTCGCCTTCCGCTTCTTCGAGCGCGTGATCGTGATAGACCGGGGCCGCATCGCCCTCGACGCGCCGGCCCATGCCCTGATCGACGATCGGAGGCTCGACTCGGTGTTCGGCGTCCGCTTCGAGCGGCTGCAGACGCCCGACGGGCCGCTGCTGCGGGCGACGCGGAGCGGCTGAGGCGCCGCCACGTACGGCCGGGTGACCTGGTCACCATCCTGCCCCGTCGCGGCGATTGATTTCTTCGGCGCGAGTCACCAGTTCAGCGCGGCACGGCGGCTCCCCCAAAACCCCTCGATTCTCCGGAGAGACAAAATGTCCAAACGCGATGCGGTCTTTCCCGCCAACAGCCGTCATGCGCTCTACGACAGGCATCGCTACTCGCCGGCCATCCGTTCCGGCGACCTGCTGTTCGTCTCCGGCCAGGTCGGCAGCCGCGACGACGGCTCGCCCGAGCCGACGTTCGAGGCCCAGGTCCGCCGCGCCTTCGCCAACCTGAAGGCCATCCTGCAGGCGGCCGGCTGCAGCTTCGACGACGTCGTGGACGTCACGACCTTCCACACCGATCCCGCCGCGCAACTCGAAACGGTGCAGGCCGTGCGCGCGGCGGAGATCGGCGAGCCGCCTTACCCCAACTGGACCGCCGTGGGCGTCACCTGGCTCGCCGGCTTCGATTTCGAGATCAAGGTAATCGCCCGCATCCCGGCCGCCGGATAGCCGGCAGGCGCCTGGCGCCGCGTCGGGGCGTGCGGGGCCGATAGCCGCGGCAAGCTGATCGAGGGCAACGCAGCCGGCTGAGACGCGGCCGCTACCCGATTTTTCCCGACACGCAGGCGTCGGGAAACGGGGACGCGCCTAAAAACCCAGCACCTTGGCCTGGACGACGCCGTCGATGGCGCGGATGCGGCCGATCAGTTCCGGCGAGATCGGCTGGTCGACCTGGACCAGCGCGATGGCCGAGCCGCCCGGCTTGTCGCGGCCGAGATGGAAGGTCGCGATATTGACCTTGTTCTCGCCCAGCATGGTGCCGAGGCGTCCGATGAAGCCCGGCTTGTCGTCGTTGGTGATGTAGAGCATGTGGGCGGCGAACTCGGCGTCGATCTCGATGCCCTTGATCTCGACGATGCGCGGATGCTTGCCGCCGAACAGCGTGCCGGTGACCGAACGCGTGTACTTCTCGGTGGTCACCGCGAGGCGGATCATCGAATGGTAGTCGCTGTCGCGCTCGTGCTTGACCTCGGCCACCTCGATGCCGCGCTCGCGGGCGACCACCGGGGCGTTGACCATGTTCACCGAATCGAGCTGCGGGCGCAGCACGCCCATCAGTGCCACCTGCGTCAGCGGCTTGACGTTGAGCGCCGCCACGTCGCCCTCGTACTCGATCGACACCGCCTTGATGTCGGTGTCGGTGAGCTGGCCCGCGAACGAGCCCAGCTTCTGGGCGAGGTCGAGGAAAGGCGCCAGGCGCGGTGCGTCCTCGGCCGAGACGTTGGGCATGTTGAGCGAGTTCACCACCGCGCCGGTCAGCAGGTAGTCGGCCATCTGCTCGGCGACCTGCAGCGCCACGTTCTCCTGCGCCTCGACCGTCGAGGCGCCGAGGTGCGGCGTGTAGACCAGGTTGGGCGCGCCGAACAGCACGCTCTCCTTGGCGGGCTCGACGGTGAAGACGTCGAACCCGGCGCCCGCGATGTGGCCCGAGACCAGCAGGTCGCGCACCGCCAGCTCGTCGACCAGGCCGCCGCGGGCGCAGTTGACGATGCGCACGCCCTTCTTGGTCTTCATCAGGTTGGCGCGGCCGAGGATGTTCCGGGTCTGCTCGGTGAGCGGCGTGTGGACGGTGATGAAGTCGGCGCGCGCCAGCACCTGGTCGAGCGTGCCCTTTTCGACGCCGAGCTCGGCGGCGCGCTGGTCGCTCAGGAACGGATCGTAGGCCAGCACCCGCATTTTTAGGCCCAGCGCCCGCTCGGCCACGATCGAGCCGATGTTGCCGCAGCCGATCAGGCCCAGCGTCTTGAAGCTGAGCTCGGTGCCCATGAAGCGGTTCTTTTCCCACTTGCCGGCCTGGGTGCTGGTGTTGGCGTCCGGCACCTGGCGGGCGATGGCGAACATCAGCGCGATGGCATGCTCGGCGGTCGTGATGGCGTTGCCGAACGGCGTATTCATCACCACCACGCCGTGCGCGGTGGCGGCCTTAATGTCGACGTTGTCGACACCGATGCCGGCGCGGCCCACGACCTTGAGATTTCTGGCCTCGGCCAGCACCTCGGCGGTGACCTTGGTCGCCGAGCGGATCGCCAGCCCCTCGTAGCCGCCGATGATGGCGCGCAGCTCGGCCGGCTTCAGGCCGGGCTTGAAGTCGACGTCGCAGCCGCGCTCGGAGAAGATCTCGACCGCGCGCGGCGACAGCTCGTCGGAAATCAGAACCTTAGGCTTTGCCATATTCCCTCTCGATCTCGCTATAAGCCCAGTCGAGCCACGGCAGCAGCGCTTCCAGATCGGCCTTCTCCACCGTGGCGCCGCACCAGATGCGCAGGCCAGGCGGGGCGTCGCGGTAGGAGCCGAGGTCGTAGCCGGCCTTCTCCGTCTCCAGCAGGTCGACCATCTTCTTGGCGGCCTGGGCCTGCTTGTCGGCCGGCAGTGCGGCGAACCACGGCGCCTTGATGACCAGGCATACCGAGGTGTTGGAACGGATCGTCTTGTCGGCCGCCAGGAAGGCCGCCCACGGCCGGTTCGCGACGAACGCCTCGAGCACGCCGAGATTGGCCTCGGAGCGCGCCATCAGCCCCTTCAGGCCGCCGACGCTCTCGCCCCAGCGCAGGCCGTCGATGGCGTCCTCGACGCAGAGCAGCGACGGCGTGTTGATGGTGTCGCCCTTGAAGATGGCTTCGGAGAATTTTCCGCCCGACGTCAGGCGGAAGATCTTGGGCATCGGCCAGGCCGGCGTGTGGCTTTCCAGCCGCTGGATGGCGCGCGGGCTCAGCACCAGCATGCCGTGCGCGCCCTCGCCGCCCATCACCTTCTGCCAGGACCAGGTCACGACATCGAGCTTCTGCCACGGCAGGTCCATGGCGAAGACGGCCGAGGTCGCGTCGCAGATCGCAAGTCCTTCGCGGTCGGCCGCGATCCAGTCGCCGTTCGGCACTTTTACGCCCGAGGTCGTGCCGTTCCAGGTGAAGACCACGTCGTGCGTCCAGTCGACCGCCTTCAGGTCGGCGATCTGGCCGTAGGGCGCTTTCAGGACGCGCGCGTCCTTCAGCTTGAGCTGCTTCACCACGTCGGTGACCCAGCCCTCGCCGAAGCTTTCCCAGGTCAGCATGTCGACGGGGCCGGCGCCCAGCAGCGACCACAGCGCCATCTCGACGGCCCCGGTGTCGGAAGCCGGCACGATGGCGATGCGGTAGTCGGCAGGAATGCCCAGGATCGCGCGGGTGCGATCGACCGCCTCGACGATCTTCTTCTTGCCGAGTTTAGAGCGATGGGATCGGCCGGTGGCCGCGTCTTTGAGGGCTTCGGGCGTCCATCCCGGACGCTTGGCGCAGGGTCCGGACGAAAAGTCGGGACGCGCCGGACGCATGTTCGGCTTCATCATTTACCTCTCCCTTACAGAAGAGCTGCACTCCGGTGGGGGAGCGTGGCCCGCGGCCCGTATAGGCGGGGTCATCGTCACGGTCAATCCGGGGCGATTGTCGCAGCCGGGCAAATCGTGTGAAAAAGCCGCATGACTGAACAGGGCAAGCCGGCCCGCCACTGGGCCCGCTGGATCGTCGCCTCCGTGGCGATCCTCGCCGCATCCGCGATCGCCGCAGAGATCGTTGCCCGCACGGCGTTCGGACTGGAAACCCTGGAATATCGGCGGCCCTACCAACCGGTCTTCGTCTCGGGCGACTACCACTACCTGATGCCGAACGAGAAGCTGCCCTACGTGCCGGGAGGTCCGGTGGCGCTCGGCTATCGCGAGGGCAGGTTCGGCTTCTACTACGACGCCACCACGCCACCGCCCCTCTCCTCGACGATGCTGGCCGACTTTCTCTACACGCACCGGCACGCGCGCTACAACGCGGCGGAGGTTGACCGCATCACCTGCGCCGAACCCGACGCCACGCTGGTCCACGTCCTGGGCGGCTCGGTGGCCCAGGGCTTCTCGGCCGACGAACCGCCCGACACCTGGCATGCGCGGCTGGAGCTGCTGCTGCGCGACCGGCTGCGGCGGCCGGATGTCTATGTCTTCAACGGCGCGATGGGCGGCTTCGTCTCGGTGCAGGAGAGGCTTGCCTACCATCTCGCCGTGGCGCCGCGGCGCGCCAGCCTGGTGCTGTTCGTCAACGGCTACAACGACGTCACCATTCCGGCGAACTCGGGCGTGCGGCCGGGAGATCCGTTCCAGCTCGGCCTGCGCTACAGCCAGCTCTTCAACGACGGCTTCATCTGGTGGTTCGCCCGCCACAGCGCGATCGCCCACACCGTGCTCCAGAACGCCTTCAACGAGCACGTCGCCGCCTTCCGGCGGCGCCTTGCCGAGGACGACGTCGTGTTCAACAGGCAGGCCCGGGCGATCGCCGACATCTACATCGAGAACATGAACGAGGTGCTGGCAGCCTGCGAGGCGCGCGGCCAGCCCTGCCTCGTCGCCATCCAACCCGCCCGTTCGGTCACGGCCGGCCACATCGGCACGCGTGTCGACGACATCCTGCCGCAGGAGCGGATGATCCAGCTCTACGCGCTGTTGCTCGAGAGGGTCGCGGCGAGCCCCCACGCCGCCAAGTTCATCGACCTGACCCGCGTCTTCGACAGGGGCGAGAAGCTGCAGCACTACGCCGACTCGGTGCACCCCAACTACGCCGGCCAGCAAGTGCTGGCCAATGCCCTGCTGGCGCCCTCGCTGGCGGCGCTGCGGTCGGCGCCCGCCGCACCGCCCACGCCGGGTCGCTGCCGCCGATTGCAATAGACGTCAGCGGCGCCGCAGTTCGTAGTACGTGCCGACTGTCGGATCGCTGAACACCGGCTGCGCCCGATAGTCGTCGTGCAGCATGTGGTAGATGGCGGGTGCCCGGGCCGCTGCCGACAGACCGCCGAGCTGGCCGGCCAGTTCGACAGCGCTCCAGTTCCAGACATCGGACACCACGACGCGATAGCCACGGTCGAGCGCCTGGTCGATGTCACGCTTGATCGAGGCCGCGTGCTGCTCGGCGGTCCAGTCGGGATGGCGGATGGCGCCGGCATTGACGGCGATCCACTTGAACTTCGGGTCGGCGGCCGGCGCCGGCCCCACCGGTGCCGCGCCGTCCCAGTCCCAGGTTCGGCTCCACAACGAATATTGCCAGACCGTGATCGGCTCGAAGCCCCAGTAGACAAAGACCGTCGAGTCGGGCGGAAAGCGCTTTTCGATCGCCGCGAGCGCGGCCAGCGCCGCCTGATCGCCGCCGCGCCAGCGCGCGAGCTGGGTGCCGTTCCAGACCAACGGTGCCAGCGACAGGACGGCGAGGAAGAGCAGCGCCCTCGGCCGGTGGCTCGTCGTCAGCAACGTTGCGGCCAACAGACCCCATGCCACCGTCAGCCACGGCATGACGTTGATCTGCATCTGCGGGTCTTGCGGCTGGGCGTAGAAATTGAACACCTCGCCCACCCCCAAGGTGCCAAGAAAGACGAGGGCGATGGCGCGCAGACGGCGATCGGCCCGTTGCGGCCACAGCATCGCTACAGCCACCACGAAGATCGCGCCCTGCAGCAGCACGGATACCGACAGCGGAAACGCCAGGTGTCGGGCGGCCAGCGGATCGGTGAAGCCGCCCATGATCAGGAAAGAGTTCCCGATCCCCGACAGCATCATCCACGCCTTGTGCCAGGAAACGCCGGCCCAGCCGCTGGCCACGCCCTTGCCGGTCCACAGCAGGTCGTGAAGTCCGACCGCGCCGTTGTGGCCGTCCCACAGAAGCTGGACGACACCCGACACGACCAGGATGGCAACGCAGAGCACGACGATGTATCCGACCCGCCGCAAGGCCGGCCCCCCCGACAGCGACAGCGCCAGCAGGAGCGCCGGCAGGGTCGGGAACATCAGCCGCCATTCGATCAGCCAGCCCAAGGTGAAGACCGCACCGACGATCGCCACGCGGGCATGGCTCGGCCGGTCGAACCACAGGCCGGCCAACGCCATGGCGCCGAACACCAGCGTGTAGCCCGGCATGATGTCCTCGCTGATCACCGCGAGAAGCAGGAAGAAGCCGCCGCCGAAATGGAAGATTGCGGCAAGCGCCGCCGCCCTCGCGCTCGCCGTCACCCGGTGGACGAAGGCGTAGACGAAGACGATGCAGAGGCTCGCCCAAAAGGCATTGATATAGGCGAGCTGCTTCCACGGCACGCCGCGCTGGATGCCGAGTGCGTCGAGCAGCCGGCACAGCGCGCCATAGAGCGGAAAATAGAGATAGTTCGAGGGATCGAGCCGCGCGGTTGCCGGATCGGCGATCCAGGGCTCGGCCTGGATGCTCTTGTACATGCCGTTCGCCGTCAGGATGTGGACGTTCTGCAGCCAGCCGATCAACCCGACAAGCACCAGCAACGACAGCGCAAAGGCCAGCACGAGTTGCCAGCCGAGCGCCGGAGCCCTCATCGACCGCCCTGGCCGGCGGGACCTCCGGGCTTGCGCGCCGTCACGACATACTGTGCGCCCAGCGGCAGCCACGTCAGCAGCCGGTCGACGCCGCGCAGCACGGCGATGCCCGGCGGCATGAACATCAGGTAATCGGTGTCGAGGTCGTAGCGCGCGGCATCCAGCAGGCCGTGCCGGACCTCGGTCGGGTCGAGCAGGATGGCGTTCCTGTCGATCGGCGTGCGCGCGATGACATAGCGCACCAGCGGGTTGCGCGGATTGTGCTCGAAAATATAGAGCCGGCCGCCGGGCTTCAGCACGCGCCCGAGTTCGGCGTAGACCGCCGGTCGCTCGTCAACCGGCACATGATGCAGCACGGCGCTGATGGTGGCGATGTCGAACTGGCCGTCGGCGAACGGCGTGCGCGCGCCCTGCTGCGGCGCGAGCCGCGGCGTCTTGCCCAGCGCCGCCGGCCAACGCTTCTCGACCTGGCGCAGCATGCCGGTGGAGATGTCGCAGCCGGTGAAATCGGCCCGGGCCCCCAGACCGACCAGCACGCGCATCAGGCTGCCGACGCCGCAGCCGTAGTCGAGGACGGCGAGGCCACCGGCCGCCAACTCGGGCTCGCGGCGCAGCAGCCAACGCGCCTTCACGGCGATGAACTGGTCGGGCGAGCTGCCCATCAGGCGCTTGATCGGATTGTCGAGGCCACCCCGGTATTCGGCGGCGTAGTCGTCGAACTCCGCCGGTTCGCCGGACCACGACACGGGATCCGTCGCGTTCATCTCGGCCCGCCGACGATGTCGCGGATCATGAACAGCGGCCGGCCCTTGTTCTGATCGTAGAGCCGACCGAGATAGGCGCCGATGACGCCCAGCATCAGGAACTGCATGCCGCCCAGCAATCCGAGCGCCGCCATGATCGACGTCCAGCCGGGCAGGTTGGCCCCCATCAGCCAGCCGACGATCGAATAGACGAAGAAGGCGAACCCGACCGCAGCCATCGCCCAGCCGATGGTCATCGACGCCATCAGCGGCACGACCGAAAAGGCGGTGATGGCGTCGGCGGCGAAGCGGATCATCTTGCTGAGCGGATACTTGCTCTCGCCGGCCGCCCGGGCATGGCGGTCGTACAGCAGCGGGACCTGCCGGCCGCCGATCCACGCCACCATGCCGCGGATGAAGCGGTGGCGCTCGGGCATGGCGAGGAGAAGGTCGAGAACGCGGCGCGTGACGAGGCGGAAGTCGCCGGCGTCGGCCGGGATCTCGACGTCGGTGAGCCGATTGATCAGCCGGTAGAAGGCGGCGGCGGTGGCCCGCTTGAACAGGCTCTCGCCGGCCCGCTGGCGGCGCTGGCCGTAGA
Source organism: Reyranella sp. (assembly GCA_019745575.1). Lineage (GTDB taxonomy): Bacteria > Pseudomonadota > Alphaproteobacteria > Reyranellales > Reyranellaceae > Reyranella. The sequence goes on along the minus strand of JAIETA010000079.1, from coordinate 3,188 downwards.
CCACGTCGGCGCCTCCCTTGCCATCCGTGCCATCCATCAGCGCCATCATGTCGGGCAGCAGTTCCGGCGGATCCTGCAGGTCGGCATCGATGATCAGGATGCGTTCGCCGCGGCAGACGGAGAGCCCGGCGGTCAGCGCGAGCTGGTGGCCGTGGTTGCGCATCAGGCGGACGGCCACGACCCGGGGATCCGCCGCCGCAGCCGCCGCCATGACCTCCCAGGTGCCGTCGCGCGAGCCGTCGTCGACCAGAACGATCTCGCTGGTGCCGCCCATGCCGTCCAGCACGGCGCCGACCCGGCGCAGGAACTCGGGCAGGACGTCCTGCTCGTTATAGCAGGGCGCCACCACGGAAAGCGCCGGACGGGAAGGCTCGGTCATGCCCGCGACCAATAGCCCATCGGCGGCCGGAAACAAGCCGTCCCTGCCCGTACTCCTCCTCCCCTTTGGGGACGCAATGGGCTATCAAGCGGCATCATGAGTTCCAACGACAACGACCATCGCGGCCTGCTGCCGGCCGGCCTCGCCGATCTGCTGCCGCCCGACGCGGCACGCGAAGCCCGCGCCATCGACCTCGCCATAGAACGCTTCGCGGCGTTCGGCTACGAGCGCGTGAAGCCGCCGCTGGTCGAGTTCGAGGAGTCGCTGCTGGGCGGGCCGGGCGCGGCGCTGGGATCGCAGACTTTTAGGCTGATGGACCCGGTCTCGCAGCGCATGATGGGCGTGCGGCCGGACATGACCGTGCAGGTGGCGCGCATCGCCGTCACCCGGCTGAAGCACGAGCCCCGGCCGCTGCGCCTGTCCTATGGCGGCAACGTGATCCGGGTGCGCGGCAGCGCGCTGAAGCCGGAGCGCCAGTTCGCCCAGGTCGGCACCGAGCTGATCGGCGTCGATTCGGCCGAGGCCGACGCCGAAGCCGTCCTGCTGGCGGTCGATGCGCTGCGCGCGATCGGCGTGTCCGGCCTCACCGTGGACCTCAACCTGCCGACGCTGGTCGCCGCCGTCGCCGCCGGCCTAAAGCTGCCGGCCGACATCCTGCGTCGCCTGCGCCGGGCGCTCGACCGCAAGGACGAGGCCGGCGTCGCCAAGTCCTTCGGCGAAAAGAAGGGCGCCGAGCTGTTCATCGGCCTGCTGCGCGCCGCCGGCCCGGCCAGGCCGGGCATTGCGGGCCTCGCCGGCCTCAAGCTGCCGGCGGCGGCAGCGGCCGAGGCGGCACGCCTCGCCGAGGTCGTAAAACTCGTGCAGGCGGCGGACCCTGACCTGCCGCTCACCGTCGACCCGGTGGAGTATCGCGGCCTCGAATATCAGACCGGCGTGTCGTTCTCGGTGTTCGCCCTGAAGGGACGCCAGGAGCTGGCGCGCGGCGGCCGCTACTCGGCCGGCTACCCGGAAGACGGCGTCAGCGAACCGGCGACCGGCTTCACGGTCTACATGGATGCCGTGCTGGCGGCCTCGGAGGCGGCGCCGGAGCGGCCGCGGCTCTTCGCGCCGGCCGGCACGCCGTGGCGCGACGCCGCCGCCTGGCAGGCCAAGGGCTATGCCGTCATTCGGGCGGTGGCCGCCGCGCCCGATGTGCGCACCGAGGCCAAGCGACTGCGCTGCAGTCACGCGCTGATCGATGGAGATGCGGTCCCTCTTTGAGGGCGCCCGCTGAGGATCGATTTCGCCTCGCCTCGCCAGAGGGGAAGTGCTATCCGACATCACGCCTCTCCGGACTCGGCCCGGGGAGGCGTTTTCGTGTCTGAATGCCGGATCGGGACAAGACAATGGCCAACGTGGCAGTGATCGGCGCCCAGTGGGGCGACGAGGGCAAGGGCAAGATCGTGGACTGGCTGAGCGAACGCGCCGAGGTCGTGGTGCGCTTCCAGGGCGGCCACAACGCCGGCCACACGCTGGTCATCGGCAACCAGACTTATAAGCTCGCGCTGCTGCCCTCGGGCGTGGTGCGCAAGGGCAAGCTGTCGATCATCGGCAACGGCGTCGTGGTCGACCCGTGGCACTTCCTCGATGAAGTGAAGCGGGTGACCGAGCAGGGCGTGTCGGTGACGCCGGCCACGCTCAAGATCGCCAACCATGCCGTGCTGATCCTGCCGCTGCACCGCGACCTCGACGGCTGGCGCGAGGATGCGCCCGGCGTCATCCGGATCGGCACGACCCGGCGCGGCATCGGCCCCGCCTACGAGGACAAGGTCGGCCGCCGCGCCATCCGCGTCGGCGATCTCGGCGAACCCGACATGCTGCCGCTGAAAGTCAATACGCTGCTGGCGCACCACAACGCGCTGCGCAAGGGCCTCGGCCAGCCGCTGGTCGATGGCGCCAAACTCCTGGCCGACCTGCTCGAACTCGCGCCCAAAATCCTGCCCTTCGCCGAGGACGTGTGGGAACGGCTCGACGCCTTGCGCGCCGCCGGCAAGCGCATCCTGTTCGAGGGAGCCCAGGCCACCATGCTCGACGTCGACCACGGCACCTATCCCTACGTCACCTCGTCCAACACGGTGGCGGCCCAGGCCATGATCGGCAGCGGCATGGGCAACGGCGCGGTGGGCTACGTGCTGGGCATCGCCAAGGCCTATACGACGCGCGTCGGCGACGGGCCCTTCCCGACCGAGCTTCTGGACGCGACCGGCCGCGGCCTCGGCGAACGCGGCCGCGAGTTCGGCACCAACACCGGACGGCCGCGGCGCTGCGGCTGGTTCGACGCGGTGATGGTGCGCCAGGCGGTGAAGCTGAACGGCATCGACGGCATTGCCCTCACCAAGCTCGACGTGCTCGACGGCGAGAAGACCATAAAGGTCTGCGTCGGCTACGAGCTCGACGGCAAGCGCATCGAACGCTTCCCTTTCACCATGGGCGCCCAGGCCAGGCTGACGCCGGTCTGGGAGGAGTTCGACGGCTGGAGCGAGAGCACGCAAGGCGCCCGCTCCTTCGCCGAACTGCCCGCGACCTGCATAAAATATGTCCGTCGCGTCGAAGAGCTGGTCGGCTGCCCGGTGGCGCTGCTCAGCACCAGCCCGCAGCGCGAGGACACGATCCTGATGACGGACCCGTTCAGGGACTGAATCTAGAGTCACTTTCCTCCCCCGTCTGCGGGGGAGGTGTCAGCGTCTTACGCTGACGGAGCAACTGTCTTCGGTCATGCGGTCGCTGATCGCCACGGGAGATTGTCCCGGACCATGGCGTTGAGGGTTAC
>JAIETA010000226.1 GCA_019745575.1 Reyranella sp. | reverse complement strand
TGCGAGGGGCATTCAGACGCACAAGAGAGGCCAGCATTCTCAAGTTAAGACTGGTCCGATAAATCAGGGCAGGTCAAGATGAACTCGACGAAATCCTCTGTGACAAGGGCGACCGCTAGGATCACCGCCTCACGAAGAAATCGCACTCGGATGCACCTCCAGCCAGCGCAAGGCCGGCTAGGTCCTGCCCTGCGCCCTGCATTTCCGTCCTGCCAGCCATGCAAACTAAAATTTGCAGGATCGACAGGAAAATGCTAGGAAATTGACTACCCTGGTGGAAGTGCGCTTCCGCCGGTCCACTCACACACCAGCCCGCCCGCGCCCTGTTCAGGAGCGCCCCGGCGGGCTTTTTCATGTCCTTTTTCCTGTCCAGGGAGCCGCCGATGTCCATGGTCGTTCGCCGCCGCCGTATCACCGCCGCCTCGCCCACGCCCGAGAAGCTCGCCACCTTCCTGCGTCCCCTCGAGGAGAGCGGCTCGGTGAGCTTCGCCGCGGCGCGCGCCGGCATCGGCCGCAACACCGTCCATGCGAGGCGCCGGACCGGTCCCGCTTTCGCCGCGGGTTGGCAGCGGGCGGTCGAGATGGCGGTCGAGAGGCTGCGCGACACCGCCGTCACCCGCGCCACCGAGGGCACCGAGCGGCCGCTGTGGCGGCGCGGCCGGCAGGTCGGCACCATCCGCGACTACGACAACCGCCTGCTGCAATTCCTGCTGCGCGCCCACCGGCCGGAGGTTTATGGCCGGCGCAGAGGGTAGGGGGAGCCGGCGGACGCGGCCGGACATTTTCTGACATTTCCGGACAGACAGAATCGAAGACGCTTTGGTGTCCTTTTTGAGCGCGCCAAGAGGCCCGTTTTATTGGCCTTTTGCCGGGGCCGATTCGTGAAGGGAGGTGTTTCCGCGGATTTCCGACGATTGAGTGTCGGAAAATGCCGATTGCGTCCCGTCCGGAACGCTTCGCGATCGGCCCCGGCCTACTCGACCAGCTCGGCCAGCCGCTTGATGATCCGGGCGGGCCGGGCCGGGGCGTGGGCCGGCACGCCTGTCTCGAACGGGTCGTACCAGACGCCGACCATGCCCAGCCGCTGCGGCGCCACGACTTCCCATTCGAAGTTGTCGCCCACCATCCAGGCGTCGCCGGCGTCGACGTCGAGCCGCGCCAGGGCGTGGCGATAGACGGCGAGCTCGGGCTTGCCCTGGCCGAACTCGCCCTCGATCTGGATGTGGTGGAAGCGGTGGCCGAGGTCGAAGCGCTCGATCTTGGCGCGCTGGGTTTCAGCCCCGCCGTTGGTCACCAGCGCCAGTTTGACGCCGGCGTCGCGCAGCGCATCTACGGTGGCGTGGGCGTCGGGATAGAGCCGGTATTCGGTGCGCCGCATCTCGGTAAAAGCGTCGGCGATGCGGTCGGCCAGCGCCTCGTCGGCCCGGCCGAGGCTGGCCAGGCCGCGGCGCACGGCCAGCCTTCGCGCGCCCGGGATGTTCAGCCGCCAGCGGGCCGCGGCGGCCGGGTCGGCCCACACCGCACGGGCCTCGTCCATGACGGCCACGCGGATCCGCTCGATGGCGGCGGCCTCGTGGGCATTCAGCGGGGCGGCGAAACCGTTGAGCAGGCGCGTCCACGCCTCCTCGGGCTGGGCGTAGGCGCGGATCAGCGTGTCGTCGAGGTCGAACAGGATGGCTTTGGGCAGTGGCGGCATCGCGGTCAGTTCACCGGCCGCGACGGGAAGGTCGCGGGCGCGGGGCTTACCACCACGCCGCGGTCGCCCTGGATCTCGATCACCGCCAGCGCCCGCTCGGTGCGGCCGTCGGGCAGCAGGCGGAAGGCGCCGTCGACGCCGGACCAGCCGTTGGGGTTGGTGAGCGCCTCGGCCGAGAAGTCGCCGCCGGCCTTCAGGCGCGCGAGCTGGCCGGCCAGCGCCACGCCGTCGTAGGCCAGCGTGGCCAGGCGCGGCGGCGGGCGGCCGTAGGTCGACGTGAAGCGGCGCTCGAAGTCGGCGCGGCGGGCGGGGTCGGGCGCCGCATACCAGGCGCCGCGCAGCATGGTTTCGGCGCCGATGCCGGGCACGTCCCACACGCCGGTGCCGATGAACTGCACGGCGCGGCTGTCGAGCCCGGCGGCGGCGAGGGCCGCCAGCGCCGACGAGAGCCTAGGCGGCGCCACCGGCACCAGCACGGCGAGCTTGCCGTCGCCTTTTATCTCCGAGGCGAGGCGGCGGGCCGGCGTCGTGAGGTCGGCGCTGTTGGGGTCGTAGAGTTCGGCCGCCACGACGGTGCCGCCGCGCACCGCGACATGGCTTTCCAGCGTGCGCGCCATCTGCTCGCCGTAGGGCGTCTGCGGCGCGAAGGTGGCGAAGCGCCTGATGCCGGCGTCGATGGCGTGGTCGACCACGCGGCGGACCTGCGGCGGGGCGGAAATGCCCATCACCCAGACGCCGCGCTGCGCCGCCGCCTCGTCGTTGGAGAACGACACGACGTTGGCGCCGCCCTGCGCCACCAGCGGCGCCAGCGCCGTGGCCGAGGGACCGAACAGCGGCCCCAGCACCAGGGCGGCGCCGGCGATGCGCGCCTTGCGGTAGGCCTCGACCGCCGTCTCGGCGCTGTCGCCGCTGTCGTAGGCCGACAGGGCGATGTCGCGGCCGGCGGTGTCGAACAGCGCCATTTCGGCGGCCTGCTGCATGGCCTGGCCGATCGGCGCGGCGCGGCCGCTGAGCGGCAGCAGGAGCGCGATGCGTGCCTTGCCCGAGGCGGTGAGCGGCGAGCCCGTCGCCTGGCCCGGGGTCGTGGGCGGCACAGCGGGCGTGCTAGTCTTGGCCGGCTCGGCGCAGCCTGCGGCCAGGAACAGCGTGGCCAGGAGCGCCAAAAAGGACGTACGCATCGGGGACATACTCCGGCGAACGGATTCAGATGGACGTTGAAGAACAGTCAAGCGACGAACGGTCCCAAGCTAGCGACGGGCCGGCCCCGCGTAAACCGCCGCCGCTGGCGCCCGGCCTGCATATTGTCGCCACGCCGATCGGCAATTTGAGGGACATCACGCTCCGTGCGCTCGACGTCTTGCGTACGGCCGACCTGATCGCCTGCGAGGACAGCCGCGTCTTCGCCAAGCTGGCGAGCCATTACGGCATTTCCGTGCCCACGGTGGCCTATAGCGACGCCACCCAGGACGCGGCCGAACCACGCCTGGTGCGGGCGCTGGCGGCGGGCAAGCGGGTCGCCCTGGTGTCCGATGCCGGCATGCCGCTGATCTCCGATCCGGGCTATCGGCTGGTCCGCGCCGCGCTCGCCGGCGGCCACGCCGTGACCGCCGCGCCCGGCGCCTCGGCCCTGCCGATGGCGCTGGCGCTGTCGGGCCTGCCGACCGACCGCTTCTATTTCGGCGGCTTCCTGCCCGCCCGCGAAGGCGACCGCCGCCGCGCCATCGGCGCCGCGGCCGGCCTGCCGGCGACCCTGGTATTCTTCGAGGCGCCGCACCGGCTGGCCGAGTCGCTGGGCGACCTCGCCCAGCTGCTGGGGCCGCGCGACGCCGCGATCGCCCGCGAGCTCACCAAGCTGTTCGAGGAGGTGCGCCGCGCGCCGCTCGCCCAACTGGCGGCCCACTACGCCGCGCACCCCGACGTAAAAGGCGAGATCGTGATCGTGATCGCCCCGCCCGGCGAGGCGGGCGCGCCCGACGGCGTCGTGCTCGACCAGGCCTTGCGTACGGCGATGGCCGGCGCCTCGGTCAAGGACGCAGCGGCCGAAGTGGCGGCGCGCTTCGGCCTGAAGCGCCGCGACGTCTATGCCCGGGCGCTGGAGCTCAAGCGCGAGGCCGCGTCGTGACGACCGAGGCGCGGCAGAAGGCGCATCGGCTCGGCCATGCCGCCGAATGGCGTGCGGTGTGGCGTCTGCGCCTGGCCGGCTATTCCATTCTGGCGCGGCGCTACAAGACGCGGCTGGGCGAGATCGACATCGTGGCCCGGCGCGGCGGCGTGCTGGCCTTCGTCGAGGTCAAGGCGCGGGCCGATGTCGCCGTCGCCGCCGACGCGCTGGGCGGGCGCCAGTTCGGTCGCGTGGCGCGCGCCGCCAGCCTGTTCCTGGCGCGCCATCCGCGCTATGCCGTGTGCTCGGTGCGCTTCGACGCCGTGCTGGTGAGCGGTTCGCTGTGGCGGCAGCTGTGGCCGCGCCACCTGCCCGACGTGTGGCGGCCGCCGGAGTAGCGTGTGTCGAACGTCGAATCTGACTCTCCGCAGGATCTCGGACCGCTGCGCGCGCTGTGCGCCGGCGACGGTGCGCGCCTGGATCTGCTCGAGGCGGCGCTGGCGCTGAGCACGCTCAGGCGCGGCGAGGCGGTCGATCTGGCGCCGTTCCGCCAGCACGTGGCGGCGATGTCGGCCGATGTGGCCGACCTCGTGCGCCGGCGCGGCGCGACCCCTGAGTCGCTGGCCGAAGTGATCGCCCGGTCCTATGCCTACCGCGGCGACAGCGAGACCTACGACGACCTGCAGAACGCCGACCTCGTGCGGGTGATCGAGCGGCGCAAGGGGCTGCCGGTGGCGCTGGCGATCCTCTATCTCCACGTCGCCCGGACGCAGGGCTGGGACGCCGAAGGCCTGGCCTTTCCCGGCCACTTCCTGATCCGGGTGGGAATAGAGGGGGCACGGCACGTCGTCGACCCGTTCCACGAGGGCGACGTGCGCGATGCCGCCGGCCTGCGCGATCTCTTGCGCCAGGTCTCGGGGCCGGCGGCGGAGTTGACGCCCGACCATTTCGATCCGGTGTCCGACCGCGACGTGCTGCTGCGGCTGGAAAACAATGTCCGCTTGCGCCTCGCCCGGCGTGAGGAGTGGCCGGGCGCCGCGCAGTCGCTCGACCGCATGCTGGCGATCTCGCCCGACCAGCCGGAACTGCTGTTCGAGGCGGGCCAGCTCAACGCCCGGCTGGACAAGCGGCGGGCCGCTATCGCGGCCTTCGAGCGCTTCCTCGACACGAGCGCCGGCCGGAGCGATCCCGCCCTGCGCCAGCGCGCGTCGGCCCTGTTGCAGGAACTGCGGCGCGGGCTTAACTGACCCGGGCCGCCGCCACGAGAGGATGAAGGAATGAAGCTCAACGTCGCCATCCAGATGGACCATGTGTCGACCATCGACATCGACGGCGATTCCACGTTCGTCCTGGGGCTCGAAGCCGAACGGCGCGGCTACGCGCTGTGGCATTATACGCCGCCGGACCTCATCTTCCGCGACCGCAAGGTGATGGCGCGCGCCCAGCCGATGAAGCTCCGGCGCGAAAAGGGCAAACACTTCACCCTGGGCGCCGCCGAGATGCTCGACCTCGCCACCATCGACGTCGTCTTGCTGCGCCAGGATCCGCCGTTCGACATGTCCTACATCACGACGACCCATGTCCTGGAGCACATCCATCCCAAGACTCTGGTGGTCAACGATCCGGCGAGCGTGCGCAACGCACCGGAAAAGCTGTTCGTCACGCATTTCGACAACGTGATGCCGCCGACGCTGATCACCGCCGACGCCCGCGCGCTCAAGGAGTTCCGCGACGAGCACAAGGACATCATCCTGAAGCCGCTGTTCGGCAACGGCGGCGCCGGCGTGTTTCGCGTGCGGCCCGACGACGAGAACTTTAACTCCCTGCTGGAAATGTTCTCGCAGCGCAGCCGCGAGCCGGTGATCGCCCAGCGCTACCTCCCCGAGGTGCGCCAGGGCGACAAGCGCATCATCCTGATCGACGGCAGGGCGGTGGGCGCGATCGACCGCGTGCCGGCCGCCGGCGAGGCGCGGTCGAACATGCATGTCGGCGGCGTCGCCGTTAAAGCGTCCCTCACCAAGCGCGACATCGAGCTGTGCGAGATCATCGGCCCCGAACTCGCCCGGCGCGGCCTGCTCTTCGTCGGCATCGACGTGATCGGCGACTATCTCACGGAGATCAACGTCACCTCGCCGACCGGCCTGCAGCAGATCAACCGGTTCGACGGCGTGTCTCTGGAAGCGCAGATCTGGGATCGCATCGAGGTGCGCTACCAGGAAACCCGCGGGCGCAAGTAGTGGCCGCGGCCAAAGCCGCACCGATCTGGGTCACGGGATCGCTCACCCTCGACCCCGCGGAGATCGAGGAGAGCTTCGTGCGGGCGGCCGGCCCCGGCGGCCAGCACGTCAACACGACCTCGACGGCGGTCCAGCTGCGTTTCGACGTGCGCCATTCGCCGTCGTTGACCGACGATGTCCGCCAGCGGCTGGAACGCCTGGCGGGTCGGCGGCTGACGCGCGACGGTGTCATCGTGCTGGTGGCGCAGGGCCAGCGCAGCCAGAAGCGCAACCGCGAGGAGGCGCTCGACCGTCTCGTCGCCCTGGTCCGCGAGGCCGCCCGGCCGCCGGTGCCGCGCAAGAAGACCCGGGTCAGCAAGGCCGCCAAGCGCCGCCGCGTCGACGACAAGAAGCATCACGGCGCGATCAAGTCCCTGCGAAGGACGCGAACGAACGACTAGAGCCGTGGCGATTGGGGCCGTGCTAGTGTCGGCGCCGGAAACGGAAGAGGTGTGGCGTGGCAGACGTTCGCAAGGAGACCGACAGCCTGGGCGAGGTAAGCGTTCCCGCCGACAAGCTCTGGGGCGCCCAGACCCAGCGCTCGCTCGAGCATTTCAGTATCGGCAAGGATCTGATGCCGCGCGAGATGATCACGGCCTACGCGATCCTGAAGAAGGCTGCGGCCAACGCCAACCATGCCGGCAAGCGCCTGGACGACACGGCGCACGGGCTGATCGTGCAGGTCTGCGACGAGATCTTGGCCGGCCAGCATCACGACATGTTCCCGCTGCATGTCTGGATGACCGGCAGCGGCACGCAGTTCAACATGAACGTGAACGAGGTGGTGTCGAACCGCTGCTGCCAGCTCGCCGGCACGCCGGTCGGATCCAAGAAGCCGGTGCATCCCAACGATCACGTCAACATGAGCCAGTCGTCCAACGACTCCTTCCCGGCGGCCATGTACATCGCCGCGGCGGTGAATGTGACCGGCCGCTTGGTGCCGTCGGTGACGGCGCTGCGCGATTCGATCGCGGCCAAGGCCGGGGAGTGGGCCGATATCGTCAAGATCGGCCGCACCCACATGCAGGACGCCACGCCGATCACCCTGGGGCAGGAATGGTCGGGCTATGCCGGCATGCTGTCGGACGACCTCGACCGCCTGCAGGACGCCCTGAAGGGCGTCTACCGCCTGGCGCTGGGCGGCACCGCCGTCGGCACCGGCATCAATGCGGCACCGGGGTTTGCCGAGGCGTCGGCCGCGGAGATCGCCAAGCTCACCAAGCTGCCGTTCATCACGGCGCCCAACAAATTCACTGTGCAGGGGGCGCACGACGCGCTGGTGCAGCTCTCGGGCACGCTTCGCACGCTCGCCGTGTCGCTCTACAAGATCGCCAACGACATCCGCCTGATGTCGTGCGGCCCGCGCGCCGGTTTCGCCGAGCTGGAAATCCCCGAGAACGAGCCGGGCTCGTCGATCATGCCGGGCAAGGTCAACCCGACCCAGTGCGAGGCGCTCACCATGCTGGCGGTCCAGGTGATGGCCAACGACGTGGCGGTCGGCATGGGCGGCGCCGGCGGCTATCTCGAGATGAACGTCTATAAGCCTCTCATGATCTACAACATCTCACACTCGATCACCCTGATGACCGACGGCTGTGCCAACTTCCGCAAGTTCCTGGTCGAGGGCACCAGGCCCAACCTGAAGAAGATCAAGGAGTACGTCGATCGTTCCCTGATGCTGGTGACAGCGCTGGCGCCGGTGATCGGCTACGACAAGGCTTCCAAGATCGCCCACTACGCCATGGACAACGACCTGACGCTCAAGGCGGCGGCACTCAAGTTGGGGTTCGTGAGCGAGGTCGAGTTCGACAGGGTCGTCGATCCGACGAAGATGGTCCGGCCCTACGTCGCCACCGAGTAGGGCCCTAACTTTCGACGAGCCAGCGTCGCTCGGTCATGAACCGTGCGGCTGCGAGGCCCATGGCCATGGCGCCGACCACGAAGCAGAAGTTGGCGCCCGCTTGCAGGGCCGTCAGCACCTGGCCCTGGTTCAGCATGACGATGGTCTGGAAGGCATAAAGACCCGGCGTCATGATGATGATGCTGGGCACGGTCAGCGTGATGCGCGGCTCGTGCAGGCGCGCCTCCGCCAGCGACGCCAGCAGGCCGACCGCCAAGGCGCCCAGGAAGGTTGCGGGGGGGCAGCGGCATGCCGAAATCGTGCAGGGCCAGACGCAGTTCGTTGCCGATCAGCGACAAGACGCCGACGGCCAGCACGGTGCGTGTCGAACTATTGTAGAGCGCGGTGAAGCCGAAGCCGGCAAATAGGCTAGCGATCGCCCGCAAGGCCAGCGTGACGGGGTCGACGCCGTAGGCGGCAGGCGGCGCGACGGTGGCGGCGAGGCCCGCCACGGCAGCCACGACGGAGAGGCCAATGGCCGACGCCAGCAGGATCATGACGGCGTAGAAGAGGCGGCTCAGGGCCGCCACCGGCTGATGCTGGACGATGTCGAGCAGCGCCGCCACGAGCGGGAAGCCCGGAACCAGGAACAGCACGGAAAAGATGAAGCCCGCCGCATGGCCCGGCCCGAAGCCGCCCGCGCCGAAGCTGGCTATGCCGGCGCAATAGAAGCCGGCCGTGACGACCGTCGTGAGCGCCGTCGCTGCATACTGGTTGCGCCGGCGTCGCAGCAGCAGGGCACGCAGCGCCTGGCCGAGACCGCCAGCGGCGACCGCCATCGCGGTGCCCAACGTGTCGCCGCCATTCAGGTAGGAGAAGGCACCGGAGGCGAGGCCGATTCCGATCGCCACCGTGGCGATCGACCGCAGCGGCGGTGCCGACTCGATGGCATCTAGCGCTTTGGCGAGGGTCTGCGGCGTGAGACCTGTGCCCGTCTCGCGGGCCAGCTTCTCCAGCGCTGAGATTCGCCAGGCGTTGATGCCCGGCGGGCCGATCTCGCGCGTGATCGTTACCAGTTCGCCGTCCCGCCGCGCGGTGGCGGTCATGCCGTCGAGTGCGATCTGCACCGAGAGGCTCTCGATGCCGAGTCGACGGGCGAGCGCCGTCATGGCGTCGTGCACGCGAAACGCAGTATCGCCGGCGCGCAGCATCAGCTGGCCAAAGCGCAGAACGACGTCGAGCGCTTCCCGCAGGGGACTCAAACCGTATGCAGCCCCAGCACTTCCGCCGTCTCCTTGCGGACCCGTTCGGTGAGCGCCGCGTCGGTCTTGAGGTCGTGGCCGTAGGAGGGGATCATCTCCTTGAGCTTGGGTACCCAGTGGCCCACGAGCTGCTCGTGGAAGCAGTTTTCCAGCATGTGGACCATGATCCACACCGCCGTCGAGGCGCCGGGCGAGGCGCCGAGCAGGGCGACGATCGAGGAATCGGCCGAGTGCACGATATCGGTGCCGAACTCGAGCTTGCCGGTGTGCGCCTTGTCCTTGCGGATGATCTGCACGCGTTGGCCGGCGACGTCGAATTCCCAGTCGGCTTCCTTCATGTTGGGATAGAAGTCGCGCAGCGCCTTGTAGCGATGCGACGAGCTTTGCAGCACCTGGCCGACCAGGTACTCCTCCAGCGGGAAGTTGTCGCGGGCCACCGCCAGCAGCGGCAGGATGTTGTCGGGCCGCACCGACAGCGGCAGGTCGAACAGCGAGCCGCGCTTTAGAAACTTCGTCGAGAAGCCGGCATAGGGGCCGAACAGCAGCCAGCGCCTGCCGTCGATGATGCGCGTGTCGAGATGGGGTACCGACATCGGCGGCGAGCCGCTGGCGGCCATGCCGTAGACCTTGGCGGCGTGCCGCTCGGCCACCTCCGGCTTGCCGCAGCGCAGCCAGATGCCGCTCACCGGGAAACCGGCGAAGCCCTTGGCCTCGGGAATGCCCGACTTCTGCAGCAGCGGCAGCGCGCCGCCGCCGGCACCCAGGAAAACGTACTTGGCGTCGACCGTGCGCTTGGCGCCGGTCGTCTCGTCCTTGACGTCGAGGCGCCAGCCACCGCCCGGCCGGCGATGCAGGTGGGTCACGGTCTGCGAGAAATGGACGGCAAAGCCGTCGTGGCGTTTCAGATAGTTCAGCAGGTCGGTGGTGAGCGCGCCGTAGTTCACGTCGGCGCCGTTGACGATGTGGGTGGCGGCGACCGGCTGTCCGGGGCCGCGCCCCTCCATGATCAGCGGCGCCCACTCGGCGATCCTGCCATGGTCTTCCGAGTACTCCATGCCGCGATAGCAGTGATGCGCGCTCATCGCGGCATGGCGCTTCTTGAGAAACGCCTGGCGGTCGGCGCCGATCACGAAGCTCATGTGCGGCACCGGATGGATGAAGTTGTCCGGCGAGGCGATGGCGCCCTTCCTGATCAGGTAGGACCAGAACTGGCGCGACATGTCGAACTCGACATTGACCTCCAGCGCCTTGGCGATGTCGATGCTGCCGTCGGCACGCATCGGCGTGTAGTTCAGTTCGCAGTTTGCCGCATGGCCCGTGCCGGCGTTGTTCCAGGCGCCGGAGCTTTCCTGGGCCTCGCCGGGCAGCCGCTCGATGATTTCCAGCTTCAGGTGGGGCTGCAGTTCCTTCAGGAACACGCCGAGCGTGGTGCTCATGATGCCGGCGCCGACCAGCACCACGTCGACTTCTTCGTTGCTCATGAATCCACCTTCGAGGCCCTGAACGGCACTTGCGCCTGCTCCGACAGGACGACATAGACGCGCCGCCACGGTTCGGAATCGACCAGCTTCCACGAGTGCCCGCCGCCCACCGTGTCCTCGGCCAGCAGCACGATGCCGGGCTTCAGGATGAAGTGCTGGTCGGAGCGGGTCTGGAAATCGAGCGTGCCGGAGAGCGTGATCACGAACTGACGGGCGGGTGCGGTGTGCCAGGCGAAGGTGCCGCCCGGCACCGTTTCCTGGAACGAGACGCTCACCACCGGCATGATGCCGCTCATCAGGTCGCCGCGAACGCCCGATCCGAGGTCGATCCAGCCCTCCTGAAAATGCGAATTCTGGTCGTCGCCGGTCCACAGCCGAATGCAGCGGATCATCTCACTCTTCCTCGCATCGTCGACGACACTTGCCGCAGATGACCGTAGTATGGGCCTGTTCGACTGGCAAGAAATCAGGATACGGCGTGTCTTCATCCGACAACACTGTCTGGCAGGCCTGTATCCTGGCGATCATCGCGGGGTATGCCGACGCCATCGGTTTCCTGACCTTCGGCGCGTTCGCCGGCGCGATGACCGGCAACACCGTGCTGCTGGGCATCGCGCTCGCCGGTGCGCAGTACGCGGATGCCGCACAAAGCGCCATCATCATCGTGTCGTTCCTGGCGGGCGTCGCCTTCAGCGCCGTCCTGGGCGGGAAGCTGCCCCTTGCGGGGATCCTGGGGATCGAGGCCGCGGCAATCGTCGGTGCAGCGCTGCTCGCTCCCCATCTTGCGGCGCCGGTCCTCGCCTTCGCCATGGGGCTGCAGAACGCCACCATGACGCGCTTTTCGGGCACCAACCTGAACACTGTCTTCCTGACGGGCAACTTGCAGAAAATGATGCAGGATTTTCTCGGCCGCTTTACCGGATCGACGCGGCCGACCCGGTCCGAGCCCATCGAGTCAGCGACGATCGCCTGGGTATGGCTGGCCTATCTCGCCGGCGTGGTGGCGGGCGCGTTCGTCCAGCACCGGATGGCCGACCCGCTGCTGCCGATCGTGCTGCTGCTGCCCCTGGCGCTGATCCGGCGACCGGCATTTCCAAACCGCCAGGGGATACGCTAAGAACCCCCCACGTCCCCGTAGCTCAGCCGGATAGAGCAGCGGTTTCCTAAACCGGAGGTCGGAGGTTCGAATCCTCTCGGGGAC
>JAIETA010000237.1 GCA_019745575.1 Reyranella sp. | reverse complement strand
CAAGGCGCCGCGGCGACGGCGCACATGCGCCCGCGCCTCGGTCGTGCCGCCTATCTCGGCGACCGCGTGCTGGGAACGCCCGATGCCGGCGCCGAAGCCGCCGTCGTCTGGCTGGCCGCGATCGACGCGGCCTGACGCCCTACGCCGGCGCGAGGCCCAGTTCCTGCGCCTTGATCTGCAGGGCGAGGTACTTGGAATACATCCGGCACTGGGCGAACGAGCCGCCGGTGAACCACAGCCCGGGCTGGGCGGTCGGCACCCACATGTTGTTGAGTTCCTGGGTGCGTGGATCGAAACCCCAGACCGCGCCGACCTTCCGGGCGACCTCCGGACCGAACAACTGGCCCACGAGGTAGTCCTGCCCCTTGTAGCCGGTGGCGAGCACGATCAGGTCGGCCGGGCGGGATCGGCCATCCTTCATCTTCATCCCTGAGGTGGTGAACTCGGCGATGTCGGCGTGCTGGATCAGGCCGATCTCGCCGCGCGCGACCAGATCGGAGGCGCCGACGTTGAAATAGTAGCCGCCGCCGCGGCTGCGATACTTGAGTGGCCATCCGGTGCCGTCCTCGCCGAACTCCAGCCTAAAGCCCACCTTCTCCAGACCCTGAAGGAGCGGCGCATCGAGCTCGCGCGCCTTGTCGGTCAGGATCCGGTGCGCCCGCTTCATCATGCGCAGCGGCACCGAGATATTGATCAGGTCGCGGTCCTCGTAGACCGGGCCCGGGCCGTAGTAGACGCCGTCGTAGAGCTGGGCGCTGGGCTCGACGTTGACGATCAGCGTCGGGCTGCGCTGCACGATGGTGGTGTGGGCGCCGTTGCCGTGCAGGTCCTGCGCGATGTCGTGGGCGCTGGTGCCGGTGCCGAAGACATAGGCGTGGCGTCCCTTCCACGCCGCGCCGTCGGCGAACTTGCTGGAGTGGACGACCGGTCCCTTGAACCGGTCGAGCGTCGGGATCTCGGGAATGTTCGGCGTGCCGCTGACGCTGGTCGCCATGATGATATGGCGCGGATGCAGGGCGCGGCCGGCGCCGTCGGCATCGGCCAGCGCGAGCTGCGCTGTCCAGCGCCGCTGGGCGGCGTCCCAGGTCGCGCCGCGGAAGGTCGTGCGCGTCCAGAAGTCGATCTCCAGAGTCTCCACGTAGGACTCGATCCAGTTGGCGATCTTGTCCTTGGCGATGTACTTCGGCCAGGTCCTGGGGAAAGGCAGGTAGGGGAAATGGTTGGAATGCTTCTGGTTGTGTAGCTTCAGCCCATGGTAGCGCTTGCGCCAGTTGTCGCCGATCCGCTCCATGCGATCGACCACCAGCGCCTCGATGCCGAGCCCCTTTAGCCGCGCCGCCGCCGTCACGCCGGCATGACCGCCGCCCACGATCAGCACCTGCGGCTCGCGGTCCTCGTAGCGCGCCGCCCGGCGGCGGCGATCGAGCCAGTTGGGGCCGTGGAAGTCGCGCTCGAAGGCCGGCTCCTCGGCGGCCTCGAGGATCGTCTCCTCCTCGTAGCCTTTCAGCTCCTCGAGCGTCGTGAGCAGCGTCCACGCCACCGTGGCGCCCGCCCGACAGTCGCTGCGCCGCAGCCGGACGATGCCGGCGCCGCGTCCCACCGCGGTCTCGAATTTCAGGATCGCTTCGATGCAGTCCTCGCCGGCGCGTTCGACGTCGCGCGGCGGATGGCGGTCAGGATCGACCGCGAAATCACGCGCCCCCGCCGCAGCCGCAGCCTCGAGCAGCCGCCGCGCCACCGGCTCGCGGTCGCTCACCGTCTCGATGGTCCAGGTGAGTGCCACGATGTCGCGCCAGTCGCCGTCGGCGGCGAACAACGCCGCGAGCTGGCGCGGATCGCGGGTGTGTAGCGCTGCGTTCAGCCCGACAAGCCAATCGGTGGCGATCTGTTTCGCATCACGGTTCAGTTCGACATCCATGTCGTCGAGCCTGTCGAATAGAATGGCCCATGACAAGGGAGGACACGCCATGGCGATCTACGAACTTCGCACTTACACGCTCTACGTCGGCCGGATGGCCGAGGCGGTGAAGCTCTACCAGCAGTTCGGCTATCCGGCGCTCGACAAGGGCGGCTTCGCCAAGAACCTTGTAGGTTACTTCCAGGGCGACACCGGCACGATCAATCAGCTGGTCCATCTCTGGAAGTTCACCGACGACGCTGCGCGTCGCGCCCACTGGGCGACGCTGTTCGCCGACCCGGCCTTCATGGAGGGCTTCGCGGCAAAGTTCCGGCCGCTGGTGATGACGCAGGAGGTGAAGCTGCTGAACGCGGCGCCGTGGGGGCCACATCCCTGAGGCCTAGTCGAGGGCCATCTCGCGATAACCCGCCGCCGCCACGGCATCGCAGCGCGCGCGGTAGGCGGGCGCGCTGCCGCTATAGCGAGAGAGGCGGCGGGTCTGCTTGCCGTCGACGTTGCTGTTGATGCCGGTGAACCACGAATTCACCTCGTTGGATAGCAGGCCCTGGGCGGCCTCGCGCACCGTCTCCATCCAGGCCTCGACGCCTTGCGGCGTGGCGTCGACCCGCGTCAGGCCGCGTTCGCGCATGAAGCGCAGCAGATCGCTTACCCAGTCGACGTTGTATTCGATGCTGCGCGGGATGTTGCCCAGCGCCGTGTGCGGGCCGAGCAGCATCAGCAGGTTGGGAAAGTCCGCCACCGACATGCCGATGAAGGTTTCCGCGCCCTCCGCCCAGCGGTCGCGCAGCCTGGCGCCGCCGGCGCCGCGGAAGTCGATACGATCGAAGGCGCCGGTCAGCGCATCGAAGCCCGTGGCATAGACGATGATGTCGAAACAGAAGTCGCGCGCCGTCGTTTCGATGCCGGACGGCGTGATGCGTTCGATCGGCGTCTCGGTGAGGTCGACCAGCTCGACGTTGGCCTGGTTGTAGACCTCGTAGTACCGGGTCTCCAGCGGCACGCGGCGGGTGCCGAAGCCGTGGTTCTTCGGGATGAGTTTTTCCGCCGTCTTGGGATCTTTCACTCGCTGCCGGATCTTGCGCGCCACGAAGTCGGAGATCAGGGCGTTGGCCTCGGGGTTGGTGAGGATGTCGTTGAAGTTGCCCACCCAGATGCCGAAGCCCGGCTCGCCATAGAGCTTCTCGAAAAAGGCCTCGCGCTCCTCCGGCGTCACGTCGAAGGTGTTACGCGGGTCGGCGGTGTGCAGAAAGCACGCGAAGGTCTCCTGGCAGCGCCGGAATATCTCCGGGTAGCGCGCCCGGATGCCTGTCATTTCGGCGCGGCCGATCGGCGCGTTGTGCAGCGGCGCGCACCAGTTGGGCGTGCGCTGGAACACCGTGAGCTGCTTGGCCGTCTTGGCGACCTCCTGGATGGTCTGCACGCCGGTGGCGCCGGTGCCGATCACGGCCACGCGCTTGCCCTCGAAGCGTACCGGCTCCTTGGGCCAGCGCGCGGTGTGACAGGACAGGCCCCTGAAAGTCTCGACGCCTTCTATGCGCGGCATGGTCGGCGCCGACAGCGGCCCGATGGCCGTGATCAGGAAGCGGGCGCTGGCGCGACTGCCATCCTCCAGAGTCACCTCCCAGCGCCGGCCCTCCTCCCGCCAGTGCGCGGCAGTGACGCGGCTCGAGAAACTGATGTCTCGGCGCAGGTCGAAGCGGTCGGCGACGTGGTTCAGGTAGCGCAGGGTCTCGGGCTGCGGCGCGAAATGCTCGGACCAATCCCACGCCTCCAGCAGCTCCTTGGAAAACGAATAGCCGTAGGAGTAGCTCTCCGAATCAAAGCGCGCGCCGGGATAGCGGTTCCAGTACCAGGTGCCGCCGACGCCTGTGCCGGCCTCGAAGACGCGCACCTTCATGCCGAGTCCGCGCAGCCGGTGCAACTGGTAGAGGCCGGACATGCCGGCACCGATCACGATGGCGTCGAAATCAGGAGCATCGTCGGGTGTCATGACGGCAGGATATCCACGATCGCAGCCCCGCAGGCAACGGCACGACGCCGCAGGGCGGTCAGCGCGGGCAGGTGCCGGCCCACCACGCCGCGGCATCGCAGACCTTGCCGCCGGGCAGCGTGCAGCTGCCCTGCTCCACGGCCTGGCCGCTGCCGGTCACCACGGCGTAACGCCCACCGGTGATGGCGCAGAAGCGGCCGGCTGGCGTCGCATAGCCTGCGATGTGGACTCCGCCCGCAGGACACTCGCCGCGGAACAATGCCTATTCGTCGCACTGGCGGTTATCGGCGAAGACGCAGACGCCGAATTGGCCACCTTCGGGCCGCCGCTCGAGGTGCAGCGTGCCGCCCTTCTGCCGGCAGTTCTGCGACGCCGGATTGGCAAGCTGTGGCGCGGCGGGCGGGGTCTGGGCCGTGACGTCGAGAGTTGACGCCCATAACCCCAGTCCCAGGACCGCGATGGCGACGGCTTTACGATGCATCGGGCTTTCCCGGTTCAGCAGCGGCGCGAGCTAGTTCAGCCGCCAGAGGGCAAGATTGAGGGCCGTCGCAAAGGCGATCCAGGCGAGGTAGGGCAGCAGCAGAAGCGCCGCAGCGCGGTCGATGCGACGGAACTGCAGCGCGGTCGCCAAAACGGCAAGATCGAGGGCCAGGATCACGATCAAGGCCAGACCGATCCCCCGCAGGCCGAAGAAGGCGACACTCCAGCCGAGATTGATCGCCAGCTGCAGCGCGAAAAGCGCGATCGGACCGCGCGCCCTGTCCCAGTCGACGGCGCGCCAGACGCGCCAGGCGGCGACGGCCATCAGGAGATAGAGTGCCGTCCACACCGGACCGAATACCCAGTTCGGCGGATTGAACGACGGCTTGACCAGCGTCGGATACCAGCTGTCGACGCTGCCCGCCGTCACGGCGCCACCCAGCGCGCCGATGCCGAGGCAGAGGGCGGCGAACAGGAAAAGCCCGGCGATGTCGGTGGCGCGGCTGCGAACGGGCATGGGCGACCTCAGAAAATCAGGCTGGCGCCGACATTGATCGTCAGCGCGAGAATGGCGGTGTTGAAGGTGAAGGCCACGACGCCGTGCACGAGGCTCAGGGAGCGCATGGCGATCGAGGTCGTAGCGATATCGCCGGTCTGGGCGGCGCAGCCGATGACGAACGAGTAGTAGAGAAAGTCGCGATAGTCGGGTTCTCGGTCGCCGGGAAACTTCAGGCCGCCCGGGCCATCGTCGTCCTCGCGGTAGTAGATCCTGGCGTAGTGCAGCGTGAAGACAGTGTGGGTAAACGTCCACGACAATGCCACCGTCGCGCCGGTGATGGCAAGGGCGAGCGCCATCGAATAGCCGGGCTGCTTCAGCGTCGACAACTCGGCGAAGATCGCCACGAAGCTCGCGCCGGCACTGGCAACGACCAGCAGCAGGATGATCCAGTCGCCCTCGTCGTAGAGTGCGGCATGGCTCCGGCAGGTGTCGACTGTGGAGCGCATGAACATGCGAAACGTGATCACGATGTACAACAGCGCCGCGAGGTCCCAGGCCAGGATCAGCCGGACGGGCAGCCGGATCGTGTACGGCAGAAGAAAGAACAGGAACAGCCCGGCCGCGCACGAAAGCAGCAGCCGCCGCCGCCCGACAACGAAGCGAAAGATCCCCCAGTCTCGATACGACGCCCGGTCCATACGCACTCCCAGGCCGCACTCTGCCATCTCGGCGCGCCACGGCAATCGATGTATTGTCATGACGATGCTGTTCGACTGGATGGATCTCGGCGCCACGTTCGTGTTCGCCATCAGCGGCGCCACCCGCGGCGTGCGCCGGCGGCTCGACCTGTTCGGCGTCCTCGTCGTCGCCTGGGTAGCCGCGGTGGCCGGCGGCATCGCGCGCGACCTCTTGATCGGGGCCGTTCCGCCCGCCGCCATCGCCGACTGGCGCTATCTGGCGGCAGCCGTCGCGGCCGGGCTGCTGGGGTTCTTTGCCTCCAACCTGATCGGCCGGCTGAAGACGCCGGTTCTGCTGTTCGATGCCGCCGGCCTCTGCCTGTTCGCCGTGACCGGGACCCAGAAAGCCTTGGCCTACGGCCTAAGCCCTGTCATGGCGGCGGTTATGGGCATGATCACCTGCATCGGCGGCGGCGTGGCCCGCGACCTGCTGACCCTCCAGGTACCGACCGTCCTGAGGTCCGAACTCTATGCCGTTGCCGCCCTGGCCGGCGCCGGCACGATCGCCCTGGGGTTCTGGGCCGGTCTGCCGATCCTGCCGACCGCCCTGTTCGGCGCCGCCCTCTGTCTTTTCCTGCGCCTGATGTCGATTTATCGCGGCTGGCGGCTGCCTGTTGCCAGTGCGACTTATAAGTCCTCCAAAGAGACTGACTAAAATCGATGCCCAACCCGGCGCGATTCGCAGCGGCCGGCCTTGCCGGTCCTGTGGATGAACGCTAAAGACACGGCCGTCATTTTGTCGCAAGCGGCGGGGGGAAAAGGCAGCATGGCGACGAAGAAGAAAGCCAAATCACCCGCGGCCTCATCGGCCGCCAAGCCGGCCAAGGCGTTGAACGGCAAGGGTGTTTCAGCACGGGCCAGCGGCACGGCCGAGGCGCGCGAGACGGCCCGGCTGCTGCTCGAGATCGAAGCCATCCACTGTCGGCCCGAGAACCCGTACATCTTCACCTCGGGGCGGGCGAGCCCGGTCTATATCGATTGCCGCAAGCTGATCTCCTTCCCCGAAGCGCGCGCCAAGATCATGAGTCACGCGCTGAAGGTGATCGACAAGGCAATCGGCTGGAACAAAATCGACGTAGTGGCCGGCGGCGAGACCGCCGGCATCCCGTTCGCGGCCTTCCTGGCGGCACTGGCGAAGAAGCCGATGATCTATGTCCGCAAACAGCCCAAGGGCTTTGGCCGCATGGCGCAGATCGAAGGTGATCTGAAGCCCGGCAAGCGTGTTCTTTTGGTCGAGGATCTCGCCACCGACGGCGGCAGCAAGCTGGTGTTCATCGAGGCGCTGAAAAAGGCCGAAGCAAAGGTCACCGACTGCTTCGTCATCTTCCATTACGGCATCTTCCCGCAGAGCATCGAGATGCTGGCGGCGGGCGGCGTGAAGCTGCACGCGCTCGCCACGTGGTGGGACGCACTGGAAGCGGCGCAGAAGCACAAGTACTTCGACGAACGCGGCCTCGCCGAGACCCGGGCCTTCCTCGAGGCACCGGAACAGTGGTCGGCCAACCACGGCGGCCGGCCGCCGGCGCCGCGACCGATGCTCGGCCGCTAACGCCGCGCCAGCGAGGCGGTTGCCTCAGTCAGTGGTGAATGCGACGGTGCGGCGGACATGATCCGCCGCCTGCTGACGCTCGTTTCCGCGCTCTGCGTGCTTGCCGCCCCTGCCCGCGCCAAGGACGAACTCGTCTTGGCCATGACGCAGACGCCGGGCTCCATGAACCCGGTGATCAGCTCGATGCTCGCCAAGTCGCTGATCGCCAACATGACCGCGCGGCCTCTGACCGCCTACGACGCGGACTGGAAGCTGGTCTGCCTGGTCTGCACCCAATTGCCGACCCTGCAGAACGGCAAGGCGCGCCTGGTCGACCTGCCCGATGGCCGCAAGGGCATGGAGATCGACGTCGAGCTGCGCGACATGCGCTGGGGCGACGGCACCCCGGTCACCGCCCGCGACGTCGCCTTCACGCTGGAAGTCGGCAAGCATCCGTTGTCGGGCGTCACGTCGTCGGAAGGCTATCGGCGCGTCATCAAGCTCGACGTCCACGACGAGCGCCGCTTCACCATGACGATCGACCGCGTGACGTTCGACTACAACAGTCTTGGGCTGACGCTGCTGCCGGCACATGTCGAGAAGCCGATCTTCGACGCCAACCCGGCCGAGTACCGCAACCGGACCGCCTACGACACGACTCCCACCAACCCCGCTTTGGCCTTCGGTCCCTACCGGATTGTAGAACTCGTCGCCGGAAGCCGGATCGCACTCGAGCAGAACCCGACCTGGACCGGCCAGAAGCCCTTTTTCAAGCGCATCGTCGTAAAAATCATCGAAAGCACCGCCGCCCTGGAAGCCAATCTGCTGTCGGGCAATGTCGACTACGTGCTGGGCGAACTCGGGCTGTCGCTCGACCAGGCGATTTCCTTCGAGAAGCGCCACAAGGACCGCTACAACGTCATCTACAAGCCGGCGCTGATCTACGAACACATCGACGTCAATCTCGACAATAGGCTGCTGGCCGACCGGCGCGTCCGCCAGGCCCTGCTGCTGGCGATCGACCGCCGGGCGATTTCCGAGAAGCTCTTCGACGGCAAGCAGCCGATCGCCCACGGCAGCATCAGCACGCTCGACCCGATGTTCAGCCCGGCGGCGCGGCAATACGACTACGACCCGGCGGCGGCGCGCAAGCTTCTCGACGATGCGGGCTTCGCCACGCAGCGCAACGGCGTGCGCCAGAACGCGGCGGGCGAACGGCTGTCGATCGAACTCGCGACCACGGCCGGCAACCGCGTACGCGAGCTGGTGGCGCAGGTGATCCAGAGCCAACTCCGCCAGGTCGGCGTCGACGTGCGCATCAAGGCGGAACCGCCGCGCATCTTCTTCGAGGCGATGAACCGGCGGACCTTCGGCGCGCTGGGCATGTACGCCTGGGTCCAGCGGCCCGAGGGCGTGCCGCGCTCCTCGCTGCACTCCAAAGAGATACCGTCGGCGCAGAACGGCTTTAGCGGGCAGAACTATCCGGGTTACGCCAATCCCGAAATGGATGCCGCGCTGGACGCTGCCGAGCGCGAGCTCGACGAAGGCAAGCGACGCGTGCTGTTCGCCGAGATCCAGCGCCTGGCCGCCGACGACCTGCCCGTCCTGCCCCTGTTCTTCCGGGTCGATCCCTTCGTCGTTCCCAAGCCGCTCAAGGGCGTCGTTCCGACCGGGACGCTGAACAGCTCGACGCTTTGGATCGAGCAGTGGCGCTGGGAGAACTAGGTGGCCCTCGACAAGATCGCCCTCGACGGGAAGTTCGTGCGGCTGGAGCCGCTGGAGGAGCGGCATCGCGCGGCCATCCACCCGGCGGCGCAACATCCGGAGATTTTCGAGGTCACCACCTCGGCCCTGGGTCCGCTCTACGATCCATACATCGATGGCGCCCTGGCGCGCAGCGACGGCGTTCACGAGCTGGCCTTCGCCGTGCTGCTCAAGGTGCCGCAACTCTATGTCGGCATGACGCGCTATCTCAACATCGAGGAGCCGCACCGGAAACTCGAGATCGGCGCGACCTGGTACGAACCGTCGACCTGGGGCGGACCGGTCAATCCCGAGTGCAAGCTGCTCCTGATGCGCCACGCTTTCGAGACGCTCGGCTTCCATCGCGTCGAGTACAAGACCGACGCGCGCAACGCCCGCAGCCGCGCCGCCATCCTGAAGCTCGGTGCTGTTCAGGAGGGCATCTTGCGCAAGCACATGATCCTGGCCGACGGCTACGTCCGCGACTCGGTCTACTTCTCGGTCCTCGATACCGAGTGGCCGGCGGTCAAGGCCGGGCTGGAGAAGCGCCTCGGCCCATGAGCCGCTACCTGGCCGCTCGCGCCGTCCAGACGCTGGTCACGCTCGCGTTGATGAGCCTCGCGGTCTTCGTGCTGATCGGCCTGATGCCGGGCGATCCGATCGACATGATGATCTCGGGCGATCCGCAGATGACCAGCGAGGACGCCGCCCGGCTGCGCGCCGCCTACGGCCTCGACAAGCCGCTGTTCGACCGCTACCTCGCCTGGCTGCTGCAGGCGCTGCAGGGCAACTTCGGCTACTCGCGCTCCTTCAACCAGCCGGTACTGGCCGTGCTGTGGCCGCGGCTTCTCAACACGCTGCTGCTGGCCGGCACAGCCTTCGCCTTGGCCACGGCGATCGCCCTGCCGCTCGGCATCTGGGCCGCCACACGGCCGCGCAGCCGCGTCGACTATCTCATCAATCTGCTGTGCTTTGCCGGTATCTCGGCGCCGCCCTTCTGGCTGGCGCTGCTGCTCATCACCCTGTTTGCCGTCGCCCTCGGCTGGCTGCCGGCCGGCGGCATGGCCGACCTTCGGCCGGGCATGACGTGGCCGAGCGCGGTCGTCGAGCAGCTCCGCCACCTCGCCCTGCCCGTGGCAACGCTTACTCTGGTGCAGGTCGGCGCCTACACGCGCTTCATGCGCGGCGCCATGATCGAAGTTCTGCGCCAGGATTACATCCGCACCGCCCGGGCCAAGGGCGCCGCGGAGCACCGCGTGCTGTGGGGACACGCGTTCGCCAACGCCCTCGCGCCGGTTCTCACGATCCTCGCCCTGTCGTTCGGCGGCCTCGTTTCGGGTGCCCTCATCACCGAGACGATGTTCGCCTGGCCGGGCATGGGCAAGGCGATCTACCAGGCGATCCTCGACAACGACTACAACCTTGCCCTGATCGGCCTGCTGGTGGCGACGCTGGCGACCATCGTCGCCAACCTGCTGGCCGACCTCGCCTATGTCTGGGTCGATCCCCGCGTGTCGATCGCCGGCAGTGCGCCATGACGGCCGCAAGCCCAGCTCGCCGCCTGCGCGACCAGTTCCGGCGCCATCGTCTGGCCCGGGTCTCGCTGGCATTCCTCGCCGTTCTGCTGGCCCTGTCGTTGGCGGCGCCGTTGATCGCGGCGGCACGCGGCATCGACCCTTCCGCCACCGATCTCTTCCGCCGCTTCGAACCGCCCTCGCTGCAGCACTGGCTGGGCACGGACGACCTCGGCCGCGACCTTTTCCAGCGCCTGCTCGACGGCGGTCGCGTGTCGCTGCTCGTCGGCCTCTGCGGCGCGACGCTGTCGGCCATCGTCGGCGCCGCGGTCGGCGTCGTCGCGGGCTATCTCGGCGGCCGGCTCGATGCCTTCCTGATGCGGCTGACCGATGGCGTGATCTCGCTGCCGCTGCTGCCGCTCCTGATCGTGCTGGCCGCGATCGATCCGCGGAAGCTGGGCGTGCCCGCCGAGATCGCCCAGTCCGAGACCTTCTCCCTCTACCGCATCGTCGTCATCGTGGCCCTGACCGGCTGGACCACCGTCGCCCGCCTGGTGCGGGCCGAGACGCTGTCGCTCAAGGCGCGCGACTTCACGCGCGCCGCCGTGGCGCTGGGCGCACGTCCGGCGCGCATCATGTTCCGTCACGTCCTGCCCAACGCCGCCGGCTCGCTGGTGGTGGCCACCACCATGTCGGTCGGCACGCTGATCCTCTTCGAGTCGACCCTGTCGTTCCTCGGCCTCGGCACGCAGCCGCCGGCGGCGAGCTGGGGCAACATGCTGACCGGCGCCCAGGAACTGCTGCAGGAGGCGCCGGTCCTGGCGCTGTGGCCGGGCCTGCTGATCTTCCTGACGGTAATGGCCTTCAACTTTGTCGGCGACGGCCTGCAGGATGCTCTCGATCCCCGCAGCGAGCGGCGCTAATCGCGGCAGCTGCGGCAGGTGAACCGCGGCGCGGTCCGGCGACCGTCCTTGCGTGGCCGCGACTCGGCGTGGCCGCAGGCCGAGCAGCCGTCGATCTCGAAGTCGATCCAGTGCGTGGCCTCGCCGCAGCTCTCGCAGGGCAGGCCGCGCCGCGACTCGACGGGGCCGAAGCCGGGCGCCTCGCATTTCGGGCAAAGCCGCTCGAGGCGCTTGGCCAGCTTCCAGGACAGCGCCCGCAGCACCTTCATCCGCATCGGATTGCGGTGCGCGCGCATGTCGGCGATCATCAGCGCCAGGCCGTCCGCCGAACGCTCCGCTTCCCGGTCGACCGCCGCGACGACATCTCCCAGGGTCTTTAGCCCCTTGACCGGCTGGCTGCCGTCGCTGCTGCTGATCACGAACAGGCCATAGTCGGGAAAACCCAGCGCCCTGGCCGCGGCCGCGGCCCCCGGGTCGCCCCGATAGGGAGAGCACACGGCTGGAATCCCCGCACACCCACCCC
>JAIETA010000068.1 GCA_019745575.1 Reyranella sp. | reverse complement strand
ACGGCGCACCGGGACTCTCAGCTGTCGTGGCACGGGCTCTTGCCGCGACCAGAACAAGGGCGTTGACTAGCCAAGAGGAGAGACGACGATGGCGAGAAGATCAAAGTTACCCCACCGATTAGGACGGCAAGATAAAGCGGGTGGCCCCGCCGCCGTCGCTGCGCTCCTAAGTCTTTGTCTGCACGTTGTTTTTGGCGTGGCTCGCGACGGCCCCCTGAGATGCGCGTGCGGCTCTTGAACCGATTTACTGTTTGTATTCAACGCCCCGAGCGCCGTCTCCGTACGTAGAGGCAATCGCTCTCTACGCCAGGGTAGCTTTTTCTGCGCTACTCTACGACGTCCGCATTTTGCTCCTTGTCGCACGTGCGGCGACCTCCGATCGTCATGCCATGGCACGCGATGATGACGACTTTCGACTCCGGCCCGGCAAGATCCGCGATCGGGGCGGCCCGCGACCGGACGGACGCCGCGCCGGTGGCGGGCGCGCCCGCCCGACCAGCTTCGCCGGGCAGATCCAGCAGGCTATCCGGCGGGCCGGCGGCAATCCCTCCCAGCTGAGTGGGGCCGCGAAGGGAAGCGGCCGGTTCAATGCGCGTGGCCGGGGCACTGTGGCGGCAGCGATGCTGAAGGACCGGAGCCCCTGGAGCCGGGACGACGGGGTCCGCACGCGGTTGCGGCGGGTCGCAGTGAAGGCCCGCGTCGTGAAGCTCAACCCGCAGCGGGGAGCCGCCCGGGGACGGCAGTTTGTCAGCTCCAAGGCGGTCGATGCCCACCTGCGCTATCTCCAACGCGACGGCGTGACCCGCGACGGGGACAAGGGGCAGGTCTACTCGGCGGACCGGGATGCGGAGGATGGCCGGGCCTTCGTCGAACGGGGCCGTGGGGACCGCCACCAGTTCCGCTTCATTGTGTCGGCCGAGGACGGCGTCGAGCTCTCAGATCCGCGCGCCACCACCCGCGATCTCATGAAGCAGGTCGAAGCCGACCTCGGCACCAAGCTCGACTGGATCGCGGTCGATCACCACAATACCGGCCATCCCCACACCCACATCATCGTCCGGGGTATGACCGACGACGGCAAGACCCTCAACATCGCGGGCGACTACATCGCCCACGGCATCCGGGAGCGGGCGAGCGAGGGCGTCACCCGGGAGCTGGGCCGGCAAACCGAGCAGGAGCTGTCGCGCAGCCTGGAGCGGGAGGTCGACGCCGACCGCTTCACTCGGCTGGACCGGATGCTGATCGCCCAGCAGCAGAGCGGCAACGAGTTCGCCGACCTGCGTCCCGGCAGGGACATGCTCGACAGCTTGCGCCAGAACCGGGCGCTGCTGCTCCAGCGGGCGCGCAAGCTGGAGCGCATGGGCCTAGCCACCGAGGTCGAGGTCGGGCGCTGGACCGTCTCGCCCAAGGCCGAGCCGACCTTGATGGAGCTTGGCGAGCGCGGCGACATCATCAAGACCATGCACCAGGCGCTGGACCGCGCGGCCCTGGCCGAGGACCGGCCCATCACGCGCTACGTCCTCCATCGGGAAGAGACGACCGAACGCATCGTCGGCCGGGTGCTCGACAAGGGCCTGGGCGGCAACGAGATGGGCGAGCGGGTTCGGCTGGTCATCGACGGCGTCGACGGTCGCGTGCACCACATCGAGATGGACGCCGCCCACGCCGAGGAGGTTCGGCGGGGCATGATCGTAGCGGCCGGCTCCGGTCCTGCCGGTCCGCGCGCCGCAGACGGCAACATCCTGGCCATTGCCGGAAAGGAAGGCGTCTACCGTCCGGCCGAACATCTGGAGCGGGCGACCGCCACCATCGAGGGCATCGGTGGCGATCCCGAGGCCTTCGTCCGTTCCCACGTCCGCCGGCTGGAGACGCTGCGCCGGGCCGGCCATGTCGAGCGAATCTACGCCGACCACTGGCGCGTCCCGGCCGACCTTGTCGAGCGCGGCCAAGCCTACGATTTGGCGCGGGACCGGACGAACATCCGGGTCAGCATCCTTTCTCCCACCGGCCTCGGCCAGCAGATCGGCCATGACGGCGCGACCTGGCTCGACCGCGAGCTGGCGTCTCGCCAGCGTGTCGTCCTGGCCAATGAAGGGTTCGGCTGGGAGGTGACAGGGGCGTTGGCCAAGCGCCGGCAATGGTTGGCCGACAAGGGCTATGCCACCGATCCTGGAGACGGCCGGATCCGGGCGCCAAAAGACCTGATCCAGCGGCTTGAGGCTCGCGACATCGAGCGCGCCGGCAAGGCGCTCGCCGCCGAGCGGGGACGGGAATGGCGGCCCGCCATTCCCGGCAACTATGTCAGCGGCCAGCTCGTCGGCTCGACCCGGCTTTCCAGCGGCCGGTTCGCCATGATCGACGACGGTCTCGGCTTCAGCCTCGTGCCCTGGCGGCCCGCCCTTGAACAGCATATCGGCCGCGTCGTCTCCGGCGTCGCCATGCCCGGCGGCGATGTGGATTGGTCGTTCGGGCGGAAGCTGGGGTTGGGGCTGTAAGCCTTGTCAGCTTGACGCACCAAGCAAAAAGAAGGGCTGCGCGTGAGGATGTTAAGTCAGGGACGACTCTGATCGCTCTCAATCTCGCCTCAATTGAAGCTTGGAAGTGGACTGGACGACGGCAGGCAGGCCCGTAGCAACCCGATTGTTGCGGCGAAGGAAAGTCGCTTTTGCAAATGGTCATCCCGGATTCTGGAGTGAAGCTTCCGCGCACGGCATCGACAGCACCTGCCGCCAAGGCGCCCGGCATCGCATACTTGTCCATTCCCAAAACCCTCGCGGCCCTACATGTGAATCCTGAGCGCGGACTCTCGCGTGCAGAGGTGGAGACTCTTCGAAAGCAGCACGGCTACAACGAAGTTTTGGTGGAAAAGGGGCACCCGGTTCTTCGGTTTCTTGCGAAGTTCTGGGGCCTTTCGGCGTGGATGCTCGAGCTGATCATGGTCCTGTCGCTGTTCCTTGGGAAATATTCGGACTTCGTGGTGGTGGCTGCGCTCTTGATCCTCAATGCCGTTTTGGGTTTTGCACAGGAACGCCGTGCTGCCGGCGTCATCGAAACATTGCGGCGACGTCTCAAGATCAGCGCGCGCGTGCGGCGCAATTCGAACTGGCAGGTCGTACCTGCCCGGGAATTGGTCCCTGGCGATATCATCCGCGCGCGCGCCGGAGACATTGTCCCGGCGGACGTCAAGCTCCTTACCGGAGCGTTGAGTGTCGACCAGTCGGCTCTCACTGGGGAGTCGAAGGACGCGGAAAAGACGCCAGGCGAAGTGCTCTCGTCGGGTTCCGTTGTGCGCCGGGGTGAAGGTAACGGCGTGGTCCTGCTGATAGGGGCCAAGACCTACTTCGGCCGGACCACGGAACTTGTGCAGCAGGCGCGGCCGAAGCTGCATATCGAGGCCACGGTGGCCAAGGTGGTGCGCTGGTTGTTCATTATCGTCGGTGCGCTCCTGGCGGTAGTGATGGTGATGTCCTTGATCCGTGGCGCCCCGCTCATCGAGGTGGTACCGCTCCTGCTGATCTTGTTGATGAGTGCGGTGCCGGTGGCGCTCCCTGTCATGTTCACGGTTAGTATGGCCTTCGGATCGAAGGAACTTGCCAAACGCGGCGTCCTGGTTACGCGCCTGAGCGCAGTGGAAGATGCCGCCAGCATGGATGTGCTGTGCGTCGACAAGACGGGTACAATCACAATGAACCAGCTGGCCGTCACCGGCGTCATTCCGCTCGGGCACGCAACGGAATCGGAGGTGGTGGCTGCGGGAGCGCTTGCGTCGCAGGAGGCCAACCAGGATCCGATCGACCTCGCTTTTCTCGCTGCGGCGAAGGAGCGGCACGTCTTCGACGGCACAGATGCGGTTACGCTGGTCTCGTTCGCGCCGTTCGACGCAAAAAACCGGCGGACCGAAGCCGTGGTCGAACAGATCGGGCAGCGGTTGCGCGTGATGAAAGGGGCCGTGCGAACCGTCGCCGATGCCGCCGGCCTACAGCCGCCGGCGATCGAGGCGCTGGAAGCCCGCGTCGACGACGCTGCCCTCAAAGGCTACCGGACGCTGGCAGTTGCGCGCGGTCCCGAGAACGGCGCGGTCGCACTGATCGGGCTAGTGACGCTGTACGATCCGCCGCGACCGGATACCCACCAATTCATTCTAACACTTCGCGACCTAGGCATCGCGGTAAAGATGCTCACCGGCGACGCGCTGGCGGTGGCGAGTGAAATTGCCCGCGGCGTGGGATTGCCCAACATCCAGCGCGTCGCGGATCTGAAGGCCGTCGGTGTCGAGACCGGCAACAAGGCAATCGACCCGATGGCGGGCGCCGATGGATTCGCTGAGGTGTTCCCCGAGGACAAGTACATAGTAGTGCAGAATCTGCAGTCTGCAGGTCATATCACCGGCATGACAGGCGACGGCGTCAACGATGCGCCCGCGCTGCGCCAGGCCGAAGTGGGTATCGCTGTCAGCACTGCGACCGACGTTGCCAAGGGCGCAGCGAGCGTCGTCCTGACCGAACCTGGCCTCACGAACATCGTGGTGTTGGTCGAGCAGGGCCGCACTATTTACCAGCGAATCTTGACTTGGATCATCAACAAGATCAGCCGGACGATCCTTAAGGCGGCGTTCGTGGCCATTGCCTTCGTGTTCACCGGTAAGTTCGTCGTCTCCGCTTTTGCCATGCTGCTTCTGGTCTTCATGACCGACTTCGCCAAGATCTCCCTGGCCACTGACAACGTTCGATGGTCCAAAAAGCCGGAGACGTGGAACATCGGCGGGTTCATTGCGGTGGCGGCGGTGCTGGGCGTGGCCATGGTCGGCGAAGCGCTCTTCCTCCTCTATACCGCCTGGTCGCCGTTCGGATTGGCGACGAACGACAACGCGCTTTACACCTTCAGCTTCCAGACAATGCTCTATTTCGCCGTATTTTCCATCGTGTCGGCGCGAGAGCGACGGTGGTTCTGGGCGTCGATGCCTAGCAAAACCTTGATAGCGGCCCTCTCGCTGGATGTACTTGTGGGAACCAGCCTGACCTTCGTGGGGCTGCCGGACCTCACGCCCTTGCCGTGGCAACAGACGATCGCCATTCTATTTTATGCGATGGTCTCGTGTCTCGT
Source organism: Reyranella sp. (assembly GCA_019745575.1). GTDB lineage: Bacteria > Pseudomonadota > Alphaproteobacteria > Reyranellales > Reyranellaceae > Reyranella. Next base: position 6,684 of record JAIETA010000068.1, on the reverse strand, counting down.
CGTGAATGACGCCATCAAGGTTGCCATGATCAGATGGCGCGTACCTACTGCGGTTGCGTAGACTGTTGCGCCCCACGCCGGATGGACGTGCACTGATCGGCCCATTCTTTGAGCCCACTGCATTGACTGCCCTGTTCAGCGAGTTCGCGAAGAACAACGTGCCGTCTGCCATGCACTTGGTTCGCCACTTTTCGAACCGCACCCGACTCGACTACCTCACGGCCATAGGCTTCCTGGAAATGAGCGATAGATGGTCTGCGCATTTCTATGCCACGCCATATGAGCCGGAGAAGTTCTTGAAGTTGCGCACGCAGGTGGACGAACGGTTTCCGATGAGCTGAGGGGCTTGTCGCTCCAATGCCAGAGTCAGCAGGCAAGCGCTTCAATGTCCTGATGGCGTAACCTTCCCTAGGGTTTCTGGGTTGCATATGGTACTCCATTGGAGTAGCGTTTTTGATGGTTCGGATCGTCCCTGTAACAGTGGTCGAGACGCCGGAGTTCTTGTCCGCGACCCGCAAGCTAATGGACGAAGCGGAACGGATGCTGCTGGTCGATTACCTCGCCTACAATCCCACGGCGGGCGACTTGATCCCCGGCACTGGCGGCGTTCGCAAGCTGCGGTGGGCGTTGGAGGGGCGCGGCAAGCGTGGCGGCGCGCGAGTGATCTATTTTCACCATAACGTGGACATGCCGCTCTTTGCGCTCACCGCCTACGCCAAGAACGAGCGGGCGGATTTGAGTCAGCGGGATCGCAACGACTTCAAGCGCCTGACCGGCCTTCTGGTCGAGGCGTCCAAAAGGAGGCACAGATGAGCAAAGTGGCGGACAGCATCCGGCGGGGCCTCAAAGAGGCTGTGACCTATGCCAAGGGCGAGGCTGACGCCAAGGCGTATCGCGTCCATGTACCCGAGGCTATCGACGTGAAGGCGATCCGGGCAAAACTGCACATGACCCAGGAGGAGTTTGCTGGGCGGTTCGGCTTTAGCGTCAACACGCTACGCCATTGGGAACAGGGCTTGCGCCAGCCCGAGGGGCCGACCCGCGCCTATCTAGTGGTCATCGATCGCGCGCCCAAGGCGGTGCGGAAGGCTTTACAGGCCGCGTGACGGAGCCGCAGGTGGAGCGAGGCGCATCATGCTGACGACGAAGCGCAAGCCGGCCACGATCGGGGAGATTCTCTTGGAGGAGTTCATGCGGCCGCTGGGGTTGACCCAGGGTGCATTGGCCGAAGCCATGGGCGTGCAGCGCAAGCACGTCAACGAATTGTGCAACGACCGCAGGAACGTGACGGCGGCGACCGCCCTCATCCTGGCCCGCGTGTTCGGCAACAGCCCTGACTTCTGGCTGAACGTGCAACGGCGCAGTGATCTTTGGGAAGCGATGCACAGCCCCAAGGAGCGACAGCGGATCGAACGCGCCCGGCCGCTCAGGGCTGCCGCGTAATGCCTGCCGTCGCAACGCCAGCACCGCCGGTAGCGGCCCTCGCCCTGTATTTTTATCCTACGCTACGCAGAGGGCCGTGGCGCAGAGACGGCTGGTTGTGCCCGCTCGTGGCCGCTCCGATTCTGGCGCAATGCCTCGCACTTCCCGCAAGCATAAACCTTCAGCATCCGAGCAGCTTCACCAGCTCCTCGGCGAGCCGTGGCCGTTCCCGGGCCGCCCGCCCAAGCATGACCTTACCACCTGGACCGTCACTGACGACTGGCCGGAGCGCGTTCCCGTCACAGACGCCGAACTGGACGTGTTCGAGGCGTGGTTCGGCGACCTGTTCGGGCCGTGCCGATGATCTGACAAGGAGACACCTGCCATGACCGTGCCGTTGCGCGCCGCCCTCTACCTGCGCGTCTCGACAGCGCGGCAGGCCGAGCATGATGTCTCCATTCCCGACCAGAAGCGGCAGGGCGAAGCCTACTGCCTGTCGCGCGGTTACCAGCTCGTCGAGACTTATGTCGAGCCGGGAGCGTCGGCGACCAATGATCGCCGCCCCGAGTTCCAGCGCATGATCGAGGCGGGGACCGCCAAGCCCGCGCCTTTCGACCTCGTGATCGTCCATTCGTTCAGCCGCTTCTTCCGCGACCACTTCGAGCTCGAGTTCTATGTCCGCAAGCTCGCAAGGAACGGCGTCAAACTACTGTCCATCACCCAGGAGATGGGCGACGATCCGATGCACGTCATGATGCGGCAGATCATGGCGCTGTTCGACGAGTATCAGTCCAAGGAGAACGCCAAGCACGTGCTGCGCGCCCTGAAGGAGAATGCGCGGCAAGGCTTCTGGAACGGCTCGCTGCCGCCGATCGGCTATCGCATCGTCGCGGCCGAGCAGCGCGGAGCGAAGGTCAAGAAGAAGCTGGAAATCGACCCCTTGCACGCCGACACGGTTCGGCTGATCTATCGGCTGACCCTGGAAGGGGACGGCGTATCCGGCCCGCTTGGCGTGAAGAAGGTCGTGTCCTATCTCAACGGTCGCCGTATCTTCACGCGTGATGGCGGGCGCTGGGGCATTGGCCAGGTTCATCGTATCCTGACGCGGACCACCTATGTTGGCCGTCACGAGTTCAACAAGCGCGGCAAGACCCGGAAGATTAACCCGGCCGGCGAAGTGATCGTGGTCGAGGTTCCCGGGATCATCGACCAAGGCACCTTCGACGCCGTGCAGGCGCATCTGCGTTCCCGCAACCCGAAGGTCACGCCGGCCCGCGTGGTCAGCGGTCCGACCCTCCTGACCGGCATCTGCTTCTGCGCCGGCTGCGGCGGCGCGATGACGCTCCGCACCGGCAAGGGCGGGCGCTATCGCTACTATACCTGCTCCATCAAGGCACGGCAGGGCGAGACCGGCTGCAAGGGCCGCTCGATCCCGATGGATAAGCTGGACAATCTCGTCGCCGGCCACATCGAGGAGCGGCTGCTCCAGCCCGAGCGGCTGGAGGAAGTGCTCGCCACCGTCCTTGACCGCCGCCAGGAGCGCGCCGAGCGCCGCCGTGAGCACATTGCGGAGCTGAACAAGCGCGCGGCCGAGACCGACTTGCGGCTGAAGCGCCTGTATGACGCCATCGAATCGGGCGTGGCCGATCTCGACGACCCGGCGCTGAAGGAGCGCATTGCCGGCCTCAAGGCGATCCGCGATCAGGCCCAGGCCGACGCCGAGCGGGCGCAGGCCATGACGGAAAGCTCAAGCCAGCTGGCGGTCACACCGCAGATGGTCAGGAAGTTCGCCAGGACGGCGCGGTCGCGGATGCGGATCGACGGCGGTGGCTATCGCCGAGACCACCTGCGCGCACTCGCCCAACGGGTCGAGGTGGCGGACAAGGAAGTTCGCATCATGGGGTCGAAAAGTGATCTTCTCAGAACCCTCGCGGCCGGCCCGGGCGTAGGGCCGGCTACGCCCGGCGTTCGCAGTTCTGTTCTGAAATGGCGGACAGGGCGGGATTCGAACCCGCGGTGGCTGTTACACCACGCACGCTTTCCAAGCGTGTGCCTTAAACCGCTCGGCCACCTGTCCGGCGAGCGCGGTCGGCCGCCCTTATAGCGTGGCGGCGGGCGCGGGCAACGGCATCTTCCCCCGGCCGCCCGCCTTGGTTAGGCTGGCGGCCGCCATTTGGGGGACGGAAGGTGTTTTTTCGCGCGTTGGGGTGGCTGCTGCTGGCAATGGCCGTGGCGGCGGTGGTGCACGATGGGCTTGCCTGGTGGACGGAGGGCACGCTGCGGCTCCTCAGCCTGGGCGGCCTGTGGTCGCACCTCGACGCCGGATCGCTCGGCGCCGTTCAGGGCGGCCTGGCCGGCCCGCTGTGGAGCTGGGCTGGCCGGCCGCTGCTCATGATCCCGGCCGTGGCGGCTTTCGTCGTGCTCGGCGCCGCCTGCCTGTGGTTCGGCAGCCGCGCGGCCCAGCCGGCCGAAACCGGCTTCTTCATCGGCGCCCGTCCGCCGCGCCGGCGGCGCAGCCGCGGCCTCAGCTGATCAGCGGCTGTCCATCTTCAGGGCGGCGATGAAGGCCGACTGCGGGATCTCGACCTCGCCGATCTGGCGCATGCGCTTCTTGCCCTTCTTCTGTTTCTCCAGAAGCTTCTTCTTGCGGCTGATGTCGCCGCCGTAGCACTTGGCCAGCACGTCCTTGCGCATCGGGCTGATGGTCTCGCGCGCGATCACCCGACCGCCGATCGCGGCCTGGATGGCGATCTTGAAGAGCTGGCGCGGGATCAGGTCCTTCAGCCGCTCGCAGAGCTGGCGGCCGCGGCTCTCGGCGGCGTTCTTGTGGACGATCATCGACAGCGCATCGACCGGCTCGGCGTTCACCAGGATGGCGAGCTTCACCAGTTCGCTCTCCTCGTAGCCGTCCATCTCGTAGTCGAAGCTGGCATAGCCGCGCGTCATCGACTTCAGCCGGTCGTAGAAGTCGAACACGACCTCGTTCAGCGGCAGGCGGTAGATCGCCATGGCGCGCGTGCCGGCGTAGGTGAGCTCGATCTGCTGGCCGCGGCGCTCCTGGCAGAGCGTCAGCACGGAACCGAGATGCTCGTCGGGCGTGATGATCGTCGCCTTGATCCACGGCTCTTCCATCGACTCGATCTTCATCGGGTCGGGATAGTCGGCCGGATTGTGCAGCTCCATCGACGAGCCGTCGGTCAACTTCACCTTGTAGACGACCGAAGGTGCCGTCGTGACGAGGTCGAGATTGAACTCGCGCTCCAGCCGCTCCTGCACGATCTCGAGATGGAGCAGGCCCAGGAAGCCGCAGCGAAAGCCGAAGCCAAGGGCTGCACTGGTCTCGGCCTCGAAATGGAACGACGAGTCGTTGAGGCGGAGCTTGGCCAGCGACTCGCGCAGCACCTCGAACTCGGCGGCATCGGCCGGGAAGAGGCCGCAGAACACCACCGGCACGCTGGGCTTGAAGCCTGCCAGCATCTCGGTCGCGGGCTTGCGGTCGTCGGTGATCGTGTCGCCCACCTTGCAATCGGCGATGGTCTTGATGCCGGCGATGATGAAGCCGATCTCGCCCGGGCCCAGCTCCGCGACGTCGGTGGCCTTGGGCGCGAAGATGCCGACCTTGTCGAGGTCGTATGCCACAGCGGCGGCCATCATGCGGATTTTCATGCCCCGGCGCAGCACGCCGTCCTGCACGCGCACCAGCGTGACGACGCCGAGGTACGGGTCGTACCAGCTGTCGACCAGCAGGGCCTTCAGCGGTGCCTCGCGGCTGCCCTTGGGCGCCGGCAGGCGCTTCACCATGGCTTCGAGCAGGTCGTCGATGCCGAGGCCGGTCTTGGCCGAGACCATGACGGCTTCGGAGGTGTCGATGCCGACCACGTCCTCGATCTCGGTACACACACGCTGCGGATCGGCCGATGGCAGGTCGATCTTGTTCAGGACCGGGATGATCTCGTGGTTGGCGTCGATGGCGTGATAGGCGTTGGCCAGGGTCTGCGCCTCGACGCCTTGGCTCGCATCGACCACCAGCAGCGAGCCCTCGCAGGCGGCCAGCGAACGGCTGACCTCGTAGGCGAAGTCGACATGGCCGGGCGTGTCCATCAGGTTCAGAATGTAGGTCTTGCCGTCCTTGGCCTTGTAGTTGAGGCGCACGGTCTGCGCCTTGATGGTGATGCCGCGCTCGCGCTCGATATCCATCGAATCGAGCATCTGGTCGTGGAACTCGCGCTCGCTCACCGCGCCACAGGCCATCAGCAGCCGGTCGGCCAGCGTGCTCTTGCCATGGTCGATATGGGCAATGATCGAGAAATTGCGGATCAGCGACAGATCGGTCATTTCACTCTAACCACGCAACACGGCGCCCGTCGCCTTGACGACGGCGGCCACGATCTTGTCGCACACCGCTTCGATCTCCGCATCGATCAGCGTGCGCTCGACCGGCTGAAGGGTGACGGCGATGGCGACGGACTTCTTGCCCTCCGGCACGCCCTTGCCGGCATAGAGGTCGAACACGCGCCCGCCCGAGACCAGCGTCTTGTCGGCGTTGCGCGCGGCGCGGACGACCTTCTCCGCTTCGATCGCGGTATCGACCAGGAAGGCGAAGTCGCGCTCGACCGGCTGGAAGGGCGAGAGCACGAGTTTGGCGCGGGCCTTGGTGGCCTTGGCCTTGGGTGGCGGCGGGGCGTCGAGAAAGACCTCGAAGACCGCGACGGCTTTCAGGTCGGCGGCGGCCGCTATCTCGGGATGCAGCTCGCCGAAGTGTGCCATCACGCGGTCGCCGAGTTTGATCGCGCCGGAGCGGCCGGGGTGATACCAGTCCGGCGCACCGGCTTGCGCGAACATGTTCTCGACCGGCGCACCGATGCCTGACAGCACGGCCATCGCATCGGCCTTGGCGTCGAAGGCATCGACCGTGCGGGCTGGGCCCGCCCAGTTGCGCGGCACCGCCATATTGTGGCGCAGTCCCGCCGCCACGGTGCGCTGACCCGCGGGCGTCGCGTCCTTGTACTGTGGGCCCACTTCGAACAGCGCCGGATCGGACAGGCCACGCGCTTCGTTGCGCTGCGCGGCGTCGATCAGGTTGGGCAGGATCGAGGGCCGCATGGTGTCGAGCGTGGCGTCGATCGAGTTCAGCAGTTGCAGGTCGGCCTGGCCGCCGCCGAAACGTTCGGCCTTGGCGCGCGGCAGAAACGACCACGTCACGGCCTCGTTCATGCCGCGCGCGGCGAGCGCCCGCCGCGCCTGCGGCACGCGGCGCTGCAT
>JAIETA010000199.1 GCA_019745575.1 Reyranella sp. | reverse complement strand
GCAGAAGGGCGCCGTGCTGGCGATCCTCGACAACGAACGCACGCTCCGGGCCGCCGTCGAGGCCGCGCGCGGCACCGTCGCCGCGCGCGAGGCAGCGCTGCGGCAGGTCCGCGAACAGGCGATCGCCAGCCGCGACGAGGCGCGGGCCCTGCTCGCCAAGGCGGAGGCGGCCAGCGTCAACGCCCAGCTCGAATTCGAGCGCTCGACCGATCTCGTGGCGCGCGGCATCTACACCAAGTCGTCGCTCGACCTGAAGCGTGCGGCCCGCGACCAGGCGCTGCAGGAAGTGGCGAAGGCCAAGGCGACGCTGGCGCGCTTCGACGTCGCCGACATGGAGACCCAGGCCGATGTCGTGCTGGCGACGCGCAACGTCGAGTCGGCGAAGGCGGAACTGGTCCGCGCCGGGGCGGATCTCGAGAAGGCCTACATCCGTGCCCCGACCGACGGCACGGTCCTCACCATCAATGCGCGGGCGGGCGAGAAGCCCGGCGCCCAGGGCATCATGACCTTCGGCAACATCGACGAGATGATGGCCGAGATCGAGATCTACCAGACGCTGATCGGCGCCGTCGCGGTGGGCGACCCGGTGACGATCGTGGCCGATGCGCTGCCGAGGCCGCTGCACGGCAAGGTGACGCGCATCGGCCTCGAAGTCGGGCGGCAGACGCTCACGGAGACCACTCCGGCCGCCAACACCGACGCCCGGGTGGTGAAGGTCTACGTCGATCTCGATCCGGCCTCGACGGCCATCGCGCGGCCCTTCACCAACCTGCAGGTCACGGCCCGGATCGAGACCGGACGCGCCCGATGACTCGTCTCGTCGGGCGACTGCTCCAGCGCCTGCTGGGCCGCCTGCCGATCGGCTGGCTGCAGCTCACGCACAACCGCACGCGCCTCGCCGCGGCGCTGGCCGGCGTGGCGTTCGCCAACATCCTGATCTTCGTCCAGCTCGGCTTCCTCGGCGCCCTGATCGAGAGCATCGGCCTGCCCTACCGCATGATGAACGCCGAAATCCTGGTTGCCGCCTCCGACGCCAACACCCTGTCCGATGGCAGTCCGTTGCCGCGCCAGCGCCTGTACCAGACCCTGGCCGTGCCTGGCGTCGCGGCGGCGACCGCGGTCTACTACAACCGCCTCGACTGGAAGCAGCTCGACGGCACGATCCGCACACTCGACGTCTTCGGCATCGACCCGTCGGCCCAGGCGTTTCGCTCGGCCGAGATCAACGCCGAACTCGACCGGCTCAAGCTCAGCGACACCGCCCTGATCGACCGCAAGACGCGCAACGTGCCCAAGGATCTTTTTCCGTCGATCGGCGCCGGCCGGTCCTACCAGTTCGAGGCCAACAACCGGTCGATCACCGTGGTCGGCACCTTCGAGATCGGCGGCGGCTTCTCGGCCGACGGCTATCTCGTCGTCTCGGACCAGACGTTCCTCCGTCTGTTCAAGCGCCGGGTGCCGGGGGCGCCGAACATGATTTTCGTCAAGGTCGAGCCGGGCGTGCCGGTCGCGGCCGTGGTCGAACGGCTGCGCGTGGCGCTGCCCGCTTCGGACACCACCGTCCGCACCGTGGCCGACGCCGTGGCCAGCGATCAGAGGTTCCAGACCACGCAGAAGCCCATCGGCATCGTGTTCGGCTTCGGCATCGTGATCGGCGTGCTGGTTGGCGTCATCATCGTCTACCAGGTGCTGTCGAGCGACGTCGCCGACCACCTGCGCGAGTATGCGACCTTCAAGGCCATCGGCTACAAGCGCGGCTTCTTCCTCGGCATCGTTTTCGAGGAGGCGATGGTGCTGGCGATGCTGGGCTTCATTCCGGGCCTGGTGATCGCCTTGCTGCTCTACCAGATCATCGCCGCGACGACCGGCCTGCCGATCACCATGCCGGGAACACGGCCGCTGATGGTGCTGCTGGGCACCCTTGCGATGTGCACGCTTTCCGGCGCGATCGCCACGCGCCGGCTGGAGCGCGCCGATCCCGCCGACCTGTTCTGACCGTCCGGCCATGCAGACTGCGCCCTCCATCGCGCGCCTGCGGGCGCAAGACGAGCCGCCCATCGTCGTGTCGGGCCTCAACCACTGGTTCGGCGAGGGCGATGCGCGCAAGCAGGCGTTGTTCGACGTCGATCTCGTGGTGGCGTCCGGCCAGCTCGTCATGCTGATGGGCGCCTCGGGATCCGGCAAGACGACCCTGCTGACCCTCATCGGCTGCCTGCGCGAGGTGCAGGACGGCAGCGTCCGGCTGCTCGGCCGGGAACTGCGGGGCGCGTCCGCCGATCGGCTGGTCGAGAGCCGGCGGCGGCTCGGCTTCATCTTCCAGGCCCACAATCTGCACGACAGCCTGACGGCGCATCAGAACGTGCGCATGGGCCTCGACGTGCATGAGGGCGTGCCCGAGTCCCGGCGCGACGATGCCGCCGCGCACGTCCTGGCGCTGCTCGGCCTTGGCGACCGGGCGACCTATCTGCCGGCCAATCTGTCGGGCGGCCAGAAGCAGCGCGTGGCCATCGCCCGCGCGCTGGTCGGCAATCCCGACGTGATCTTCGCCGACGAGCCGACGGCCGCCCTCGACAAGGACAGCGGCTACGACGTCGTGGCGCTCCTGAAGCGGCTGGCACGCGCGCGCGGCACGACGATCCTGATGGTGACGCACGACAACCGCATTCTCGGCCTCGCCGACCGCATCGTCACCCTGCAGGACGGCCGCATCGTACGCGACGAAAAGCCGGCGACCTCCTAGGATATCCGCCGCGGCTGAGCCCAGGCCCGTGACGGAGAGGGACACATGCAGGATCGGCACATCGGCGACGTTCGCGTGACGCGCATCGAAGAGCAGATGGGCCCGGGCTTCCCGGCCAAGGATTTCTTCCCCGAGTTCGAGGCCGAAACCTTCAAGGCCGAGCAGCACTGGCTGGCGCCGAACTACTTCCAGGCCGAGAGCGGGCGGCTGGTGACGTCGATCCATTCCTGGCTGGTCCGCACCGGCAAGCACACGATCCTGATCGACTCCTGCAGCGGCAACCACAAGCCGCGCCCTGGCATGCCGCGCTTCGACATGCTGAACACGCAATACCTCGACCGTCTGCGCGAAGCGGGCGTGCAGCCGGAAGAGATCGACTATGTGATGTGCACGCATCTGCACGTCGATCACGTCGGCTGGAACACCCGGCTCGAGAACGGCAAGTGGGTGCCGACCTTTCCCAACGCGAAGTACGTCATGTCGCGCACCGACCACGATCATTGGGCGGCCGTCGCCAGGCGGCCGGGCTCGGTGCCCTTCGAGGTCAACACCTACAACGACTCGGTGCTGCCCATCGTCGAGGCCAGGATGGCGGAGTTCGTGTCGGGCGATCACGCCATGTGCGGCTGCCTGGTGCTGAAGCCCGCGCCCGGCCACACGCCGGGCCAGATCCGGCTCGATCTCGAGTCGCGCGGCAAGCGGGCGATCTTCTCAGGCGATGCGCTGCACAATCCGGTGCAGGTGCCGCTGTGGAAATGGAACAGCGTGTTCTGCGAGGACCGCGACCTGGCGCGCGCCACGCGCAACGCCCTGCTGGCCGATTGCGTGGAGCAGGGGGCTCTCCTGATGCCGGCCCACTTCGCGCCGCCGCATGCCGCCTACATCAAGGCCAACCGCGACCGTTTCGAACTCGACTGGGATTTCGACAACGCGCGCGGACGCTAGGCGGCGCGTGGCCGGATCGCCTTGAGTTCCTGCTCGATCTCGCGACGGCGCTCCATCAGTTCGAAGTCGGTCTGCAGGCCGAGGAACATGCCTTCGGAGATGCCGAAGTAGCGGGCGAGGCGCAGGTCCGTGTCCGCCGTGATCGCCCGTTTGCCCAGCACGATCTCGTTGATCCGTCGCGGCGGCACGCCAATCGCCCGGGCCAGTGCGTTCTGTGAAAGCAGCATGGGCTTCATGAACTCCTCCGCGAGGATTTCGCCCGGATGAGGGTTGCGCAGCAGGTTGCGCCTAGCGGTGGTAGTCGATGATCTCGACATTGTCCGGTCCTCCGGCGGTCCACACGAAGCAGATCCGCCACTGGTCATTGATCCGAATGCTGTGCTGGCCAGACCTGTCCGCGCGCAAGGCTTCCAGTCTGTTTCCCGGCGGCACCCGCAAGTCGTTCAGGTCCTGTGCGTTGTTCAGCAGACGCAGCTTTCGAAGCGCTACATCCTGAATGGTCGACGGCAATCGGCGACCACGTTCGCCGCGCCAGATGCGAGCCGTCTCCGTGTCGCGAAGACCCACGATCATCAGACTATAACGTATAACGTTATGGGGCAGATTGCAAGGGCCGGCGCGCGCCTCAGTCTGCGACGGCGGCGGGTGCCGGCACGAACGCCGGCATGACCTCGCGGGCGAAGGCGCGCAGGTTGGCCACCGAGGCGTTGGGGTCGACCAGCAGGATGTTGGTGGCGCCGCCCGCTTCGAGTTGCTTCAGCCGGGCGATCACCTCGTCCGGCGTGCCGAGCAGCGGGGCGGTGTCTTCCTCGATCCGTCCGGGCAGCGCGTCGCGCGCGAGGTCGCCGATCACGCGCACCACGCGCCTGCGGGTCTCGTAAGCCTCGGCGCGCTCGCCTTCGCTGTGGATCATCTGCAGGGCGCGCGCCGTTGCCACCATGGAGGGGGCGTAGGCGCGGCCGACTCGCTCGCATTCGGCGCGAAAGACGGTGATGCGCTGCGCGATCTGGTCGACCTGCGCGAGCTGGTCGAGGAGGAGGTTGTACCCCTCGCGCGCGGCGCGGCGGACGCTGTCGTGACTGCCGGCGGCCAGCCACAGCGGCGGATGCGGGCGCTGCAGCGGCGCCGGTTCGACGACGATATTGTCGTAGTGCCAGCGCTTGCCGTGATGGCTAAAACGTCCCTCGCTCGTCCACGCCTTGCGGATGATCTCCGCGGCTTCGTCGAAGCGTTCGGTCGCCTCGGCAATGGGAATGCAGAAGCCATCGAACTCGGCCTGACGGTAGCCCTTGCCGATGCCGAAATCGACGCGCCCGCCGCTCAGCAGGTCGAGCGTGGCGACCTGCTCGGCCACCAGCACCGGATTGTGCCACGGCAGCACCACCACCGCGGTGCCGAGACGGATGTTGCGGGTGCGGGCGGCGAGGTAGGCCAGCAACGTCATCGAGGCCGAGGCCTGGCCCTGGCCGGTGAAGTGATGCTCGACCATGAAGAGCTGACGGAATCCCAGCCGGTCGGCCTCGATCACATAGTCGATGAAACTTTCGTAGCCCTGGCTGTCCTCGAGGCCGGTGCCGCGCTTCGTCCGTGCGCCGCCGAACAGTCCGAACTGCATGTGCCGCCCTTCCACCTTTTGTCGCTTCGTCATGCTGGACTTGGTCGAGGCCCAGGGAAACGGCGAAATCGCCGGTCCGACTTCGCGCTGCAGCAATTCGGTCGCTTTGCCGGGGCGAAGCGTTGTCGCGATTTGCCGGTCTGGCTATGCTGCCGGCCACAACAAAGAAAATTCAGGAGGAGACGGGCAATGGGTTCTGGTCGCATTCACCGCCGTACCGCCGTCGCCGGCGCCCTGGCCGCGGGCTTGGCGCTGCCCGTCCGCGCGCAGCAGGGGCCGGTCAAGATCGGCATGAGCATGCCTTTGACCGGTGGCCTCGCGGCCGGCGGCAAGTCGGCGCTGGTCGGCATCGAAGTCTGGCGCGACGACGTCAACGAGAAGGGCGGCCTGCTCGGGCGCAAGGTCGAGCTGATCGTCTACGACGACAAGTCGAGCGCGGCGGAGACGCCGGCGATCTATTCCAAGCTGCTCGACGTCGACAAGGTCGATCTGCTGTTCGCGCCCTACGCCACCGTGCCGACCGCGCCCATCATGCCGATGGTCAAGCAGCGCGACCTCCTGCTGATGGGCAACTTCTCCTTCCAGGTGAACCGCACCGTCAAGCACGACAAATGGTTCAACAACGCGCCCTGGGGGCCGGCCGATTCGTGGGCGCGCGGCTTCATCGATCTCGGCATGAAGGCCGGCGCCAAGACGATCGCGCTGATCGGCGCCGACCAGGAATTCGCCCAGAACCTGATGAAGATCGCCAAGGACGTCGCCACCGAGAAGGGCGTCAAGGTGGTCTATGAGCAGAGTTATCCGCCGGCCACCGCCGAGTTCTCGGCCATGGTGCGCGCCATCCGCGCCGCCCGGGCCGACATGGTGTTCGTCTGCTCCTATCCGCCGGATTCCGTCGGCCTGCTGCGCGCGATCAACGAGATCGGCATCGGCGACAGCGTAAGACTGTTCGGCGGCGGCATGGTCGGCCTGCAGTTCAGCAGCGTCATGGAATCGATGGGCTCGCTGCTGAACGGGGTGGTGAACTACAATTCCTGGCTGCCCGAGAAATCCATGGAGTTCGCCGGCACCAAGGACTTCTTCGTAAAATACCAGAAGCGCGCCGGCGAGGCCAAGGTCGACCCGCTGGGCTACTACCTGGCGCCGTTCGGCTACGCCATGGGGCAGATGGTCGAGCAGGCGGCGAACGCCACCAAGTCGCTCGACCACAAGAAGCTTGCCGACTTCCTGCGCAGCAACGAGATGATGACGATCGTCGGTCCGATCGTGTTCGGCCCCGACGGCGAGCGCAAGGAATCGGCGACGTTGATGGCGCAATTCCGCGGCGTCGTCGACAAGAACATCGAGCAGTTCCGCAACCCCGGCAAGCAGATCATCCTGTTCCCCGAGAAGTGGAAGACCGGCGAGCTCGTCCAGCCGTTCGAGAAAGCGCGCAAGTAGCGGCGAGGCGGCAAGCAAGGTGTTTTCCTGGGAGCTGCTGGGCGACGCCATCGTGCTCGGCGTTCTGGTCGGCTGCTTCTACGCCGCCGTCAGCATCGGCCTTTCGATATCCTTCGGCCTGCTCGACGTGCCCAACGTCGCCCACCCGGCGCTGCTCGTGCTGGCGTCGTACGGGGCCTGGCTGCTGGGCGACTTCGACATCGATCCGATCGTGGCGGGGCTGCTGCTGATGCCGCCCTTCTTCGTGCTCGGCGTCGTGCTCTACCGCACCTACCACGAGACCTTCGAGAAGCGCGGCAGCGACGCCGGCGTGCGCGGCCTCGCCTTCTTCTTCGGCATCGCCTTCATCATCGAAGTCGGCATCATCATGGCGTTCGGCGTCGACCAGCGCACGGTGCAGGCCATCTACATCGGCAAGAGCGTCGAGGTGCTCGACATCCGCATTCCGATGCGCATGGTCGTGGCCTTCGCGATGGCCCTGCTGCTGACCCTGGCGCTGACGCTCTACCTGTCGCGAACCTTCCTCGGTCGCGCCATACGTGCGGTGGCGCAGGACGAGGCGGCGCTCCGGCTGATGGGGGCCGATCCGATCGCCATCAAGCAGTGGGCGTTCGGCATCGCCACGGCGGTGGTGGCGCTGGCCGGCGCGCTGCTGATCATCGTGCAGCCGGTCGAGCCGACCCTGGACCGCGCCTATATCGGCCGCACTTTCTGCGTCGTGGTGATGGCCGGGCTCGGCAGCATGTCGGGCACCCTGCTGGCCGGCATCATCCTGGGCGTGGCCGAGACCATCGTGCTCACCCTGTTCGGCGCGTCGTGGGCGCCGGCCATCTCCTTCACCCTGCTGCTGATCGTCCTGGGCGTTCGTCCCCAGGGCCTGTTCGGAAGATGACGATGGGCGGCGTGGGACGGCACCTCGGATTCTGGATCGGCGCGGCGGCCTTCGTCGCCCTGGCCTTCGCGATGGCGCTCACGGTGCGCAACGAGTACGCCTTCTTCGCGGGTTTCGTCGTCCTGCAGTTCATCGTGCTGGCGACGGCGTGGAACATCTTGGGCGGCTATGCCGGCTACGTGAACTTCGGCACCAGCGCCTTCTTCGGCATCGGCGTCTACACCGCGGTCTTTCTCCTCAAGGCGGTGGCCGCGCCGCTCTGGATCCAGATCGGGGTGGCAGCGCTGGTCGGGGCGGCGCTGGGCCTCGGCGTCGGCCTGCTGACGCTCAGGCTGCGCGGCATCTTCTTCTCCATCGCCACGGTGGCCATCACCATCATCGCCGAGACGCTGATCACCAACTGGAAGTTCGTCGGCGGCGCCACCGGCGTGCAGCTGCTGCGGCCGCCGGTGACGGAGCCTTTCGACTCCTACATAAAAATGCTGTTCGTGATCGCCGCGGTCATGGTGGTGATCGCCGTGGCGCTGGCGCGCTACGTCCAGAACTCGGGTCTCGGCCGCGGGCTGCGCGCCATCCGCGACGACGAGATCGCCGCCGAGTGTTCCGGCGTGCCGACGCTCAACCTCAAGCTGGTGGCCTGCGCGCTCTCCGGGGCCCTGATGTGCGCGGCCGGCGCGCCGTCGGCCATGTATCTGCAGTTTGCCGACCCGGTGTCGGCCTTCAACCTCAACTATTCGGTGTCGGCGCTCGCCATGTCGCTGATCGGCGGCACTTCGCACTGGATCGGGCCGGTGCTGGGCGCGATCCTGCTTGCGACCACGCAGCAGCTTCTGACCGTGACCATCTCGTCCGAGGTCAACGTGCTGGTGCTGGGCGTCATGCTGGTGCTGTTCGTGGTGGCGGCGCCCGAGGGCATCATCGGCCTGGCGCGGCGGCTGTGGCGGTGGGCCCGCCGGAGGACGTCGTGAGCCAGGCCCTGCTGCAGGTCGACGGCGTGTCGAAGCGGTTCGGCGGCTTCACCGCGCTCGATGGTGTCAGCGTCGACATCCGGCCGGGCGAACGGTTCGGGCTGATCGGCCCCAACGGCTCGGGCAAGACGACCCTGATCAACTGCATCTCCGGCGTGCTGTCGAGCGACCTCGGCGCGATCCGGTTCGACGGCCAGGACATCACGCGCCTGCCGGCCTACAAGCGGACGCGCCGCGGCATCGCCCGCAGCTTCCAGGTGCCGCGACCGTTCAGGAGCATGACGGTGCTGGAGAACCTCCTGGTTGCGATCGACTTCGCGGTGATCGGCCACGGACTGTCGACCCGCCAGGCCGATGCCGAAGTCTATGCGATCCTCGACAAGATCGGCCTGGCCGACAAGGCGCACGTCTCGTCGAGCCAACTTTCCCAGGTCGAGCTGCGCAAGATGGAGCTGGCCCGTGCGATGGCGGCGCGGCCGAAGCTCTTGATCTCCGACGAGGCCATGGCGGGGCTGGCCGGCGCCGAGGTCGACGAGGTGCTCGACGTGCTGCTCAAGCTCAATGCCGAGGGCATCACCGTCATCATGATCGAGCACATCATGCAGGCGGTGATGCGCTTCTCCGAACGCGTGATGTGCCTCGACGCCGGCCGCGTCATCTGCGAGGGGACGCCGCAGCAGGTGATGGCCGACAAGCGCGTGCAGGAGGCCTACCTTGGCACTTAGGCTCGCCGTATCGGCGGTCGACGCCCGCTACGGCGCGGTGCGGGCGCTGAACGGCGCCTCGATCGAGGTCAATGCCGGCGAAACCGTCGTGCTGCTCGGCACCAACGGCAACGGCAAGAGCACCCTGATGAAGTGCCTGATGGGGGTGGTCCGGCCGGTCTCCGGCACGATCGCGCTCGAGATCGACGGGCAGACGCACGACCTCACCCGCCTGGCCACCGAGGAGATCGTGGGCCTCGGCGTCGCGCTGGTGCCGGAGGGGCGGCGCCTCTTTCCCAAGCTCACGGTCGAGGAGAACCTGATGCTGGGCGCCTATCGCAAGAGCGCGCGGGCCCGGATCGGCGAGAACCTCGCCTTCGCCTACGAAGCGTTTCCGGTGTTGATCGAACGGCGGCGACAGCTTGCCGGCACCATGTCGGGCGGCCAGCAGCAGATGCTGGCGATCGCCCGCGCCCTGATGACCTCGCCGCGGCTGCTGCTGATCGACGAGCCGTCGGTCGGCCTGTCGCCGCTGCTGGTCGCCCAGACCATCTCCAAGATCGAGGAGCTGAAGCAGAAGTTCGGCCTCACCGTGCTGATGGCCGAGCAGAATTTCCACCAGGCCGTGCGGATCGCCGACCGCGGCTACATCATCGTCCACGGCGAGATCGCCTTTGAGGGCCGGACCGTGGCCGAGCTGCAGTCGAACGAGATCGTGAAGCAGCTCTATCTCGGCGGCGACCGGCATTGACAGGATCGGCTAAAAATCCTATATTTTGGACATGATTCCTATTGCCTTCCCGCGCCCCGAGGCTGCCCTGCGGCCGCCGGCATCGGCGCGCCAGGGAGACAGTCTTGAAACGAGTCAGTCGGCGACTCCCGCGGCCGTCGCCGAGGCCGCGATTTTCCCCGGCAGATCAGGGCCTTGGCCGCCGGACAGGCCGCCCGAGCCGACGTCGATAGGATGACTCCGTGACTCGGGGCGACGCGTCCTCAGCGGCCCTTCCAGTTGGGCTTGCGCTTCTCGGCGAAGGCCTTCGGTCCCTCGACCGTGTCCTCGCTGCGGGCCATGGCGACAAAGGCCGGGTAGTGCTGGTTGTGCATGGCCACTTCCAGGGCCGGCGTGTCGAGCGAGCGCATGACGACCTGTTTGGTGGCGCGCACCGACATGGGCGAGCAGGCCAGGATGTCGTCGGCCCAGCGGCGGGCCTCCTTGAGGAGATCGGCGTGCGGCACCACGGCGGTGACGAAGCCCAGCTCGTGGCCTTCCTTGGCCGAGACGTGGCGGCCGGTCAGCATCATGCCCATCGCCTTCTTGAGCGGGATCATGCGGCTGAGCCGCTGCATGCCGCCGGCGCCCGCCGCCAGGCCGACCTTGGGCTCGGGCAGCGCGAAGGTCGCCTTGTCGGAGGCCACGATGATGTCGCAGGCGAGCGCGATCTCGAAGCCGCCGCCCATGGCGACGCCGTTCACGGCGGCGATCACCGGCTTGTCGAGGTCATGTCGGTTGGTCAGGCCGCCGAAGCCTTTGAGCGGGTGGACCGGCCGCTTGCCGGTGCGCGCCTGCAGCTCGGCGTGATACTTGAGGTCGTTGCCGGCACAGAAGGCCTTGTCGCCCGCGCCGGTGATGATGGCGACCCACAGGTCGGGGTTGGCATGGAACTCGTCGAAGGCCGCGACCAGTTCCTCGTTGGCCGGCGGATGGCAGGCGTTGTAGACCTCCGGCCGGTTGATGGTGACGATCATCAGGCGGCCGTCGGTCTCGACTTTGCTGAACTGACCCATGGCGTTTCCCCTTCGCGTCCGTAGTGAGTGAACGGCGGTTTACCGCAAACCCGGGACCAGCGGCGATAAATTTCCCGGCAGACGGGCGAGGCGATTGTCCAGCGTGACCGTGTGAATATTCGGAGGGTGGCACAAATTGTCGCTTCCAAAGCGCTTAGGGGGCGATTTTAACGTTCGCTCTTACTTTAGGACGGCACTGTCTTGGGCGGCGGCTGGCGCAGCCGGCCGTTGGCATGGAGACCCCATGGGTTGTGGCGAGCTCTCGGATGGATGGCGGCAGCCAGTCGCGGCAAGCGGGAAGTTCTCGCGGCAGAGGCCGCTTTGTGGGTAAGTCGGCGATGCGCGGCTGGTGGAGCGACCTACAACATCTAGCGATGCCAGCGGGCGTCCGTTAGGTCGCTGAATCCAGGCTTTTGGCCGCGCCGGGCCATGTACTGTGGCCCTGGAGCCACAGGTTGTGGGCCAGTCGTGTGCCTCCAGATGGCTCATCTTGCACCGCACTATGTGTGGTGTGTATACTCCTTTCAGGTGTTGGTGATGATCCAGCCCCGCCAACGCTCGTCCGATGTCCATAACGAGGGGAAGAACTCATGAAGAAGGCTTTGATGGCCGCCGCGTTTGTAGCGCTGCCGGTCATTGCCCAGGCACAGACTCCGTCGCCGGGTTTCTATGTCGGTGCGGAAGG
>JAIETA010000255.1 GCA_019745575.1 Reyranella sp. | reverse complement strand
ATCAATAACCTGAGCTAATCTGAAATGTGTCCACCATGTCCCCGAACACACGTTCACCTTGTCCCCGGTCCATACAAAACGGGGGAGGAGAGGAATTCCAGACTCCCTGATCCAGACTCAGGTGGTTCAATCGACATCGGAAAGACTCTAGAGCAGGAAATCCGTCGTCTCGACTGGAGCCGAGCCCCTCGTACCTCGGGGTAAACTCCACGAGGCGGAATGGAGAGACCTTCTCTCTGCGATTGGCCGGCTTTTGGAGGAGAGAAGGTCTCTCCACTTCGCTTCGCTACGGTCGAGACGACGGAGGAGCGGGATGGCCTTGCGGCCATCCCGCCGGGTCGCCGATATCGACGTTTCGGTCAGTTCACTTCCTTGCGGTAGCGCTCGACGATCTGGGGCTGGGCCTTCGCCAGGCTCTTGAGATCGACCGGCTTGGCGCGGGCATATTCCGCGTCGGGCAGGAACTTGGCCTTGGCCTCGGCCGACAGCCGGTCGGCGAACACCGGGCGCAGATAGGCGTTGCCCCACATCGCCTGGCTCTCGTCCGAGAGCACGAAGTCGAGCACCTTCTTGCCGTTGTCCGGGTTCGGGCCCTTGTTCACCAGACCCATCACGTAGGGGAACACCAGCGTGCCCTCCTTCGGGATGACGAACTGCACCGGCGCCTTGTCGGTGTACTGGCCGCGATAGGCGTTGAAGTCGTAGTCGAGCAGGATCGGGATCTCGCCCGAGATGACGCGGGCATAGGAGGTCTGCTTCGGCACGATCGGCTGGTTCTTGGCCAGTTCCTTGAAGAACTTGATGGCCGGATCGAGATTGTCGTAGGTGCCGCCCAGCGCGAGATTGATCGCCATGACGCCGAGCTGGCCGACGGCCGCCGACGTCGGATCGAGATAGCCGATCAGGCCCTTGTATTCGGGCTTCAGGAGGTCGCTCCAGCTCTGCGGCACCGGCTTGTTGCCCAGCGCCGCCTTGTTCACGAACAGGCCCAAGGTGCCGGAGTGGATCGTGAACCAGTTGCCGTCGGGATCCTTTAGGTCGGCCGGGATCTTCTCCCAGTTCTTCGGCTTGTACGGGGTGAGCACGCCGGCGTCCTTGGCCGGATCGGCCGCGATGCCGCCGAGATAGGTGACGTCGGCCACGGGGTTGGCCTTCTCCGCGATCAGCGCGGCGATCGCCTGGCCGGAGTTCTTGTTGTCCGGCGGCACCTGGATGCCGAGCCTGGCCTGGATGGCTTTCAGCTGCGATCCCCAGTCGGCCCATTCCGGCGGGCAGTTGTAGCAGACGGCGCGCTGCTGGGCGGCCGCCTCCGTCAGGTTGGTCAATGCGGCGATGCCGAGTGCGGCAGCGATTGCGAGATGTTTCAACATGGGATCAGCCCCTCCTTGTTTGACTTGCTGCGGTCGTGAACGGGACGTCGTCGGACCAGAAGACGAGACGCACGTGGGCGGCGCTCAACTGGTCGGCGATGGCGGCGGGAACCGGGCGGTCGGTGAACACGACGCTCGCCTCGGCGACATGGCCGCCGCGCACGGTGGCACCGCGGCCGAACTTGGTGTGATCGAGGACCAGGAAGCGCTGCCGGCAATGCCGGGCCAGTTCGCTGCGCATCGTCACCTCGTCGGGGCTGAAATCGAGCAGCGTGCCGTCCTCGGCCACGCCGCCCACGCCGTAGATGCCGATGTCGACGGCGAACCGGCTGAAGAAGCCGTGCGCGTCGCCGGCCACCACGTCGCGATCGAGATTGCGCAGGCGCCCTCCCGCCACGGTGATCTCGCAGGAGGCGTTGCGGCTGAGCGCCAGGGCGGCGTTCAGGTTGTTGGTCATGACGCGCAGGCCCGAGTGGTCGGCCAGGGCGAGCGCGCATTGTTCGGGCGTCGTGCCGATGCCCAGGAACAGCGAGGCGCCGTCCGGCACTTCGCGCGCCACGAGCTGGGCGATGCGACGCTTGGCGTCGATGTTCAGGACCTGACGGGCGGGATAGGCAAGATTCTCGCCTTCGGGCGGCAGCTCGACACCGCCATGGCGGCGGCGCAGCAGTCCGCGGTCGCAGAGCAGGTTGACGTCGCGGCGGATCGTCTGCGGCGTCACCCCGAACTGGAGCGCCAGTGCGTCGATGGCCTGGAACCCGTCGGTGCGGACGAGTTCCACGATGGCGCGCGCGCGATCTTCCGCCAGCATGGCTGGATCCTGAGTCCGTTTCCTGTCCCGTTCGGTCTGCATTGTTCGAATGAACTATGCAGATCGTTCTTTTTGTTCGTGTGACTTTCACATGAACATTCGGTGACGTCAAACGAACTCCGGCCGAGCTTCGCTCGGCCAGCTAGCGTCAGGACATTGCTATGCAATGTCCGGGAGCGCCGAAGGCTAGAGCCTCCTACTGCGCGGCGATTCTGGCTGCAGCCGGGGCGAAATCCCGCTCCATCTCGCGGCGGACTTTTACGGCAGTCAGGCTCTCGTCCATCGCCACGTCGGCGTAGGTGAGAGACTGACCGGCCCTCACCATCGTCGAACTCATCTGCACATGTACTCAGCCCTTCCGCTAGGTCGCGTGGCCAACTACATGAGTGCTCGCATGTTCGATGAGGTCCGCATGGCCAAATCTCTTGAAGATGTCGTCGCCGAATTGGGTTGGCACGAACTCAAGCCATTGCCATCAGAGCAACGAAATTCGCTGATCGCCGAACTGCTGCTCGATCCGGAAATTCGGGTCCGCGCAGAGGCATTTGCCTTTAAGGGCGCCACTATGGACACCCTTAGTACCGTCGTTGAGGCTGCGCTCCTCAAAAAAGAAATTCATCTCGACGGCCTCCAGTTCTTCAATCTCGTTACTCAAATGGGTCAACAAGTGAGTGACCGCAAATAGTCGTCTGCCGACGGGAGTGTGATGACTTGAGGTTTGGTCGTCGTCACGACTCTCATGAAGTGACCGCCGGAAGGCTCGCTCATAGGCGCTAATTTGCAAGCCAACCTCACCCTGAGGAGCAGCCCGCAGGGCTGCGTCTCGAAGGGTGAGCGACAGTCGAGGTGCGCGTGCCCACCCTTCGAGACGGCCGCTTTGCGGCCTCCTCAGGGTGAGGTTTCTGTGATGCCCAGCGCCTTCCTTATTGCGCGGCGATCTTCGAGGCAGCCGGGGCGAAATCCCGCTCCATCTCGCGGCGGATTTTTACCGCGGTCAGGCTCTCGTCCATCGCCACGTCGGCGTAGGTGAGAGACTGGCCGGCCTTGATCGGCTTTAGCAGCTTCACGTTGTGGGCGAGGCCCAAGGGCAAACTGCCGAGCGTCGTCGACTTCCCGGCCGGGAACAGCTTGCCGTAAACCGTGTAGCCGCCTTCGCCGTCCAGCATCTCGCCCGGCTTGAGATCGCGCTTGGCGGTGGCGATCACGTCGGCATGGAAGCCGATCGGGCAGCCGGTCGGCTCCTTGCGCAGGCCGATCGAGGCCACCGACATGCCCACTTCCAGGCCGATCAGGTGCCAGCGCTTGTACATCACCGAATAGCGCCCCGACGGGTCGGTACAGAGCATGTACTCCTCGAAGCAGTTCTTCTGGTACTCGGTCGCCGCCTCGAACACGACCCACACGCCCTTGCGGATTTCGTAGGGGATGGCGCGGCCGTCGCGCTCCAGCGAGCTTGCGCACTCGACCTGGCCCTTGTGGTGGAGCTGGCCGCCCTCGGAGGCCGGCCGCATCACGAAGGGCAGGTCGTCGACGGCGCAGGGCGGGAAGGCGAGGCCGTCCGGCGCCGGCGTGAGGCCGGTGGCGTTGGCCACCGCCGTGCTCTCGATGGCGGGCTTGGAACCGTCGAGGAAGGAGTTGAACATTTTCGGGTTCAGGCCGCCGCGCCTGGCCTGCTCCTCGTTCAGGCCCCAGTACTTCCACACGGTTTCCGGAGTCGATTGCGCGAAGTGCGGCAGCCACTTGTGGCCGCGCCCGGCCGCCGTCACCTCGAAGCCCGAGGTCCGCGCCCAGTCGACCAGCTCGCAGATCAGCGCCGGCTGGTCGCCGTAGGCGAGGCTATAGATCACGCCGGCCTGGGCGGCGCGGCGGGCGAGCAGCGGTCCGCAGAAGGCGTCGGCCTCGACCGTCACCATGACCACGCTCTTGCCGTGCCTAAAAGCTTCCAGGGCATGGTCGACGGCGGCGATCGGATCGCCCGTCGATTCCACGATGATGTCGATCTCGGGATGGCTGACCAGCGCGCGCCAGTCGTCGGTGAGGCAGGTGCTGCCGTGCTTGCGCGCCTCGGCGAACGACGTGGCCCCCGTGACCTCGGGCTTCCAGCCCAGCCGTGCGAGGTTTTCGCGGGCGCGCGTCGGCGAGAGGTCGGCGATGCCCAGGAGATGGATGCCGGGCGTCGTCGGGATCTGCGACAGATACATCGAGCCGAATTTTCCCGCGCCGATCACGCCGATGCGCAGCGGCCTGGCTTCGGCCGCGCGGACCAGCAGCATGCGATGGAGACTCATGGTTTCCTCCCGAACGACCTTAGTTATTCCGCGGCGGCCTTGCGGCGGACGGCCCGCGTCACGCAATCGTCTTCCCAGGCGTCGAGCGGCGTGAAATCGCGATGGGCGATATGGGCCGGGCGCTTGAAGCGGGTGATGGCGTTCTGCACCGAATTGTAGGTGACGTAGATGATCTGGCGGTCCCACGGCGACATGTTGGGCGGGCTGCCGTGGACCAGCGTGCCGTGGAAGAAGATCGCCGAGCCGGCGGGGCCCTTGGGCGCCACGATGCCGCCCTGCTTCACCAGCTTGGCGATGACGTCGTTGTCGATCACCCACAGCGGATACGACGTCGTGGTGAGGTCGTGCTTGGCCTCGATCGCGCCCTTCTTGTGGCTCTTCGGGATGAAGTACAGCGGCCCGTTGAACTCGTTCACCTCGTCGACGAACACCGCGAGGTTCATGGCGCGGGCCTCGGGCATGCCGTCGTCGGCCTTCCAGGTGCCGTAGTCCTGGTGCCACTGCCAGACGTCGCCGTCGAAGGCGGCCTTCCCGTTGATCTTGAACTGGTGGATGTAGGTCTTGTCGCGCAGAAGCTGCTCGGCCGGCTCGACGAAGCGCGGGCTGTGGACCAGGGCCTCGAACACCGGATTGTAGATGTGCACGGCGAAGGCGGTGCGGACCACGTCGCCGGTCTTCTCGCGCACGTTCTCCTCGCGGCGCTGGGCGAAGACGCCGGGGATCTCCGACTTCAGGATCGCCGTTTCCTCCGACGAGAAGTAGTTGGGAAAGAACAGATAGCCGTCGTCGTCGAACTGCTTCAGCTGCTCCGGCGTGAGCTTCATGGCGGTTCCTCCTTTGCTTCGTGTCAGGCGGCGCGGGAAATGACGACCTTCAGCCGCCCCGTGAGGATGTCGGCCATCTGCTCGGCGTGGCCGCGGCACAGCGCCTCGGCCTCGTCCACCTGGCCGGCTTCCAGCGCGCGCAGGATGCCTTCGTGTTCGTCCCAGACGTTTATGCGCAGGTCGTCTTCGCTCAGCACCGCCGCCATCACCCGGCGCAGATGCTGCCAGTGCGGATGGGCGGTTTCGGAGATCAGCGGATTGCCCGAGGCCTCGTAGACGAACAGGTGGAAATCGATGTCGGCCTCGATCGCCGAGGGGACGTGACCGCTGCTGGCGGCCCGCCGCCCGACGTCGAGCAGGGCGCGGCCGCGCTGGGCAAGGTGCGGGGTGTAGCGGGCGGCCGCCAGCCGCGCCGCCGCGCCGTCGAGGGCGCCGCGCACACCGTAGAGGTTGCGGGCGCGCTCGACATCGAGCGGCGCCACGCAAACGCCCTTGCGGCCGGCGTCGACCAGGAAGCCGCCGCGGCGCAGCAGCATCATGGCCTGCAGCACCGGCTGGCGCGACACGCCGAACTGCTGCGCGAGCTCTTCCTGGGTGAGGCGGGCGCCGGCCTTCAGGGTGCCGTTGCAGATCGCCTCGAGCACGGAATCATGGATGCGCTCGGAGAGGTCGGGCTCGGGGACGAAGGGTTTCATGGGTTCTGTATACAGAACACAGTGGCCGCAGAGTCAAGTGTCCGGCGCCTCTTCTTTACGATGGACGTGCTTCATCCATAGAGGCTGTTCGGGAATAAAATGAATTAATTCAATCGCTTACCTCATCCTGAGGAGCGCCGCGAAGCGGCGCGTCTCGAAGGATGGGAACGAGCACGGCGTCTGTTGCCCATGCTTCGAGACGGCCCTCCGGGCCTCCTCAGCATGAGGTTGGTGTCGGATCGAGCTGGAAAACGACGCTCGGTGAGATGCGGGAATGCCGCAGAGGATGAGGCCGGTCTATCGCAACGAGGTACGCACTACCGGGCCTTTAGGCCCTTGGCCGCCAGGACCGGGAGCGCCCGGTCGGGATAATCGGTGATCAGGCCGTCGATGCCGAGTCCGATCAGCCGCTCCATGTCGGCCGGCATGTTGACCGTCCAGGGGATCACTTTCAGCCCGAGCGCCTGGGCTTCCTTCACGTTCTCGGCGGTCACGTTGCGCCAGAAGGGCGACCAGACGGCGCATCCCGCGGCCCTGGCGAGGCGCGGCAGCGAGCCGTCGTGGACGGCGAGGTCGAGCCCGCCCAGCCAGGGCGAGGGCCGGCCGCTCGCGCGCTGCACCGTGTCGAAGTTGCCGCCTTCGATGCTGAGGCAGGCGGTGGCGATCTCCGGCGCGAGCCGTCGCATCTCGCGCACGGCGCGCCAGTCGAAGGACTGCACCGTGGTGCGGGCCGCCGTGCCGGCCTTGCGCACGGCCTCGACGGTGAGCTGGGCGAACCGCGCCGGATCGAGCGTGAGGTCGGGCTTGCCGGGGTCGATCTTGATCTCGACGTTGAAGCGCACCGTGGGGCCCGCCAGGACGAACAGCTCGGCGAGCGTGGGAATGCGCTGGCCGTCGACCGGCTTCTGCTCCGGCCACTGCTGGCCGTAGCGGCTGGCGGGATTGAGGCGCCCGACGTCGTAGCCCCGGAGGTCCTCGCGCGTGAGGGTGCGGATCGCCGGGCCGGGCGTGGCCAGCCACTGGCCGTCGGGCCGGCGCGTGAGATCGGGATTCAGCACCGGGTCGTGGCTGATGACCACAACCTCGTCCCTGGTCACCGCGAGATCGGTCTCGAGCGTGCTGACGCCTGTCTCGAGCGCCACCTTGAATCCCGCCAGCGTGTTCTCCGGTGCGAGACCGCGGGCGCCGCGATGGCCCTGCAGGTCGAAGGCCGCCGCCATGCCGGCGCTAGCCGCCCAGATTGCGCAGGCGAGCGATGCGATCCTCGATGTCGGGATGCGTGGCCAGGAGCGCCGGCGTGTCCTTGGTGAAGTGTTGTACGGGATTGACGATGAAGAGATGCTGCGTGGCATGGCTTACTCCGGGAAAGGGGGCGGCCTTGGCGGCAAGCTTGCCGAGCGCCGAGATCAGCCCCTCGGGATTGCGGGTGAACTGCACCGAGGTGGCGTCGGCCAGATATTCGCGCTGGCGGGAGACGGCGAACTGGACGGCCTTGGCGGCGAGCGGGGCGAAGATCGCGACCACGATCAGGATCACGATCAGGATGCCGCCGCCCGAACTCTTGCCGTCGCCGCTGCGGCTGCGGTTGCGCGCCGAGCCGCCCCAGTTCAGCGTGCGCAGCAGCATGTCGCAGACCAGCGCGATCAGGCCCACGGTGACGCCGACCACCACCATGTAGCGGGTATCGAGATTGGCGAGATGGGCCATCTCGTGCGCCACCACGCCCTGCAGCTCGTTGCGGTCGAGCGTGTCGAGCAGCCCGCGGGTGACGGCGATGGTGCCGTGGCCCACCCTGTTGCCGGTGGCGAAGGCGTTCAGCGCATCGGTCTCCAGCACCATCACCTTGGGCATCGGCACGCCCGAGGCGATGGCGATCTCCTCGACCACGTTATAGAGCTGCGGCGCGTCGGCCTTCTCGATCTCCTTGGCGCCCGCCATGGCCAGCACCATCCGGTCGCCGACCGCGAGCGAGATCGCGCTCCAGCCGATGCTCGCGACCGCCATCAGCGCCGCCGCCGCCACGCCGACCGGACTGAACAGCGGCAGGGCGCCGGAACTCTCGCCCTCGACCAGCAAGCCGACGCCGTAGCCCACCGCGGCGGCCAGCGCCGTCAGCAGGACCAGCAGCAGGGTCGTGTTGCGCCGGTTCCGCTTCTGGGCGGCGACGAAGTCGGTGGTGGCGCTCATCCGGCGCGGGCCCCGCGCGTCGTCAGCGCAGCGCGACCTTGGGCACTTCGCGCTCGGTCTCCGGCATGGTGAAGAGGTCCATCGGGCCGAAGCCCAGCGAAGGCGCGGCCAGCACGGCCGGGAAGCTCTGACGGCGCGTGTTATAGCTGTTGACCGAGTCGTTGTAGAACTGCCGGGCGAAGGCGATCTTGTTCTCGGTCGCCGTCAGTTCTTCCTGCAGCTGCATGACGTTTTCGTTGGCCTTGAGCTGCGGATAGTTCTCCATCAGGGCGAACAGGCCGCGCGTGGCCTGCGTCAGCGCCGCCTCGGCGGGGCCGGATTGCGCCGGCCCGCTGGCCGCCACCGCGGCATTGCGCGCCTGGATCACCTTGGTGAGCGTCTCCTGCTCGTAGCCCATGGCGTCCTTCACGACCTGGACAAGGTTGGGAATGAGATCGTGGCGGCGCTTGAGCTGGACGTCGATCTGGCTCCACGCGGTCTGCGCCTGGTTCCGGCCGCCAACCAGGCCGTTGTAGACGGAGACCAGCCATAGGCCGATCGCCGCCAGGATGCCGAGAAAGATCCAGAAACTCATGAGACGGTCTCCCTGTTGGCTGACGGATTGGCTTACGGGGTTGGCTGACTTGGCCGCGCCCGGCAGTTTAGTCATGATCACGGCAGTTCGGGAGGAATATCGATGGAACCATCAGCGCTGCTGAAAGCTTTCTGTTCGGCCGTGGAACGTCGCGACGGCCAGGCGTTCGCGGCCCTGTTCACCGAGGACGGCGTCTATCGCGACGTGTTCTACGGCGACTTCCGGGGCCGCGCGAAGATCGCCGAAATGATCGACGACTGGTTTTATCGCACCGCCCGCGACTTCCGCTGGGACATGCACCGGCCGGTGAGCGACGGGAAGATGCTCTATGCCTACTATACCTTCAGCTACGTCTCGACCCTGCCCGAGGCCGAGGGCCGGCGGGTGGGCTTCGAGGGTGTGGCGATGATGACGCTGCGCGACGGCCGGATCGCCGAGTACCGCGAGGTCGGCAATGTCGGCCCGGCCTTCGTCGCGCTGGGCTTTGCCCCGGAGCGCACGGCGAAGATCCTGGCCAAGGAGGGCGCGCAGCTCCGGAAGCAGCCCGAATTCCAGCGGCACTTGGCCTGATGCGTCGCGGTTGGCTGATATTGGGGCTGGTGCTCGCGGCGGCGGTGGCCGTCGGCGCCTTGCTGTATCCCAGGCTCTACAGCGCACCCTATGCGACGCCGATTGTCGAGAGGCCGGCCGACGGCGGCGATGGTTCCTTCCCGGGCCTGCTCGATCTGATGGCGACGGCCGCGCCTGGCGCCCCGGTGCGCGTGCTGTGGACCCACGGCATGTGCACCCATCCGCCGAGCTGGGTCGACGATCGGGCGAACCGGCTGGCCGCCGTCATCGGCGGCAGCCGCCAGTCGGTGGGGTCGCGGCAGATCGGCCGGCACGGCGCGTCCCTGCGCACGGAACGAATCTCGGTCGGTGCGACCGCGGTCGAGATCGTGTTCCTGAGCTGGTCGCCGGTGACCGCGCCGCTCAAGGCGGCACTCGCCTATGATCGCTCCGTGAGCTTCGGCGGCGATTTCCCCTACCAGCGCGCCACCCTGAACCGCGATCTGAAGAGCGGCCTGGTCAACGATTGCCTGGTCGATGTCGTGACCTACGCCGGACCCAACGGCAATCCCATCCGCTACGCCATGATCGAAGCGGTGTGCGAGGCGCTGGGCGGGCGCGGCACCGACGGCGACTGCGATCTCGCAGGCGGCCGGCCGCCCGGCAGCCTTGCCCTGGTGGTGGAGAGCCTGGGCACCAAGATGATCTTCGATGCCATCCTGCACATCGGCGCGGCGGTCGAAGGCCGGCGCGACGACGCGGCCACCGACCGGCTGGCCAACGCCATGGCCGCCACAAGGATGATCTATCTCCTGTCCAACCAGGTGCCGTTGCTCGATTCGGCCGATCTGCCGGACGGCTCGACGACGGTGGTGGCGCCGTCGCCGTCCCTGGTCGGGGCAAGCGTCGCGCGCTCCTTCGCGTTGCTGGCGCGGATGCGCGAGCGGCTCGCCACCGGGCAGCCGCCGCTGGCGGCGGTGGCGTTCTCCGATCCCAACGATCTCCTGAGCTATCGCCTGGTGCCGGCCTTTCTCGGCGATCACGCCCGCCACTTCCGCGTCGTCAACGTCATCGTCTCCAACGCCGCCACCTATCTCGGCTTCTTCGAGCGACCCGACAGTGCCCATTGCGGCTATGCCTGGAATCCGCATGTGCTCGCGATGCTGGCCGAGGGCCACAAGGCCGGCCAGCCGCCGCGTCGGCCGCCTGCGTCGATGGACGGCTCGTGCCACGGCGAGATCGGGCTGGCCGGCCAGTAGACGATTCAACAATTTTTCGGCGCGGTGCCGGCAACCTGCACCGGCATTCGGGCGACCGCAGGAGACCGTCGTGAACCTGAACTACCTTCTCGGGGCCGCCTTTTCCCGCAGCCTCGACACCCTCCTGCGGTCGAGGTTCTTCCCGCTGACGCGCCGCTTTCCGCACGGCGTCTCCTGGATGTTCGATCTTCAGCGTTATATGGGAAGCCGGTCGCTGGGCGTGTTGTTCGACGTCGGCGCCAACACCGGCCAGACGCTGCGGACGCTGTTGCGGTACGCGCCGGGCGCGGAGATCTATGCTTTCGAGCCGGCCGCCGACACGTTTCGCCGGCTTGAGGCGGGCTTCAAGGATCGCGGCAACGTGCATCTGTTCAACGCGGCCCTCGGCGCCCGCGCGGGCCAGCTTGCCTTGCAGCTGAGCGAGGACTCCGAGTTCAACACCCTGGTGCCCCGCGAGGGCACGGGCGCCGCCGGCGCGACGCAGATGACGGAGGTGACGACGGTCGACGCCGTGGTCGCCGCCCACGGCATTTCCCACCTGGATCTTCTGAAAGTCGACGTCCAGGGCTGGGAAATGGAGGTGTTGCACGGTGCCCGGGAGCTGATCGCCGGCCAGAACCTGGTGTTCGTCTTCGCCGAGGTGGCCTTCCGGTCGGACGAGACCGAGATGCAGCAGTTCGGCGAGCTGCACCGCCACCTCGAATCCTGCGGCTTCGTGCTGTGCGGCTTCTACGACCCGGTGCGATACGGGCCGCGCCGGGAATTCGTCCTGTTTGCCAACGCGCTCTACGTCCATCCCGGCGCCCGCCTGAAATGGACCGACATGCAGGCGGAGTGGACGCAGTGGCTGTCGGCGCAGAAGCCGCGGCCCGGGGCGTCGGCCTGAAGCGGCGGCGCCTCAGTCGCGCAGCAGCTCGTTGATCGACGTCTTGGAGCGCGTGCGCTCGTCGACGGTCTTCACGATCACCGCGCAGTAGGTCGAGGGCCGGTCGGGGCCGCCGCCGATGTTGCCCGGCACCACCACGGAATAGGGCGGCACCTTGCCGACATGGATCTGGCCGGTGGCGCGGTCGACCACCTTGGTGGTGGCCGAGATGAACA
>JAIETA010000044.1 GCA_019745575.1 Reyranella sp. | reverse complement strand
CTCTCCGCGATTTGCCGGCTTTTGGTCGAGAGAAGGTCTCTCCGCTCCGCACCTTCGGTGCTCCGGTCGAGACGACGAATACGCTCTACGCCCCCGCCATCCCGTCGTCTCGACCGGAGCGCGCCGCGCGGAGTGGA
The DNA here is from genome assembly GCA_019745575.1 of Reyranella sp. Taxonomy (GTDB): domain Bacteria; phylum Pseudomonadota; class Alphaproteobacteria; order Reyranellales; family Reyranellaceae; genus Reyranella. The sequence continues at coordinate 11,381 of JAIETA010000044.1, read as the reverse complement.
GAGACCTGCTCTCCGCGATTTGCCGGCTTTTGGTCGAGAGAAGGTCTCTCCGCTCCGCACCTTCGGTGCTCCGGTCGAGACGACGGGTTACGCGCCCGGGTGCAGCCCCGGCGCCTCCTGGCCGGTGCGGGCCACGTATTCCGTATAACCGCCGCCGTACTGGTGGACGCCGTCGGGGGTGAGTTCGAGCACGCGATTGGAGAGGGCGGCCAGGAAGTGGCGGTCGTGGCTCACGAACAGCATGGTGCCCTCGAACTCCGCCAGCGCCGCGACCAGCATCTCCTTGGTCGCCATGTCGAGATGGTTCGTGGGCTCGTCGAGCACCAGGAAGTTCGGCGGGTCGAACAGCATCTTGGCCATGACCAGGCGCGCCTTCTCGCCGCCCGACAGCACGCGGCAGGGTTTTTCGACATCGTCGCCGGAAAAGCCGAAGCAGCCGGCCAGCGATTTCAGCGCGCCCGTGCCCGCCTGCGGGAACGAGGAGTCCAGCGACTCGAACACCGTGTCGTCGCCGTCCAGCAGGTCCATCGAATGCTGGGCGAAGTAGCCCATGCGGACGCTGGCGCCCAGCGCCACGCTGCCCCGGTCCGGCTCGGCCGCCCCCGCCACCAGTTTCAGCAGCGTCGACTTGCCGGCACCATTGGCGCCCAGCACGCACCAGCGTTCCTGGCGGCGCAGGCGGAGATCGAGGCCGGCATAGATCGTCTGCCGGCCATAGGCCTTGTGGACGCCCCTGAAACTCGCCACGTCCTCGCCCGAGCGCGGCGGGCTGCGGAACTCGAACCGCACGGACTGGCGGCGCCGCGGCGGTTCCACCTTCTCGATCTTGTCGAGCTTCTTCACCCGGCTCTGGACCTGGGCGGCGTGGGACGCGCGGGCCTTGAAACGTTCGATGAACTTCATCTCCTTGGCCAGCATCGCCTGCTGGCGCTCGAACTGCGCCTGGCGCTGCTTCTCGCCGACGCGGCGTTGAACCTCGTAGAAATCGAAGTTGCCCGAATAGGTGACGAGCGAGCCGCCGTCGATTTCGATCACCTTGCCCACGACGCGGTTCATGAACTCGCGGTCGTGCGAGGTCATCAGCAGCGCACCCTCGTACCTGGCGAGGAAATCTTCGAGCCAGATCAGGCTTTCGAGATCGAGATGGTTGGAAGGCTCGTCGAGCAGCATGGCGTCGGGCCGCATCAGGAGGATGCGCGCCAGCGCCACGCGCATCTTCCAGCCGCCCGAGAGCAGGCCGACATCGCCGTCCATGCGCTCCTGGCTGAACGAAAGCCCCGCCAGCACCTCGCGCGCGCGGGCCTCGAGCGCATAGCCGTCCAGCTCCTCGAAGCGCCCCTGCACCTCGCCATAGCGCTCGACGAGGGCGTCCATGTCGGCGGCCTGCTCGGGATCGGCCATCGCCGCTTCCAGCCGGGCGATTTCTACCGCCAGCTCGCTCACCGGCCCGACGCCATCCATCACCGCGGCGACCGCGCTCTTGCCCGACATCTCGCCGACGTCCTGGCTGAAATAGCCGACCGTCATGCCGGGATCGATCGTCACCTGGCCGTCGTCGGGCTGCTCCTCGCCCGCGATCATGCGGAACAGCGTCGTCTTGCCGGCGCCATTGGGCCCGACCAGCCCCGCCTTCTCGCCCTTCTGGAGGCCCATCGACGCGTCGATGAACAGGATCTGATGGCCGTTCTGCTTGCTGATGTTGTCGAGACGGATCATGGGGGCGTTGCTGGCGGGAAAGAGGCGGCGATGCAAGCCACAGCCACGTTAAGGTATTGCGGCCGATTGTCCTCTCATTCTCACGCCAACATGCTCAGCGTGCAAACCGCCAGGCCGGCGCAGTTAGGAACCGCGCCTGCCCGCCGTTCTACCTACCGTCGCTAAAGGATTCCGACGATCCCGCGTAATCCGGTCCATGGAAACTCTCGGTCACTCGGACAGTCTTAGCTCTTGTCGCGTTTTCGAGTCTTGTTGTCTTTTGGCTCTGGCAGCGCAAGCGAGCGTTGAAGTCCACGAGTCTCAAGCGTCTCGATTCTCTGAAGGACGTTGGCGAGCGCAGAATCAATTTCTTGCAAGGTCCGCACGGCAGCGCGCTTCTGTTCTGTCGGCCGAGAACTGTCAGCTTTGGGGATGGGAGCATGAGATGCATCAGCTCTGCCGAAAGCGAATGCACAGGTAACTCCTGGTAGCAATTCGACAGACAGTGCCCGCGCTGACATACCACGCAGATCCGACTTGAGCGGCCGGCCTGGGGTAATCCAACGAATAAGCTCCTCATAAGCGATGTCACACGTCGGACGCCCATGCAAATCGTCCGCAGCAAGCAATGCTTTTGCAATCAGGCGACCAAGCCCTGCCTGGTCGGTCAAAACCTTTATTGGCGAGAAAGCGCCAGCGAACACACCTTGCCAAATCGGCGCCGTCGGCAACAAGCGGCCGTACCGGCGGAGCAACTCCGGAGCAATTGCCGATCCCGGCTCGACAAAGCTCGCACCCATTCCAAGGAGAGCATCGATAACAGGAGACTTCGGCCCGGATGCAAGTTTTTCTCCGAGTCGATCGAGAGCCCGAACCCGTTCGACCTGCGGACCTGACGCGCACTCCAGAATTTCCGGCAAGTTGAAGTCGCGCTCCGCCATTATCGCTACTTCTGTTACCAATTCAGCAGGCTCGGTCTTGCGAGCCTGCAATGCTGTATTGCCCAAAATCTCGATAAGCGGTTCAAGGGCTCGGCGATCACTTGGGTTAACCGCGTCTGCCCTTCCGCTTAGAGCCGCCCAGACTGGCACTAGCGAATTTGCACCTATTGGGCGATTTCCCTCTCTCAGGCTTTGAGAAAGTTCATCATGCCGACGCGCCACTTCTGCGGGGTTGCTTTGACGATTCCACACAGCTTCTGCACGGCCCGCCGCAAAGGTGGCAGAAGACGTGGCCGCAGAGCCGGGCATGTCGCGCATGTTCTGAACGCCGCCAGCTTGAACGCTACACTCGGCGAGGATCGCCCCTACCCATGCCCCCAACATATTTCCCAAGCGAGGCTGCTCTTCCCGATCCGCGATTCGGCTTGCTTGTGAGTGAGTAACGACTCGACACCATTGAGTTACCGGAGAAAGGCCCGCAAAGAAGGAATTGAGCCAAGCAATTGTGTCGTTGAAGTCCTCGTCACGAACAATAAGTACTTCCGCCAACGGGTCGCTTGCGGTGACGCTCCAAGTTCCGACGGCACCGCCCCTGAGGGGTATCGCCCGCTTCACGAACGATCGCCAATTAGTCTCGGACGATGGAATCCTTCCGAGCTGCGTGATCGCTTGCGGAAGCCCTTCGCGATCTGAAATGGTGCCTCTGAAGATTTCAGCCATGGGCCTCTCAAAAGATCGATTTGAGGTCAGTCGTCAGGGTGCCTGTCGCTGTCACCATGTGACCTTGAAGGGGACCGGTATGGTATATACTAACCTCTGTCTTCGCCCGTGTGACCGCCGTGAATGCGAGCTCACGATTGTGCGTCTTGAAGAGCTGCCCTTCAAGGAGATGCACGGCACGGAACTCTGAACCCTTTGCTGCATGAATAGTCATTACTCGAACACGGCTACTGTCATCATAAGCGTGATACTCGTTGCTCTTTTGCCGAACGAGAATATCTGCCAGCTCATCTTCCTGCTTCGCTAACTCCACAAATCTGTCCAGTGCCTCGTTGCGAACCGCGATTATTCCCATGGGCTCTTCGGTAATATAGCGCAGTTGCTCTTTGAGCTTAGCTATGCATTTGCTAACAGCCTCGTCCAAATCGGCGCACGAGACTGTCTCAACGGTCGACGGTCGAAGTCTCTCGGGATAGTTGCACCCGTCAAGTAGAGCAGCCTCGCTAGCTTTCGGCGGCATGATTTGGTCAGCATAGCGGCAGATGCTCTCCCCAATTCGGTAATGCTTTACGAGTGTTACTGTCTCAGATGCATGTGATGAGGCGGTGGCGAGGCCCTCACGATGTTTCCAGATGCGTTGGCGAGAGTCGCCGGCGAAATTCACATGTTTCGTCAGTTTGCGGATTGCGTCCAACTCCCGCGCCCAAAAATCCTGCACTTCATCTATGAAGACGACGTCGTAGAGTTCTCCTAGGTCGTGCTCCTCGATTGTTGCTTCAAGCATTTCGATCGTCTTGGTGCGCAATGCTTCAAAATCGTCGCCATCTTCCGGCACGGTGCCGCCATGCTGCCTGATGATTGCCCGCGCACAGCCCATAAAGGTTTGAATTTCTGACTTCTGGAGCTGATCGCCGCGACCTACATTGGGTCCAGAGCGCAGATGCTCCGCTAGCGCCCGCGTAAACGTCAGAAACAGCTGTCGAGGCCCCACGTTGCGGACGTAGTTCGCCCGGAGCATGAGAATGTTCGTCTTACCGGAGCCGGGCGGCCCCAGGATCAGCAGGTTACTGTCAGGCGATTCGGTCAGGATCGCCTTCTGATCATCGTCTAGCTGACTAGGGTCAACCCACCAAGTCTCATTCACGCGACATCCCCTTCAGCAGCGTCAGAGGCGGTTTTCGTCGTCATTGCTTGATCGAGCGCGAAAAGATACGCCGCCGAAAGCGCGTTCGGAATGCCCGTGATCGGCAATCCCGGGCCATCAGCATCGATAACGAATACAGGTAGCCCCCGTTCTCCGGAGGGGGCGCTCTCCACGTACACGGCCAGACCATCAGAAATCGGCACCAAGTCCAAGTATATGGGAGCATTTGCTGACGTGAAGGTCAGTATCCACCGCTGGCCGGCGGGCAGACCTGGATTCTTTTGAAGCTTCTGGGGCTTGAAGTGAAAAGGTCCTAGCGTTTCGGCCTCAAGGCCGGCGGCCTCACGGCCCCAGGAATTAACCTTCGTGGTCCAGGCCGCCATCGACGGTTGAGACCGACCGACAGGCCCTTGCGGAGTTCTTGCCACGCGACGCCGTATGGCATCAATGTCATCAACATCCTTAAGGAAGTCGTCTAATGTAACGCTCTTGGCCCGCGAGATCGGATCTTTATCAAGCGCCGCTCCACACAGCGCGATGAGCCGAGGTGAGACAGAGTCACCCATAACCCTAGGTCGCTTCTCAGTGACCGCCTTAAAGAGAATGAATTTGTTTTGCGTGGCCTTCTGTTCGGCAAACAGCGGAGTCTTAGTAATGAGGTCGTGTAGCACAGCCCCGACCTGGTATACGTTGATAGCCGCAAAACCTTCCTCGCCCGGCTCTTCATATCGTGACAGAAACTCAGGCGGACTGTACTGAGCCGTCGCTATAAAGCGGTGCCCTTCCGTGCCGCTGCCTTCATCGAAAGCAATGCGGCGAAGAACACCAAAGTCCAACAACTTAAGGTCGTTGAAGTCGTCGGAGACAACGATGTTGGCCGGCTTGATATCGCGGTGTACCAAGCCCCGCCCTTCCAGGAATTTGACCGCGAGAACGAGCTGCTTAATTAGCGCATGCACCTTTTCGGCCGGAACGTAGGCCAGCTTCTTCTCAAGCGAATCCCACGGGGAAAATTCCATCCGAAGATACCAGGTGCGATCCTCGACGATCTCACCGGCTTCCTTGACGTCGACAAGGTGAGAACAACCATGGCCAATTAGCTGCTGCTGGAGCTCAATACGCTTCGTTTCGATCAAGGCGTTCGCGCCCTTGAAGAACTCCGGGTCGTAGATTTTCAGTGCCTCTGCTTTGCCGTTTGCCTCAATGCAATACACAGCGGCCGAAGCGCCGTTGTCGATATACCGCGGCGTGCCCCAGCCATTGCGAGAGCACAGACGTTCTGCAATCGCGGTGAGATGATCGAGATCCACGTCGCCCACCCGTCCAAGTTGAGCGGAGGATAATAGTAATTTTCAGCCCTCATGCTAGAAGGATCACTTAGGCCGGCGGGAAAGATGGGATGGGCCGTCGTAAGTCATTGAAATCACCGAATTTATGTTATCCCTCAATGCCACCCCAGGCACTTGGACGGGCCGAAGCTCGTTGAATCAACATCGCGGCTTCGCCCTTGATCTGGACGAAATCTGCTGACGATAGGCTGCAATGTCTTCGCGAAAGCAGTCCTGGCTAAGGCAAAGTTTGGGTTGGCCGCCTGGGGGCCTCACTCCCACTCAATCGTCCCCGGCGGCTTGCTCGTAATATCGTAGGTCACCCGGTTGATGCCCCGGCATTCGTTGATGATCCGGGCGGCCACGCGGCCGAGGAAGGCGTGCTCGAACGGGTAGTAATCGGCGGTCATGCCGTCGGTCGAGGTGACGGCGCGCAGCGCGCAGGCCTGGTCGTAGGTGCGGCCGTCGCCCATCACGCCCACGGTGCGCACCGGCAGCAGCACGGCGAAGGCCTGCCAGATCTCGTCGTAGAGGCCTGACTTGCGGATCTCGTCGAGATAGACGGCGTCGACCTGGCGCAGGAGGTCGAGCTTCTCCCGGGTGATGTCGCCGGGGATGCGGATGGCGAGGCCGGGACCGGGGAACGGATGGCGGTTGACGAGGTCGGCCGGCAGGCCGAGCTCGCGGCCGAGCGCCCTCACCTCGTCCTTGAACAGTTCCCGCAGCGGCTCGACCAGCTTCATGTGCATGCGCTCGGGCAGGCCGCCGACATTGTGATGGCTTTTTATGGTGACCGAGGGGCCGCCGGTGAAGGAGACCGATTCGATCACGTCGGGATAGAGCGTGCCCTGGGCCAGGAAATCGGCGCCGCCGATCTTCTTGGCCTCGGCGTCGAACACGTCGATGAACAGGCTGCCGATGGTCTTGCGCTTCTTCTCCGGGTCGGTGACGCCTTTCAGCGCCTTCAGGAACAGGTCGGAGGCGTCGGCATGGACCAGCGGGATGTTGTAGTGGTCGCGGAACAGGCGGACCACCTCGGCGCCCTCGTCCTTGCGCAGGAGGCCGTGGTCGACGAACACGCATTGCAGCTGGTCGCCGATCGCCTCGTGCAGCAGCACGGCCACGACCGAGGAATCGACGCCGCCGGAGAGGCCGCAGATGACGCGGCCCTTGCCCACCTGGGCGCGCACCTGGGCGATGGCGCGCTCGCGGAAGGCGGCCATGGTCCAGTCGCCCCTGGCGCCTGCGATCTTCAGCGCGAAGTTGCGCAAAAGCTTGGCGCCGTCGGGCGTGTGCATCACCTCGGGGTGAAACTGTACGCCGTAGTAGCCGCGCGTCTCGTCGGCGATGGCGGCGAAGGGCGCGTTCTCGCTGGCGGCGATGACGCTGAAGCCGGGCGGCAGCTTCGTCACGCGGTCGCCGTGGCTCATCCAGACCTGGCGGCGGTCGCCGGGCGCCCAGACGCCGTCGAACAGGGCCGACTGGCCTTTGACCTCGACTTCGGCGCGGCCGAACTCGCGGTGGTGGCCGCTTTCGACGGTGCCGCCCAGCTCCTTGGCCATGGTCTGCTCGCCGTAGCAGATGCCCAGCACGGGCACCTTGGCGGCAAAGATGGCGGGATGGGCGGCGGGCGCCTCGCCCTCGATCACCGAGGCCGGGCCGCCGGACAGCACGATCCCCTTGGGGCTAAAAGCTTTGATCTTCTTGTCGTCGACCGACTGGAAGGGATGGATTTCGCAGTACACCCCCGCTTCGCGCAGGCGCCGGGCAATGAGCTGGGTGACTTGGGAACCGAAATCGACGATCAGCAAACGGTCGGTCATGGGGGGATATAAACAGCGCTGAGGCGGGCATCAAGCCGAGCGCGGTGTGGATACCTGCTCTTCCGGACCGCGGGCCTCCAGGCCCGCCTCATGATCATGAGCGGGCCTGGAGGCCCGCGGTCCGGGAGAAAGACTAATCCTCCGCCGCCAGCCGCCGCCGGATCAGCGGCCGGGCGAGGTCGCGCCAGGCGTAGGCCACCTCCTCGACGTCGGCGCCGGCCATGGTGTCGATCCGCTCGCCCACCCGCTCGCCGCCCAGGCCCTCGTAGAAGAACCGGGTGGGATTGTCGGCCAGCATCCACAGCACGGCGGTGTCGCAGCCGTCGGCCTTGAGCTGGCGGAACAGCACGTCGAGCAGCCGCCGGCCGAGGCCGCGGTTCTGGAAGTCGGGTTCGACATAGAGCGTATAAACCTCGCCGACCCGGATCTCGCGGCCGTCGAGACCGCCGGGGAGGCCTTCCGGCGGATCGCGCACCGGCCCGCAGCTGCCGAAGCCGACCACGCCCATCTCCTGGTCGTCGGCCACGAAGATGCCGCGCGCCTCGCCGGGATCGGCCAGCGCCCGCGACCACCAGGCCGACTGGCGGACGTCCGACATCGCCACCAGCAGGACGTCGGGCAGCAGGCCGGCGTAGGTCGACTGCCAGGTCTCGACATGGACCCGGCCGATCGCGGCGGCATCGTTGCGCCCGGCGCGGCGGATGCGGATCATTCGGCCGCCTCCTCCTTCTTCTCCTCCTGCTTGCGCACCAGAGTGGCGGCGAAGAAGCCGTCGGTGCCGTGCTTGAGCGGCGACAGGCGCAGATACGGCGAAGCATTCAATTCGGCCGGCGGCTCGCTCGCCATCACGTCGCGCCAGATGTCGCCCGCCGGCACGGCCTCGAACTCGGGATGCCGTTCCAGGAAGGCCGCGACCTGGTGCTCGTTCTCGGCCGGCAGGACCGAGCACGTGGCGTAGATCAGGCCGCCGCCCGGCTTCACCAGCCGCGCCGCGGCGTCGAGGATCGCGGCCTGTTTGGGCACCAGCTCGGCCAAGTCCTTGGGCTGCAGCGTCCAGCGGCCGTCGGGATTGCGCCGCCACGTGCCCGTGCCGGTGCAGGGGGCGTCGACCAGCACGCGGTCGAACGCCCTGGCCTGGCGTTTCAGCCACTTGCGGTTGTTCTCATCGAGGGCGCGGCGCTCGACATTGTGGGCGCCGGCGCGGCGCAGCCGCTGGGCCGAGCGGTCGAGCCGCGATTCGTAGACGTCCATGGCCACGACGCGGCCCTTGTTGTTCATGCCCGCGGCCATGGCGAGCGTCTTGCCGCCGGCGCCGGCGCAGTAGTCGGCGACCTGCATGCCGGGCCGGGCATCGACGAGTGCGGCCACGAGCTGCGAGCCCTCGTCCTGGATTTCTACCAGGCCGTTCTGGAAGGCCTCGCCCGACACGACGGAGAGACGGCGTTTTAGCCTGAGGCCGTGCGCGGCAAAGCGCATGGGCTCGGTCTCGATGCCCTCGCGGGCGAGCGCCTCGCGCGCCTGCTCGACGGTGGCTTTCAGCTGATTGACACGAAGGTCGACCGGCGGCGGCGTTTCCAGGGCCGCGATCTCGCGCCCCCAGCCCTCGCCGTAGGCTTCGATCAGATGCGGCGCCACCCACTCCTGCACATTCAGGCGCACCCAGTCGGGCTGCCCGGGATGCGGCAGCGAGTGGCCTTCCATCTGGCGCAGCGCGCGGAGCTCGGCCTCGTCAAGCGGCGCCGGGCGGTAGCGGCCGCCGTCGAACATCGCCGCCACCTGCGCGAGGCTGTTGTTTTCGACCAGGATCAGGTCGGCCGCGACGATGGCGCGGGCGGAGCGATCCGGATGGCGCGTGCGCTCCAGCCACCAGGTGAGCTGGCCGTAGCGGCGCAGCAGGCTCCAGACGCGCTCGGACACGGCGCGGCGGTCGCCGCCGCCAATGAAGCGGCGGGCGCGGAAATAGGCGTTGGCGACGAGGTCGGCCGGCCGCCCTCTTTCGTTCATGAGGGAACGGCTGACGATCTCGTCCAGGAGTTCTATGGTGGCCGCCACCCGCGCGCCCGGTGTCACGTCGATCTCCGTTTCAAAGCATGCCGCTACGATGAAAAAGCCCGACGCGCAACGTCCTCCCCCTGGCTCTCCCATCGGCCCTCGCCTTCTGCTGGTGCTGGCAGCCGTCCTGGTGAGCCTTGGCGTGCTCGAACTGGGTCTGCGAACCTGGTTCTGGGGCTACCTGTTCACCTGGCCGAACTTCGTGCTGGAAGCCCGCACCGTGCTGGCCGAGGGCGATTCCGACCGCTACGTGCGGGACGAGCGGCTGGGCCACGTGCCGCGCGCCGGCCACGCCGCCCCCGGACTCACCATCGAGGCCGACGGCCGGCGCAGCACCGGGGCGCCGCCCGCCACCGCGGCAACCGCGGCGCCGATTTTGGCGGTGGGCGATTCCTTCACCTTCGGCGCCGAGGTGACCGATCTGCAGACCTGGCCGGCGCAGCTGCAACGCATCACCGGCCGGCGCGTGCTCAATGCCGGCGTGAGCGGCTACGGCTTCGACCAGATCGTGCTGCGCGCCGAGGCCCTGGCGCCGCTCTACAAGCCCGAGGCGATCGTGGCGGCCTTCATCGCCGACGACATCCGCCGCACCGAGATGCGCCGCCTGTGGAGCGCCGACAAGCCCTACTTCGAGATCGGGCGGGACGGCGGGCAGGACAGGCTGGTGCTGCGCGGCGTGCCGGTGCCGCCGCGCGCCGATCCCGGCACCACGCTCACCTTCTGGCAGCGGACGCTGGGCTACTCCCTGCTGTTCGACTTCGTCCTGCGCCGGCTCGATCTCCTGCATGACTGGTTCGGCGACCATGTGCGCGCCCACCCGCCCGGCACCGGCGAGCGCATCGCCTGCCTGCTGACGGGCCGGCTGGCGGCGCTGCAGACCTCGAGCGGCGCGCGCGTGCTGGTCGTGGCCGAATACGACCCCGTGGTGTGGGACAGCCCGGCCTTCGCCGCCGAACAGCGGCGCCTGACCGGCGCGCTGCTGGCCTGCGCCCGACGGGAAGGACTGGCGACGCTCGACAGTTTTGCCGCCTTCGCCGCCACGCCGGCGCCGCGGCAGTTCTATGGGCTGTGGCACATGAACGAGGCCGGCAACGCCCTGATCGCCCGCCTCATAGCCGGCGCACTCGGTGTTAAGGCCGAGTGAGTTGGCCTGGAGTCCTTGAGGTTGATACGAACTCCACCTCACCCTGAGGAGCACGCCGCAGGCGTGCGTCTCGAAGGGTGGGTGCGAGCACCGCGTCTGTTGCCCATCCTTCGAGACGCCGCGCAGACGCGGCTCCTCTGGATGAGGGGGTGCGTTTTGCTTCGATTCGATTGAGGCCGAAAGACCTAGCCTCACATGCCTTCGCGGTAGTTCGGCGCCTCGCGCATGATCTCGACGTCGTGGACGTGGCTTTCGCGCAGGCCGGCGCCGGTGATGCGCAGGAACTGGCAATTCTGCTGCATCTCGCGGATCGTGCCGTTGCCGGTATAGCCCATGGCGGCGCGCAGGCCGCCGACCAGCTGATGGATGATGTTGCCGACCGGCCCCTTGTAGGGCACGCGGCCCTCGATGCCCTCGGGCACCAGTTTCAGGCTGCTCTGCACCTCCTGCTGGAAGTAACGGTCGGCCGAGCCGCGCGCCATGGCGCCGATCGAGCCCATGCCGCGGTACGACTTGTAGGAACGGCCCTGGTAG
>JAIETA010000126.1 GCA_019745575.1 Reyranella sp. | reverse complement strand
ACCCCGCCAGCACGGCGACGGCGATGAAGCGCCTGATGTCGAGGCCGAAGGAAGCGGCCATGGTCTCGCCGAGGCCCAGCACGTCCAGCCGCCGGGCGAGCAGCAGCGTGAGGCCGAGACAGCCGGCCGAGATCAGCGCCAGCAGGCCGAGCCCCGGCCAGGTCGGCGTCTGAACGCCGCCCAGCACCCAGCTCAGCACGATCTGCAGGCTGACGGTCTCGTCCGACAGCGCCAGCATCAGGAACGAGCGCAGCGCGCCCAGGATCGCCGCCACGGCGACGCCGGCCAGCAGCATGCCGGCGGCATCGACGGCGCCGGACGCGCGGCTGATGCCGATGACGAGCACCGTGGCGCCCCACGCCCCAGCGAAGGCCAGCAGCGGCAGGACGAGGGACTGCGGCAGCGCCAGCGGCACCAGAAGCGCCACCGTGGCGCCCAGCGCCGCGCCGCCGGCCGAGCCCAGCAGGTAAGGCTCGGCCAGCGGATTGCGGAACACGCCCTGGAAGACCACGCCGCCCAGGCCGAGCAGCGCCCCGACCAACGCCGCGGCCAGCACGCGCGGCAGGCGCCAGTCGACCAGCAGGCGGCTGCGCAGGGCCTGGTCGCCGGTCGCGGCCCGCACCAGATCGGCGGGCGTCGCCCAGTCGTGGCCGGCCGAGGCGCCGACGACGACCGCCAGCAGGAGGGCGAGGCCGAGCGCCGGCCAGGTGTGGCGCGGTCCCCTCATCGCCGCGCGTCCGGGGGATGGAGAAGGGCTGCCAGGCGCTCGATGCCGTCGATCGTGCGCGGCCCCGGGATCAGCAGCTCGGCGCGGACCACGGCATGTGCGCGGCCGTCCCGGACCGCGCGCATGTCCTTCCAGCCCGGCCGGGCGATCAGCTCCTTGAGATCCTTGTCGCTGCCGGCGAACAGCAGCACGTCGGGGTCGGCGTCGAGGATCGCCTCGGGCGAGACCTGGGCGATGGCGCCACTGCTTTCGCGGCCGAAGCGGCCGCCGGCGCGGGCGATCGCATCGCCGGTATAGGTGCCGGGCCGGGCGACCAGCAGCAGCCCGTTGCCCAGCCGGCCGGTGATCATCACGGTGCTGGGCGCGGCGAGCCCCGCGACGCGCCGCTCGACGCGGTCGAGCCGGCCTTGCAGGCGCGCCGCCAGTGCCTCGCCGCGGTCGGCGACGCCGCCGAGGCGTCCGAGCAGGCGGATGTTGTCGAGCACTTCCGCCATGCTCCGGTGCAGCAGGACGACGATGGGGATGCCCAGCCGCTCCATCGGATCGACGAGCTGGTTGGCGGCCTGCCGCGCCGGCGTGACGACCACGAGGTCGGGCCGCTCGGCCACCACGGCGTCGACCGAGAAGCCGAGCCTGCCGCCGACCAGCGGCTTGCCCAGCACCTCGGGCGGAAAGCGCGTAAAAGCCTCGATGCCGACGATGCGGTCGGCGAGGCCCAGCGCCGCCACCATCTCGGTGTTCGAGGCGAAGATGGTCACGATGCGCCGCGGCGGCGAAGGCAGCGTCACGGTGCGGCCGAAGGCGTCGCGCACCGTCACCGGCTCGGCCTGCGCCGGCGGCACCGCCAGGCCTGCCGCCGCGACGACGCTCAGCAGAAGCCCGCGCATCAGAACCGGAACTGCAGGCCGACGATCACCTCGCGGCCCATCATCGAGTTGCCGCAGGCGCCGTTCTGGTTCGCCAGGTTGGCGCGGCAGGGGTTCTGGTCGGTGGCGATGAAGATCGGATGGGCGTTGACGTCGAAGATGTTGTTCAGGGCGGCGAACATCTTCATGCCCTTCGCGACCTCGAGCTCGGCGCGCGCCTTCCAGATCCAGAACGCGTCCTTCAGGTAGACGGTCGTATTGCGAACCTGCCCGGGAAAGAACAGCGGCGAGAGGCTTTCCTCCGTATTGTAGTACATCGGCCCGCGCAGTATTCCCAGCAGCTGGAAGCTCCACGGCATCTCGACGTTGCCCTGGCCGAACAGCGTTCCGATGTCCATGCCGTACTGGTTGATGCGGGTCGCCTGGTCGCTGTTCGATCCGGGCTGGGCGCCGTAGTCGATCATCTTGAAATTGTAGTAGCCGTTGCCGAACACCTTCCAGTTCCAGGAGTCCCTTGCGCCGAGCTTGAGCGTCCTGATCACATCGGCTTCGGCCTGGAACTCGACGCCCTGGACCACGATGTTGCCGGGATTGTTGACCTGGAGCTGGACGATCCTGCCGCCGGTCGACGAGATGGTGATCGGCGCGATCCGGTTGGCGATGACGTTCTGGAAGACGACGGTGTCGAGACGGCCGCCCAGCCAGGTGAAGGTGGCGCCTGCCTCGACCTGCTGGCTGGTCTCGGGCGACAGGCCGGGATTGCCGAAGATCGTGGTGCCGATCGGCGTCGTCGTGAAATTGGCGCCGAGTTCGGTGGCGGTCGGGGCGCGAAAGCCGCTGGCGGCGGCGACGCGGCCGGTCACCCAGTCGGTGAAGGCATAGGTCGCGCCCACCGAGTAGGTCGTGGCCGTATAGTTGTTGCTGCCGGGGATCAGCGTGGTGGCGAAGGGTGTCCAGTCGAGCGCCGTCGTGCCGAAGGTCTGGCGCAGGCCGCCGCGCACCACCAGGCTGTCGGTGAAGAGGCTCTGCGAGTCTTCAAAATAGAACGCCCAGACGTTTTCGGTCTGGTTGTTGTCCTGCGGCGACAGCTGGGTCACCGCGCGGCCGCCCTGGCGGTCGCGGTTCGAGCGTATCCAGCTTCTCTCCCAGTCGACGCCGAGCAGCAGCTGGTTGCCCTCCCAGACATTGAAGCTCGGCTGGAAGCGCGAACCGACGATGTCGAGGCCGCGCCGGTTGTGGTCGACGGTCGTCCGGGCGGCGACGGCGTTCAGCGCGCTGAGCGGCGACGGATTGTTGAGATCGTCGACGTCCTGGACGTAGTAGCCCTGCCAGTAGATGTTGCCGCGCTCGCCGACCTTGCCGGTGTAGCTGAGGTCGACCGAGCGGTTGAAGCGCGTGTCGAAGGCGAAGGTGTTGGCGCTCGATCCGCGGAAGCCGGCATCGTAGATGCCGTCGGTGCGCACGGTCATGTCGATGCGGTTGTCGGCGTCGAACTGGTAGCCCAGGGCGGCGGTGCCGCCCCACCGCGTCCAGCCGGTGTTGGCCTCGATCTGGCCGCCGCCGACCTGGTAGTTGTCGCGCGTGCTGCCGGCGACGCCCAGGTAGTAGTCGAAGCCGTCGACCACCCCGCCGCTCTGCGCCAGCCCCTGGAAGAGGTTCCACGAGCCGACGCTGCCCTCGACGAGATTGCCCGGCGCGGTGCGGCCGGTCTTCAGGATGATGTTGATGACGCCGCCCATGTTCTGGCTGCCGTAGACGACCGATGTCGGCCCGCGCACGATCTCGATTCGCTGGATGTCGGCGGTCGACAGCTTGGAGACGTTGGCGGTGCCGGCGCGATGGCCGTTGATCAGCACCAGCACCTGGCTCCTGAAGTCGCGGCCCTGGCCCTCGGTGGCGGCGCCGCGGATGTTGATCGAGGTCTGCCCCGGCGCCCATTCGCTCATGAAGCCGACGGCATTCTCGGCCAGCAGGTCGGCGACCGACCGGGCCGTGGATTTCTCGATCCTGTCCTGATGGATGATCTGCACCGTGCCGGCGATGCGGTTGACGGGCTCGAAGCGGCCGGTCGCGGTGATGAAGCCGTCGGGCAGGATGTGCGTCTGCGGCCCCTGCGCCGGTGGCGGGCTCTGCGCGTAAGCCGCCGAGAAATCCAGGACGGCGAGAACAACGGCGACTTTGCCAACCGCGAGATACGCCCGTGGTCTGTTCATGGCTTTCCCCAGACAAGGACGGCGGACTTTCTGGGAATCGCCAGTCGGAAACCGGCGGCATCGCGTTTCGCCTGCGCCGCGAGATGCGCGACCATTTGGCTGCGGCGTTCGTCGGAGCCGGACCAGGCGAGGCGTTCGCAGAGGTAGGCGGCGAGTTCCCCGAGGTCGGGAACGATCCCCGTGAAAATCCAGTCGACGAAGGCGATCTCGTGTGGCGTCGACGCAGGCGACAGGCCGCGCAGCACGACGTCGACACCGGGCGTTTCATCCTCGCCGTGCCATGCCGTGGGCAGGCAGCCCGCGAAACACAGACCGCGCGGTCCCGCCTGCGCCGGCACGACCCAGACGACCGTCCGCCGCGCCCAGGCGCGACAGCGCGCCAAGAAAGCCTCGGGTTCTTCCATGGTTGCGGGCATGGTCGCGGCAAGGACGGTGTCGTGGCTTTCGGGCGGCACGTCGGCGTCTTGCCATCCGGCGGACACAAGCTGTGGCGGGCGGTCGATCGCCTTGAGCCGCGATCGCATGGACGGCGACGGTTCTACAGCGGTCCATTGCCGCGCCGGCTCACGCAGCGCGCGCCCGAGCTGGCCGCCGCCCGCGCCAATGTCGAGGAGGTCGCCGATCGCGGGCACGCTGCGGCGGACCAGCGGTGCCACTTGGGCAACGTAGTCCGACGTGTCGATGGCCGACGCATAGAGCGCCAGGGGGTCGATCTCGCGCGGTCGCCCGCCGGGATCACGAACTGGAAGGGACAAGGATCAGGACTCGCAGCGACCGTCACGCGTCACTGCGAACTGTAGCCAGCCGGCGCCCGGCCGCTGGACACGGCCGGAGTCCGGTTGGAGTCTACATCAGGACACCCCGCCCAATGCGTTCGCGCGTGACAACGGCTGGCGGCAGGTCTCCTGGCTCACGGGTCAATGCCTTCGACCGCCTTCCCAGGAACCCGAAAGTTCCCAGTGGCTTTCTCGGTCGTCAGCTCGCCGCTCACAGTTGCGGGGACAGCCGCGGATTAAAGCGCCGAAGCGCCCGCACCGCGTTCCCTTTTGATCCCTTGCGGGAACCACCAGAGCCAACGTTGGCAGTCGATCTCCAGGGGGTCAAGGTCGAATCGATTCACGCCCGCTTGGCCCGAATTCGCTCGTGCGCATGAGCGCGCGGGACGCGCGCGGTCCGGAAGACTCATGATCTTTCGGACCGCGCGCGTCCCGCGCGCCTCATGGGCATGAAGCGCCCGCCCGCGTCACACCCCCGCCGGCAGCAGATCGGTCATCGCCCGCACCATCACCTTGGCTTCGCCGACCTGCGGCTGCTGTTCCAGCGCGATGGTGTCGGCCCCGCGCACGGCGTCGCCGAAATCGAGGCCGGTGCGGCGCTCGATCTCCTTTATCGCCACCCGCCACTGCGCGACGTTGGTCGGGCCGGGGCCGGCCTGCTTCAGGCCGCGCCGCTCCTCGCCCAGCAGCGCCAGCTGGTCGACCACCATGCCGACCGAACGCAGGCCCGTCTTGCCTTTCCACACCACGACCTTGAAGAACGAGGAGGGGATTTGTACGTCGTCGGCCCACAGGTCGACCGCGTCGTCGAAGATCGGTCCCTGGAAGACGCTGATCCGGTTCTTCGACTCCTCGGCCACGGCGCCGTTCTCCAGCACGTAGCGTTCGACGCCCTGCCAGAATTTCGTCGTCTGGTTGAAGCGGAAATGCTGCGGCGAGCAGTTGGTGAAATGGTAAGTGTCGGCGTTGGCGCGCTCGGCCTCGGCCTCGCTGCCCCAGGTCGGATCGGTGCGCCGCGTCAGATGGCCGCGGTCGAACAGGTGCGACCAGCCGGAGTAAAAGGTCTGGTCGATGAAGAAGCTGGCGCTGATGCGCGGGTCCTTGAACCAGCGCTCGCCCTCGGCGCCGCCCACCTGGCCGGTCTCGCGGTCGACGGCGAGGTAGCGCTTGCCGTCGATGTTGGTGGCGGTGAACAGCGCGATCCGCTTGCCCTTGTGCATTTTTACGCTGAAGTGCTGGTATCTCAGTTCGCCGCCCTGGGCGTCGGGCTCGCCGGCGCGCAGCGGCGCCACCTGCTTGGCGAGTTTCGCGTTGGGCACCGGCAGGGAGAGCGTGACGCCGGGCACGAACTTCGGGTCGTAGCCCTCGCGGTTGCCGTAATCCTCATCGATCACGATCTTCTCGGCCCCGCGCGCCAGCGTTTTGGCCGCGGCCGGCGCGTCGGGCGCGCCCGCGGTCGCGGCGGCGATCGTCGCACCGCCTGGGATCGCGCCGCCGACCCGCACGGTGATCTCGAGCGGCACCGTGAAGCGCAGTTCGCTGGAATCGCTTCGCTCGGCCATGGGACCTCCTGTGTCGACGATGGGTGCGCTGCGGGGCGGGCCGCTTTCTGACGGGCCGCCGGGACGCGGCGGCGACAGGCGTCGCGCGCCGCCGCCGGTCGGACGTTTGTCAAAAGCCAGCGCCTCGGCCAGCAGCGCCTGCGCCCCGGGCGGCAGCGCCGCCAGCCGCGTTTCGAGGTCTCGGTAGAGGGCGCTGATGCGCACGCCTTCGTTGACGTTGATCGGGATCGGCCGGCCGTCCTCGTCGCGCTTCTCCAGGAACGGCTCGCCGTAGTGGTGCAGCGCCACCAGCTCCCAGGCGTCGTTGAACACCGGCGCGCCGGAGGAGCCGTGGTCGGTGTCGGTCTCGTAAAGCAGGGTGCGGGCGGTGCGGGCCGTGAGCAGGTTGTTGCGCACCGCCACCATCTTGGGAAAGCCCAGCGGGTGCTGGATGATGTTCACGTTCATGCCGATGGCGTGCTTGTCGCCCTGGTTGGACAGCACGCAGAAGCCCAGTTCCGCCGGGTCCGCCGCGCCCGAGACGCGCGCGCCCAGCGCCACCAGCGCGTAGTCGAGTTCGGCCTCGGGCGAGAACAGGGCGAAGCGGTCGGGATCGAGGGTGTAGACCGTGCCGGCGCCGACCCGGCCGGTGTCGTCGGCCTCGCGGTCGAAGGTGATCTGGGTGGCGCGGGCGACGCTGGCGTCGTCGATCACATGCTGGTTGGTGAGGAACAGCGAGGGGCTCACCAGGAAGCCGGTGCCGGCCTCCCAGCGGCCGCCGTTGTTGGCCTCGACATAGGCCACCGCGCGGCGCGCCCGGGCGCCCGCCACCAGGTACCAGGCGGCTTCGAGATCGTTGGTGTCGCCCTGCACCGCCTCGGCGCCGCGCGACGTGGTCATCGCCGCCATGCGCGACACGTAGCCCCTGAGACGCTCGGCGTCGGGCTCGGCCTCGCGCCAGCGCCGGTCGGCCACCAGGCGGCGGGTCTTGGTCCGCCTGTCGCGGCTCTCGTCGACGACCGCCTTGAATCGCGCCTTGTTGACCGCCACGCGAGCCTCCCTGCGGAAGGCCTTCACTCTAGGAAGCAGCCGCGCCGGTTGTCTAGAGACGGGTTTGTTAAACCTTCGGGGCGATCGATGCGCCTTGTTGCGGAAGGCCGGAAAGAACTTGCCGGGCCGTTGCCAGTTGAGCAGGGACATCGTCGCCACTGAACGCGCTTACCGCCTCACGCAAGGGCCGGGCGCCCTTCTCGGGTTGGCCCACCGAGGACCACGTGCGCGCCAGCCCGATCGCTGCGCTCAGCCAGAACGCGCGTGCCTGCTGCTGCTTGGCCGTCGCGATCGCGGACTCGAAGCAGTGCACGGCTTCGTGGACATCGGGTGGCACCGCCCGCAGGAGACATTCACCGCGCAAGCGATGGATTTCCGACAGGTAGAGACCGACGCGCGGCTCCTTCACCGTCGATAGTACGCGGTCCAGCAGCTCCAGCGCCTGCGCTGCCTGCCCCGCTTCGAGCCGGACACCTGCCAGCATTCCGGCGTAAAGCGCCGGCATCGAGCCCATGACCGAGACGTTTTGGAATTCCGCCTCCATTGCCTGCAACCCCGCGCCGACCTCGTCTCCACAAGCGCGGGCCCATGCCGCGAAGAAGCGGGCGAGGGCCCGAGGCCCGGGCAAATCCAGCCTGTCGGCGAGGTCGATCACTTGTGAGGCCTGCCGGATGACCGCCGCCCGGTCGTCGATCAACCGATAGGTCGTCAGGGCATTTGCGAGGGCGAACGTCGTGGTGGGTACGTGCTTGAGTTCCTGCGCCAACGCGATGCTGCGGTCGACGTTTTCCGCGGCTTCGCGCGGCCTGCCCTGCTGCGCGAATGCGAAACCCTGGACGACGTAGGCACAAACGCCCGGGTCGTGCGCGCCGAACTCGGCGCCGAGCCCGCCGTGCCGTGCGGGGTCGTAGAGTTTGAGACCATCGCGGGCGTCGGCGAGAGTTCCCGCCACATCGCCGCGGAAATTTGCCGTCGACCAGCGGCAATGGATGGCCTCGAGGATCAACTCCTCTCTTCCCGATCGATTTCCGAGGGCGACAAGCTCTTCGGCCTGATCGCGCGCGACATCGGTGCGGCCGTTCAGGTTGGCGTAGAGCCACAATCCCCAAAGCGCCTTGAACAGCCGTTGATCGTCATCCAGGGTCACGGCGATATCGCAGGCGCTCCGATAAATCTGTTCGATCTCGGGGACCCGTTGGCCCCTCAGCATCATGATCGCAGGGCCCTGCTTGAGGAGAATCGCAAGCTCGCGCCGCCCTCGTTCCGCGCCCTGCGGCAGGTTGCTCGCCTGGACGAGGGCTGCGTTGAAATGGGCAAGTGCCTCGGCAAAGGCGGAGCGGGCGACCGAGCGATCCCCGGCCCGTTCATAGTAGAGATAGGCCGACTCGGCGCGTTCGGCCCGGCTGAAATGGTGGGCGACGATCTCGGGCTCGGATGCGGTCAGGTCGGTGAACTGGCTTTCGAGGGTTTCGGCGATGCGGGCATGAAGCGCCCGGCGCGGTTCGCGCAAGAGCACGCCGTAGGCTGCGTCCTGGACCAGCGCATGCTTGAACAGGTAGTTCGCGTGCGGCGGCATGCCGTGGCGCGACAGCAGGCCGGCATCGACCAGCCGGTCGAGCGCCACGCCAAGCTCGGCTTCGGGCTTGGCCGCCACGGCGGCGAGCAGGGCATGGGAGAATTCGCGGCCGATCGCGGCGCCGATCTGCACGACCTCCTTGGCCGGCCCAAGACGATCGAGCCGCGCCATCAGCGAGGCATGCAGGCTTGCGGGAACCACGAGTGCGGGCGAGGGGATCGCCGCGGCCGTGCGCCGGGCTTCACTGTCGCTGTCGGCCTCCAGCACCGCCTTGGTCATTTCCTCGACGAACAGCGGAATGCCGTCGGTGCGTTCGATGATGTCCTGGCGGATCGATGCCGGCAGGGGCCTGTCGCCGATGACGCGGTCGATCATCGCGCCGACATCTCGCTGCGCCAGCCGGTTGAGGGTCAGCGCCGTGACGTGGGGCCGTCCGATCCACGGCGGCTTGAATTCCGGCCGCGCCGTCACGATCAGCAGAACGGGGAGAGTCGCAATGCGGTCGACCACGCGCCGGAACAGCTCCAGGCTCGTCGGATCGGTCCAGTGGGCATCCTCGAAGATCATCAGCACTGGAGCTTGACGCGTCAGTGCCTCCAATTGCGCAACGAGCGCCTGCAGGGTCATTTGCCGGCGCTGCGGCGGCGAAAGATCGAGCGACGGATGGCGGCCGTCGTTCGGCAGCGACAGCATTTCGGCCAGGAGAGCTGCGTCCTCGGGTGCGGTCGAGGTCTGCCGCAGCAGATCGTCCAGCCTGTCGAGCCGGCCCTGCGGAGTTTCGGCATCCGCCAGCCCGGCTGCGCGCTCCATCTGGACGATGACCGGATGCAGCGCGCTGTCGGTGTGCTGCGGCGAGCAGAAATAGCGCAAACGCCTGTGTGGGACGTCGGCAACATGGGCCATCAGTGCCGCGGTGAGGCGCGATTTGCCGATTCCCGCTTCGCCGCTCAGCTGCACGACCTGGCCTTCGCCCGAGGTGACACGGATCCAGCGCCGCGCCAGCAGCTCGGATTCCTCTTCGCGCCCGACGAGCGCGATCATGCCGCTTGCCTGGAGAGCATCGAACCGACTTTCCGCCGCGCTGGCGCGCAGGGCCGCCCAGGCACGCGTCGGCCCCGCGATGCCCTTGAGGTCCCGGCTGCCGAGATCCGCCAGTTCGAAGAGATCACCGAGAAGCCGCCGCGTGCCGTCTGCGACGACGACCATGCCCGGCTCGGCGATCGACTGCAGGCGCGCCGCGAGATTGGGCGTCTCGCCGACGACGCCGCGCTCCCGGGAGTCGCCCGAGCCCACCACGTCGCCGACCACGACGGTTCCGGTCGCAATGCCGACGCGCACGCTGAGCGGCGTGCCGGATTCCGTTGCAAGTCCGGGGACTGCGGCGGCGAGGGAGAGCCCGGCCTGCACCGCGCGCTCGGCGTCGTGTTCGTGGGCGTGCGGATAGCCGAAATAGGCGAGCACCCCGTCGCCCATGTACTTGGCCACGAAGCCGCCATGGCGTTCGATCTGCGCCGCGCAGCAGCGGTGATAGGCGCCGATGATGGCGCGCATGTCCTCGGGGTCGAGCCGGGCCGACAGAGCGGTCGAGCCCACGAGGTCGCAGAAGAAGACGGTGAGCTGGCGCCGCTCGGCGCCCTCGGGGGCAGCAGGCGGGGCGGACGCGCCTGGCGCGATCGCCGGGACGCCCAGCGCCGCGATCGCCTTGAGCAGGCGCTTGCGATGACCCAGCGGGATACGCAGCTTCTCCAGATCGTCGTCGGTCAGGTCCGGCAGGACGGACGCATCGATCTCGTTGTCGCGGAACGTGGCCTCGTACTGGCCGAGACCCAGACCTTTCAGCCAATCCCCGACGATCATCGTCGCGTCGCAGATGTTCCCACGTCCATGCCGCATGATCGGCGAGCCGCATCGACCTGTCTAGGACATGTCTGTGTTGCTGCCGCCGCTACCCGAGACTTTGTTCCGCCGTGGCTGAGAAAAAGTCGTTCGGGCTCGGGGAAGCACGGCTCTATCGTCGTTATCTGCACGAACAGGAGATTCCATGCCACGTGTCAGTGAAATCGAGGAAGACGGCGGCGATCCGACGCTCAAAGCCATCTTCGACAAGCAGCGCGAGATGTTCGGCGGGCTGCTCAATCCCACCAAGGTGATGGCGCATTGTCCGCCGATCCTGCGCGCGGCCGGTCTGCTCGGCCAGTCGATCGAGCAGTCGGGGCTTCTGCCCAAGGGGCTGCCGCCGCTCCTCTACGTGCGGGTCGCCACCATCAACGGCTGCCCGTTTTGAATGGACATCAATTCCAGCCGTGTGCTGGAAACCACCGAGGGCGGCCTGGAGAAGCTCGCCGAAGTCACGGAGTGGCGGGACAGCAAGCTGTTCAGCGAGGCCGAACGGCTGGCGCTGGAATACGCCGAGCGCATCACCTACACCGACCGGAAGGTCGACGACGCGCTGATCGACAAGCTGAAGCAGCACTATAGCGACGCCCAGATCGTCGAGATGACGGCGGCCATTGCGATGGAGAATTTCCGCTCGAAGTTCAATCCGCCGCTCGGCATCGAGGCGCAGGGCTTCTGCATGATCCCGGCCAAGCCGAAGGCGACGTAATCAGCGGAGCGCGCCACTCCAGTGGCACATCTTTTCTCGAGCATGAGCGCAACTGGAGAGGCTGTGAATCTATTGCGGCGTCCGTCTGATAG
>JAIETA010000232.1 GCA_019745575.1 Reyranella sp. | reverse complement strand
GCCAGCACGATGACGAAGATCGCGAAGCTCGGGATCGTCGCGATGTGCGGCGCCATGAACAGGAAGTCGCGGCCCTGGGCCGCCATCATGCCGAGTTCGGCAGTGGGCGGCTGGGCGCCCATGCCGAGGAAGCCGAGCGCCGAGCCGATCAGGATGATCTGGCCGAAGCGCAGGGTGAGAAAGACGAAGATGGTCGAGATGCAGTTGAGCGTCAGGTAGCGCCAGATCAGCGTGCGGTCGGCGACACCCACGGCGCGGCCGGCCTCCATGAACTCCTGGCCCATGACGCCCACCGCCGCGCCGCGCGCCACCCGCGCCACGTCGGGGATGGTGGCAACGACGAGGGCGATCACCACGGCGGCAAGGCCGGCGCCGAAGATCGCCGCCACGGCGAGGCCGATCAGGATGGCCGGGAAAGCCAGCATTACGTCGACCAGCCGCATGATCCAGCCATCGAGCCGCTTGTAGTAGGCGGCCAGAATACCCAGCACGCCGCCGAACAGGCCGCCGATGATCACGCCGACCAGACCGAGCATCAGGGTGTTGCGGGTGCCGAAGATCACGCGGCTCAGGATGTCACGCCCGGTATTGTCGGTGCCGAACCAGTGCACCGCACTGGGCGGCTGCATGACCTTGGTGAGGTCAGTGAGGTAGGGATCGTAGGGCGCCACCCAGGGCGCGAAAATCGCGGCCAGCCCGATCGCCAGCAGGATGATGGCGGCGACCGCCGCCACCCGGTCGCGCGCCAGCCGGCGCAGCGCGCCGGAGCGGGAAAAGGCGCCGGGCTCGTCGGTGGCAGGTGCGGCGGGAACCGGACCGAGGGTTTCGACGCTCATGACCGTTGCACCCGGGGATCGAGGTAGACGTAGAGCACGTCGACCAGCAGGTTGATGCTCAGGAAGGCGATGGCGAGAATCATGATGGCGCCCTGCGCCGTCGGGAAATCACTCGACACGATGGCGCCGACGGCTAGGCGTCCGACGCCCGGCCAGGAGAACATCGTCTCGGTCACCACCGCGCCGCCCAGCAGGAACGCCGCCTGCAGGCCGATCAGCGTGACGACCGGAATCAGCGCGTTGCGCAGCGCGTGATGGACGATCACCACGGTTTCGCGCAGGCCCTTGGCGCGCGCCGTGCGCACGAAATCGGCGCCCAGCACTTCCAGCACCGCGGTACGGGTGAGGCGGGCGATCGGGCCGATCAACACCGCGCCCAGTGTCACCGCCGGCAGGATCAGGCTGGGCAGGCCGCCGTCCCACACCGGCCCGGTGCGGCCGGTGAAGGGCAGCATGCCCCACTTGAAGCCGACATACTGGATCAGGATCAGGCCGATGAAGAACACCGGCATCGACACGCCGGCGACCGAGATCGCCATGATCAGCCGGTCGACGAAACTGCCGCGCTTGACCGCCGCCAGCGTGCCGAGCGTCAGGCCGAGCGGCACGGCAATCAGCATGGCGCCCAGCATTAGTTCGACCGTTGGGCCGATGGTGAGCGCCAGCTCCTCGCTCACCATCTTGTTGGAGATGATCGAGCGGCCGAGGTCGCCGCGCAGCACGCGGCCGATATATTCGGCGAACTGGATGGGGATCGGCCGATCGAGGCCGAGTTCGAGGCGGATGGCGGCGATGGTCTCGGCCTTGGCGTCGGGGCCGGCGATGATCATCGCCGGGTCGGCGGGCACGACCTGGAGCAGGCAGAAGCACAGGAAGAGGACCCCGAGCAGAGCGGGAAACGAGATCAGCAGGCGGTGGACGATCTGTCTTCCCATGCGCCGTCCTCGGACCGAGCCGGCCAAGGGGGAACGCGCCGGCTTTTCCCGGCTGTGTCTCGTCGTTCCTCCCTGGCAGCCGCGCTTCGGTCAGCCGTGCGCGGCGTTTGTTTCTGCGCTCATAGTGGCATGATCGAAATGCCGCGTCACGCCCACCCTCCGGCATGCGGAAGAACGTGACCGGTGATGAAGCCCGCGCCATCGGAGCACAGGAAACAGACCGCGGCCCCCAGTTCGTCGGACTTGCCGAGGCGGCCGAGGGGGATCTGTGCCGTCATCTTGGCCATCGCCTCCCGGTTGGCGAGCAGCGCCGGCGGGAAGTAGTCGGGGTTCTCGACGTAGTTCGAGCCTACGGCGTTCACCGTGATGCCGTCGCGGCCAAGTTCCTTGGCGAGCGAGGAGACCAGTCCGTTGGCCGCGGCCCGCGCCGATACGTAGGGCGCATAGTTGGCGATGCCGCGCAGCGGCGCCGCCGACGAAACGAACACGATGCGGCCGGCCTTACGCTTGCGCATCGCCGGCGCCACGAGCTGGGTGAGGCGAAACGGCGCCACGGCCATGGCCTCCAGCGCAGCGCGGTAGTCCTCCAGGCGGGCTTCGCCGAGCGGCGCCCGCAATGCCGGGTAGGCATCGTTGTTGACCAGCGCGTCGATGTGCCCATGGCGCTTGAGCGCCAGCTCGACCATCGTGGCCGGGTCGGTGGCCGACAGGGCATGGGCGCCCTGGAACTGCGCCTCATACTTGCGGCGGGCACTCGGCGCCTCGAACGTCGGGTCGTGTGCCAGCACCGTGGCGCCTTGCGCCAGCGCCACCTGCGTCGTGCCGTGGCCGGCGAACTTCTCGACATTGGTGATCAGGATCACCCGCTCTTTCAGCAGCATGGCGGTTCCTCTAAGTTGCGGCTCATGACTGAGCACGATCCTAGCGCGTCGGTCCGTCCGGCGCAGGCGTCGTTCGGCTTTCGCGACGTCCCGGCGTCGGAGAAGGCCGGCCTGGTGCGCCAGGTGTTCGCCAGCGTCGCCCCGCGCTACGACCTGATGAACGACCTGATGTCGGGCGGCGTCCACCGGCTGTGGAAGAATGCCCTGGTCGACGTGGCGAACCCGCGGCCGGGTGAAAGGTTCCTCGACGTGGCGGGCGGCACCGGCGACATCGCCTTCCGCCTCCTGGCCCGACAGATTGGCGCCACGGGCGGCGGGCGCGCCGATGTGACCGTGTGCGACATCAACCCGGCCATGCTGTCGGTCGGCCGAGATCGCGCGGTCGACCGCGGGTTGCTGGATGGCCTCGCCTGGACGACCGGCGACGCCGAGGCGCTGCCGTTTCCCGACCGGTCGTTCGACGGCTATACGATCGCCTTCGGACTGCGCAACGTCACCGACATTGACAAGGCGCTCGGGGAGGCGCATCGCGTTCTCAGGCCCGGTGGCCGCTTCTACTGCCTGGAGTTCAGCAAGGTGACGTCGGCGCCGCTCGGCCGCCTCTACGACGCCTACTCCGAGCGCGCCCTGCCGTTCTTCGGCCGGCTCGTCGCCCGCGATGCCGAGTCCTATCGCTACCTGCACGAGAGCATCCGGCGTTTCCCGCCGCAGCGCGACCTGGCCGCCCGCCTGCGCAAGGCGGGGTTCGTCAATGTCACCTGGCGCGACATGACGCTGGGCGTCGTGGCGCTGCACAGCGGCTGGCGCATCTAGATGCTGCGCGCCCTTCGCAACAGCTGGCGCCTGCTGCGCATGGCGCTGAGCTTCGCCCGGCACGACGCCCTGTTCCCGCTGGAAACGCTGGGCATCGCGCCGGCCATGATCGCCTGGGCGCGGCTGTTCGCCCGCCGCCGCGATTCGCGGCGGCCGGGCGAGCGGCTGGCTGCGGCGCTGCAGGAAATGGGCCCGTCCTTTATCAAGCTCGGCCAGGCCCTGTCGACCCGGGCCGATCTGCTGAGCGAAGGGGTCGCGGCCGACCTCGGTCGCCTGCAGGACCATCTCCCGGCCTTTTCCGGCGCCGAAGCCCGGCGCATCGTGGAGGACGAACTCGGCCAGCCGCTGGACGCGATGTTCACCAGCTTCGAGGACGAGCCGGTCGCCGCCGCCTCGATCGCCCAGGTGCATTTCGCCGTCACCACCGACGGCCGCGCCGTCGCGGTCAAGGTGCTGCGGCCGGGCATCGAAAAGGCCTTCGAGCGCGACCTCGACCTCTTCTATTGGATGGCCGAACTGGTCGAGCGCACGCAGCCGCGCTTTCGCCGCCTCAAGCCGGTGGATTCGGTGCGCGCCTTCGCCGATGTGGTGCGGGTCGAAATGGACCTGCGTATGGAGGCGGCGGCAGCCGAGGAGTTGGGCCTGAATTTCGCCGATGATCCGGGCTATCGCGCGCCCACCATCGACTGGGACCGTACGGCCGCGCGCGTGCTGACGCTGGAGCGGATCGACGGCATCCCGATCGGCGATCGCGACGCCATCGTGGCGGCCGGCCACGACCCCGACGTCGTCATGAAGGTGTGCGCCGAAGCGTTCTTCTACCAGGTGTTCCGCGACGGCTTCTTCCATGCCGACATGCACGGCGGCAACGCCTTCGTCGACCGCGAAGGCCGCATCGTGCCGGTCGATTTCGGCATCATGGGCCGCATCGACGAGGACACCCGAGGCTATCTTGCCGAGCTGCTGGTCGCCTTCCTGCGGCGCGACTACCGCGCGGTGGCCGAAGTCCAGTTCCGCGCCGGCTACGTGCCGCCCGACCAGTCTCTGGAAATGTTCGCCCAGGCCTGCCGCTCGATCGGCGAGCCGATCTTCGGCAAGCCCAGCCACGAGATTTCCATCGCGCGTCTGCTGGCCCAACTCCTGCGCGTCACCGAGCAGTTCGAGATGGCCGTGCAACCGCAGCTCCTGCTGCTGCAGAAGACCATGCTGATGGCCGAGGGCATGGGTACCCGGCTCAACCCCAAGGTCAACATCTGGGAACTGGCGCGCCCATTGATTGAAGAGTGGATGCGCACCCATTTCGGTCCGCGCGCCACCATGGGACGCGCCGCCGAGGATATTGTCCAGGCGATCCGGCGGCTGCCCCGCCTGGTCGACAGCCTGCATCTCGTGGTCGAGCACGAACGCCGCCTCGCCGAACGGGCCGCCGCGCCGCCGCTGCCGGCTTCGGGCCGCGCCTGGCCGCGCCTGGGCTTTGCCGAGGTCGTGGCGGTGCTGGCGCTGATCGCCGCCATCGTCGCGTGGTGGCGCTAGGGGATGGAGACCCAGGACATCATCTTCGGCCTTGCGGTTTTCCTGCTCGCCGGCGCCATCAAGGGCCTGGTCGGGCTGGGGCTGCCGACCATCACCATCGCGCTCACCACGCTGGTCATGCCGCTCACCGAGGCGATCGCGCTGATCGCCTTGCCCACCATCTTCACCAACATCTGGCAGGCTGCGGTCGGCGGCCGGTTCCGGCTGATCGTGCGCCGTCACTGGCCGCTGATCGTGCCACTCGCGATCTCGCTCTACGTCACCATGTGGCTGATCGGCCAGAAAGGGCCGAACTGGGCGTTTCTGGTCCTGGGCGGCGTGCTGATCGTCTACGGCGGCATGGGCCTTTTGCGTATCCGTCCGCGCCTTGCCCCCGATCTCGAGCGGCCGCTGGCGCCGGTCATCGGCGTTACCTCGGGCTTCGTGGCCGGCCTGGTGGGCGTGCCCATCATCCCTCTGATGCCCTATCTGCAGTCCCTCGATGTCAAGCCGGCGGAGGTCGTGCAGACCCTGGGGATCGTGCTCTGCGCCACGTCGCTCACCCTCACGGTATCGCTGCTCAATTTCGGCCTGCTCGACGGGCCGCGCGCCATCGTCTCCGGTGCCGCCGTGCTGCCGGCGCTGGCCGGCATGTGGCTGGGCCAGCGCATCCGCGACCGGCTGTCGGTCGAGCAGTTCCGGCTGGCCGTGTTCGGCGCGCTGCTACTCATGGGGCTCCATACTTTCGCCAGCCGCCTGTTGTGATACTGTAATCGCCATGTTGCACGGCAAGCGCATCCTGCTGATCGTCGCGGGCGGCATTGCGGCCTTCAAGTCGCTTGAGCTGATCCGGCGGCTGCGTGAGCGCGGCGCCGCCGTGCGTTGTGTGCTCACCGATGCCGGCGCGCGGTTCGTGACGCCGCTGTCGCTGCAGGCCCTGTCGGAAGATCGCGTCTACGGCGACATGTTCTCGCTGACCGACGAGAGCGAGATGGGCCACATCCAGCTCTCGCGCGACGCCGACCTGCTGGTCGTGGCGCCGGCCACTGCCAACATTCTGGCGCGCATGGCGGCCGGCCTGGCCGACGATCTTGCCGCCACCGTGTTGCTGGCGACCGACAAACCGGTGCTTGCCGCCCCGGCCATGAACGTCCGCATGTGGACCCATGCCGCGACGGTTGCCAACGTCGAGATCCTGAAGAAGCGCGGCGTCACCTTCGTCGGGCCCAACGACGGCGCCATGGCCTGCAACGAGCATGGTCCTGGCCGCATGTCCGAGCCGGCCGAGATCGTCGCCGCTGTCGAGTCGATGCTGGTGGCGACGCAACGGCCGCTCGCCGGCAAGCGGGCGCTGGTCACCAGCGGCCCGACGCGCGAGGCGATCGATCCGGTCCGCTACATCTCCAATCACTCCTCCGGCAAGCAGGGCCACGCCATCGCCGCCGCGCTGGCGCGTCTGGGGGCGGAGGTCACGCTGGTGAGCGGTCCGGTCGCCGTGGGCGATCCGGCCGGCCTGCGCACCGTTCACGTCGAGTCGGCCGATCAGATGCTGGCGGCCTGCCTGGCCGCCGGCCGGGTCGATGTCGCGGTGTGCGCTGCGGCGGTCGCCGACTGGAAGGCCGCCAAGCCCGCCGGCGCCAAGATCAAGAAGAAGACGGGAACGCAACCGCCCGCCATCGAGCTCACGCCCAACCCCGACATTCTGGCGACCCTGTCCAAGCCCGGCCCGGGGCGGCCGGCGCTGGTCGTGGGCTTCGCCGCCGAGACCGAGGACCTGGTGGCCAACGCGATTGCCAAGCGCAGCCGCAAGGGCTGCGACTGGATCGTCGCCAATGACGTGTCGCCGGCCACCGGCACGTTCGGCGGCGAGCGCAACACGGTTCACCTGGTCAGCGCCGAAGGTGTGGAGGCGTGGCCGACGCTCGCCAAGGGCGACGTCGCTGACCGCCTGGCAGCGCGCATAGCGCTCCATCTCGGACGGCCGCGATCAGCCGAAGCGGCGGAATGAGGGACGGATGAACGGTGTCGAAAGCGTCGAGGTCGAGGTGGTGCGGCTGGCCCACGGACACGACCTCGCGCTGCCCGACTACGCCACGGCGGCGGCGGCCGGCGCCGACCTTCTGGCCGCCATCGCCGACGACATCGAACTCGGGCCGCTTGAACGGCGGATCGTGCCGACGGGAATCGCGCTGGCGCTGCCGGTGGGCTTCGAGGCCCAGGTTCGGCCGCGATCGGGACTGGCGGCCAAGCACGGCATCACCGTGGCCAACGCGCCCGGCACGATCGACGCCGACTATCGCGGCGAGGTCGGCGTGATCCTGGTCAATCTCGGCCGCGAGCCGTTCAGGATCACGCGCGGCATGCGAATTGCACAACTGGTGGTCGCCCGACATGCCCGGGCGGTCTGGCGCGAGGTCGGCGAACTCGACCGGACTGCCCGCGGTGCCGGCGGCTTCGGATCGACGGGCGTGACCACCGGGTCGGTGCGGACGGCCTGAAAGGAAACCGGGGATGCCGCGGCTCAGCAAGAAGACCATGTTCGCTCTCGAGGCGGTGCTCGATGTGGCGTTCCACGTCGGCGAAAATCCGGTGCGCAGCGGCGACATCACCGAACGCCAGCGCATCCCCAAACGCTACCTCGAGCAGGTCCTGCAGCATCTGGTGCGCGCCGGCATCCTGGCGGGCAAGCGCGGGCCGCGCGGCGGCTATCGCCTCGGCCGCGACCGAAGACAGATCACGCTGGGCGAGGTCGTGCGCGTCGTGCGCAAACTCGAGGCCGAAACCGAGCCGCGCGATCCGTCGGTCGGCTCGCCGCTCGCCCACGAGGTGGTATGGCCGATGTGGGAGACGTTGCGTGAAAGCATGATGGCGCAACTCGACGGCATCACCATCGAGGATCTGTGCCGGCAGGCCCGCAGCAGGGGGCTGAACGTTCCCGAAGACCCGCAGGCGGGGCCCGTCACCGCCTGACCGGCGGCCCGCCGGCGTAGGCTGCTTCGCGCCGGCGTGCCTTACCCATTCATCGACCAGGAGGAAACAGGACATGGCCAAGGCCAAAGCCAAGGCGAAGAAGGCGCGGCCCAATCCGCGCAACAAGAAGCTTTACGACGAGGGCATGAAGGTCCGCAAAGCCGTGCTCGGGGCGGCCTATGTCGACAACTCGCTGGCCGGCGCCGCCAACGACGAGTTCATGATGGCCTTCCAGGACATCACCACCGAGTACTGCTGGGGCTATGCCTGGACGCGGCCGGGCCTCTCGAAGAAGTCCCGCTCCATGCTGAACCTCGCGATGCTGGCGGCGCTGAACCGCGGCCCCGAGCTGAAGCTCCATATCAACGGCGCACTGAACAACGGCCTCAGTAAGGACGAGATCAAGGAGATCTTTCTCCAGGTCGCGATCTACTGCGGCATTCCGGCGAGCCTCGACGCCTTCAAGACGGCGCGCGACGTGTTCAAGGAACGCGGCATCTGAGCGATGGTCGCTGTTCGGCCGGCCCGGGCAGGTGAGGCGGCGAGCCTCACCGCGCTTTGCCTCCGCTCGAAGGCGCATTGGGGCTATGACGCAGAGTTCATGCGTCTCAGCGCCCGCACGCTCGAAGTGCACGAGAGCGACATCGCCGCCGGCCGCGTACTGGCGGCGGCCGACGAGGACGATCGGCCGCTCGGTATGGCCGCTGTGATGGGCGAGGGCGAGACGGTCGATCTCGACGCGATGTTCGTCGATCCGCCGGCGATCGGCTCGGGCGCTGGCCGCGCGCTGTTCGCTGCCGCCACCGATCTGGCGCGCGGGCTCGGCGCACGGCGGATGACCATCCTCGCCGATCCCAACGCCGCGCCGTTCTATGAGCGCATGGGCGCCCGCTTCCTGCGAAACGCGCCGTCCGACGCCATTCCCGGGCGGCTGCTGCCGTTCTATGAGTACGACCTCACCGCCGAAGGCAATTCATGACCGTACTTGTTCCTCCCGCCACCATCGCCTTTCTCGGACTCGGCAAGATGGGCCGGCCGATGGCCGCGCGCCTTGCTGGCGCGGGCTTCAGGCTGCGCGTGTTCGACGTGTCGCAGAAGGCGGTGTCGGACTTCGTCGGCGCCCATCCGACGGCGCTGGCCACCGCCTCGGCCAAGGCGGCGGCCGAAGGCGCTGACGCGCTCATCACCATGCTGCCCGACGGCAAGGTGGTGCGGCAGGCGTTGCTAGAAGGTCGCGACGCCGCGCGCGAGGGCCTGCCGGCCGGCGCGCTGGTCCTCGACATGAGCTCATCCAATCCCGTCGACACGCAGCAGCTGGCGCGCGACCTGGCGGCGTTCGGCGTGGCGCTGCTCGACGCGCCGGTTTCCGGTGGCGTCAAGCGCGCGGTCGACGGGTCGCTTGCCATCATGGTGGGCGGCGCCGTCGCCGATCTCGAACGGGCGCAGCCGGTGCTTGCCGCGATGGGCAGGACGATCACCCACTGCGGGCCGGCCGGGGCGGGCCATGCGCTGAAAGCGTTGAACAACTTCCTCTCGGCCTCGGGCCTGGTCGCGATGTGCGAGGCGCTGGTGGTCGGCGAGGCGTTCGGGCTCGACCCGGGTACCATGGTCGACGTGTTCAACAGCTCGACCGGCAAGAGCAACGCTACCGAGGTCAAGGGTCGCCAGTTCGTGGTCTCGCGTAGCTTCGCCTCGGGCTTCACCACCAGCCTGATGGCCAAGGACCTGCGCACGGCGGGCGACGTCGCCCGTCACCTGCGGCTCAACATGCCGATGCTGCAGCAGGCGATGGGTTACTGGACGGCGGCCGACGGCCGGCTGGGGCCCGGCGCGGACCACACCGAAATCTTCCGCTACGCCGAGATGTTGGCCGAAGAGGACTCGTGACCGGCCAGTCGCCGACCCTTTGACAGGACGAGGCTGCGTCCCTATATAGTTTCGACCTAGGGCCCTTGGCGCCGCCTCCCCGGCGGTGATCGACGGGGCCCACCCAAGGACGACACAGCGCTTTTTTATCGTGACCGCTCCCGGCGGTCTTGGCGCGTGCGTCATTTCCCACCTCGGATCGAAGACCCATGAATCTACAGGACCTCAAGAAGAAAAAGCCCCCCGAACTCCTCGCCTTCGCCGAAGAGCAGGGTGTCGAGGGCGCGGCCATGATGCGGCGCCAGGAGCTGATGTTCGCCATCCTCCAGAAGCTGGCGGCGGCCGACCAGGCCATTTTCGGTGTCGGCACCATCGAGGTGCTGCCCGACGGCTTCGGCTACCTGCGCTCGATGGAAGCCAACTACCTGCCGGGCGCCGACGACATCTACATCAGCCCCACGCAAGTGCGCCGCTTCGGCCTGCGCACCGGCGACACGGTCGAAGGCGAGATTCGCGCGCCCAAGGACGGCGAGCGCTACTTCGCCATGGTGCAGATCAACAAGATCAACTTCGACGACCCGGAGGCGCTGCGCCACCGCATCAACTTCGACAGCCTGACGCCGCTCTATCCCGACGAGAAGCTGAAGCTCGAGATGGAAGGCGGCGCCGCCGTCATGGCGCCGGCCGTCAAGGAAGAAGAGGGCGGCGCCCGCGCCACCTCGTCGGGCCGCGTCAGCTCGCGCCGCACTACCGGCACGCTCACCAAGAAGGCGAGTTCCTCGCCGCAGCAGCAGCTCGACATCTCGACCCGCGTGATCGACCTGATCGCGCCGATCGGCAAGGGCCAGCGCGCGCTGATCGTGTCGCCGCCGCGCACCGGCAAGACGGTGCTGCTGCAGAACATCGCGCACGCCATCACGGCCAACAATCCGGAGGTCTTCCTCATGGTGCTGCTCGTCGACGAGCGGCCCGAGGAAGTGACCGACATGCAGCGCACGGTAAAGGGTGAGGTCGTGAGCTCGACCTTCGACGAGCCGGCCAGCCGTCACGTCGCTGTCGCGGAAATGGTGATCGAGAAGGCCAAGCGCTTGGTCGAGCACAAGAAGGACGTGGTGATCCTGCTGGATTCCATCACAAGGCTGGGTCGCGCCTACAACACCGTCGTGCCGAGTTCGGGCAAGGTGCTGACCGGCGGTGTCGATGCCAACGCCCTGCAGCGGCCCAAGCGCTTCTTCGGCGCGGCGCGCAATATCGAGGAAGGCGGCTCGCTCACCATCATAGCGACCGCGCTGATCGACACCGGCAGCCGCATGGACGAGGTGATCTTCGAGGAGTTCAAGGGCACCGGCAACTCGGAAATCATTCTCGACCGCAAGGTCTCCGACAAGCGCACCTTCCCGGCGATCGACATCACCAAGTCGGGCACCCGCAAGGAAGAGCTGCTGGTCGACCGCGCGACGCTCAGCAAGATGTGGGTGTTGCGCCGCATCCTGATGCCGATGGGCGCCGTCGACGCGATCGAGTTCCTGCTCGACAAGCTGCGCACCGCCAAGACCAACAACGACTTCTTCAGCTCGATGAATCAGTAGGGCGCCGTCTCGCTGCTTTGCCCGTAGGGCAAAGCAGCGAGA
>JAIETA010000059.1 GCA_019745575.1 Reyranella sp. | reverse complement strand
CAGGCTGGCGCCAACCGCGCCGGCCTTTTGTTTGGCCATACCCGCCCGGCGCGCCCGCCGGGTCAACGCCTGCGAGGCCCAGGGGAGGTCCCGCGGTCTTTGCCGAGTACGGAGCACCGAGTACCGGGCACTGAGCCGTGAGTAGCAAGCATAAGGACATCCCCGCCGACGACTGTCCGGCAAGTGGGTGGACCGCGATGCGGACAACGCATCCCAAAGCCTGGTTGTGACAGTCGTCTGCGGCCGCCCGAGGTGGGGCTGCAGGGTCAGATTCCCGCGAGGGCACAGGTGGGCGCTCGGCCTGTGTCACAACATTTGTCTCAACTTGGTGTGACACCTTTTGGTGTGACACCGGGCGCGCGAGCCGGCCGACGTGTGCGACAGTCCCGCGATTCGGGCCGCGATCGAAAAGGCGTGCGGTGTTGTTCGGCGGGGCTGATGCAACCGCTTGAGATGGCTCGCGAATCGGCCGGTCGCGGCACAGGCTCAGGGACACCTGGCGGCAGAGCAACAGCACATTTCGTGTGCCGCTGCCCGACGGTCAGGCGGCCCCCGTCAGGCCGCTCCCGCGGCGCCCGAGGCCAGTAGGACGTCGATCTCGGCAACAGCACGGCCGCCGGGCCCGATCATCCCCTGGGCATCCCGGGGCGGCGTCAGACGTAGGCGATGCGCAGGATGTTGGTCGCGCCGGGGGTGCCGAAGGGCACGCCGGCGGTGATCACCAGGCGCTGGCCCTCCTGGGCGAGCTGCTCCTTGCGCGCCACCCGCACGGCGCGCTGCACCATATCGGCGAAATTATGCGCGTCCTCGCCATGCACCGGATGGACGCCCCAGGCCAACGTCATGCGCCGCGCGGTGTTGAGGTTGGGCGTCAGGCAGAGGATGCGCACGTCCGGCCGTTCGCGCGCGGCGCGCAGCGTGGTCGAGCCGGTGTTGGTGTAGGTGACGATGGCCGCCGCCGACAGCGTGTGGGCGCACTGCCGGGCTGCGGCGCTGATGGCGTCGGCGGTCGTGGCCTCGGGCTCGTGACGACTGGCATCCATCAGGCGGCGATAGAGCGGATCGCCCTCGGCGGCGCGGATGATGCGGTCCATGATGGTGACTGCTTCGACGGGATAGTCGCCGGAGGCCGATTCGGCGGAGAGCATGACGGCGTCGGTGCCGTCGTAGACGGCGGTCGCGACGTCCGATGCCTCGGCGCGCGTGGGCGTCGGCGCATGGACCATCGAATCGAGCATCTGGGTTGCCACGATGGCGGGTTTTCCGGCCACACGGCAGGCGGCGAGGATGCGCTTCTGCAGCGGCGGCACGGCTTCGGGCGGCATTTCCACGCCGAGATCGCCGCGCGCCACCATGATGCCGTCGCTCTGCTCGATGATCTCGTCGAGATGATCGATCGCGGCCGGCTTCTCGAGCTTGGCCATCACCGCGGCTCGGCCGGCCACGAGCTTCTTCAGTTCGGCGATGTCGCGGGCGTGCTGGACGAAGGACAGCGCCACCCAGTCGACGCCCAGCGACAGGCCGAAGTCGAGGTCCTTGCGGTCCTTGGCCGTGATCGGCGACAGCGGCAGCACGAGGTTGGGCAGGTTCACGCCCTTGCGGTCGCTGATCGTGCCGGCGACCTCGACCTCGGCGTCGATCGTGTCCGTGTCGTGGGCGATGATCCTTAGCCGGACCTTGCCGTCGTCGATCAGCAGCAGTCCGCCGGGCTTGGCGGCCTTGAAGATCTCGGGATGCAGCAGGGGGATCCGCTTCGCCGTGGCCGGCCGCGCGTCCATGTCGAAACGCAGCTTCTGGCCCCTGGTCAATGCCATCGGTCCCTTGGCGAAGGTGCCGAGACGGAGTTTCGGGCCCTGCAGGTCCATCAGGATGGCGATCGGATGATCGTACTTCTTCTCCAGGGCGCGCAGCTGATCGACCCGCTTGCGGTGGTCCTCCGGCGCGCCGTGGCTGAAGTTGAGGCGGAAGACATCGGCGCCCGCCTCGAACAGGTCGCGCAGCCGCTCGGGCGTCGAACTGGCGGGCCCGAGGGTGGCGACGATCTTCGTAAAACGCTGGCGGCGCATCGGGTCCTGTCTACTTCTTCGGCGATGACACTTTGAAGTCGCCCGCCTGTTCGTAGACTTTTACCACGGCGGCGTCATCCAGGCGGCCCCAGCCGGCCCCCGATGCGGCAATGAAGAGTTGGTGCGCGGCGGCGGCCATGGGCAGCGGCAGGCGATGTTCGTGGCCGGTGTCCAGGACCAGGCCGAGGTCTTTCACGAAGATCTCGACCGCCGACAGCGGCGAGAAATCGTCGTCCAGCATGTGCGGCACCCGGTTGCCGAACATCCAGGAATTGCCGGCGCTGGCGGAGATCACCTCGTAGACGGCGCGCGTGTCGGCGCCGGCCTTGGCGGCGAGCGCCATGGCTTCGGCGGCGGTGGCGATATGGACGCCGGCCAGCAGCTGGTTGACCGTCTTCACCAGCGACCCGATGCCGGCCGAGTCGCCCAGGCGAAACACTTTTGCCGAAGTCGCCGACAGGATCGACTCGGCGGTCGCGAAGGCCTGCGGCGCGCCGGAGGCCATGAAGGTGAGTTCTCCTGACTCGGCGCGGGCGCGGCCGCCCGACATCGGCGCGTCGAGAAGCATGTGGCCGCTTGCGGCCAGCCGCTCGCCCAGCGCGCGGGCGAAGGCGGGCGGTACGGTGGCGCACTGCATGACCAGGCCAGCCTTGCGGAGCGCCGCCACGGCACCGCCCGCACCATAGAGCACCGTCTCGACCTGCTGGGCGTTCACGACGGCAACGATCACCACGTCCGCTAGCTTGGCAGCTTCAGCCGGCGTGGCGGCGGTCGTGCCGCCGGACGCGGCGAAGGTGTCGCGCGCGGCCGCGCTGGGATCGACACCGATCACCTTGTGGCCGTGCTTGAGCAGGTTCCTCGCCATCCCGAGGCCCATCGAGCCCAGTCCGATGAAGGCGACGACCGGCGTGTTCTTGTCCGCCATCGATCAGGCCTTGATGCCGTACTTTGCCGCCCAGCCGAGGCCGGCACCGGTCGTGGTCCTGGGTTTGTATTCCAGGCCGACATAGCCCTGGTAGCCGAGACGGTCGAGCACATCGAGCAGGTAGAGATGGTTCGCCTCGCCGATGTCCGGCTCGTTGCGATCCGGGTTGCCGGCAATCTGCACATGGGCGGTGATGGGGAACAGGCGCTCGGTGCGCTTCTGCAGGTCTCCTTCGGTCACCTGCATATGGTAGAGGTCGAGTTGCAGCCGGAGGTGCGGCGCGCCGACCTCGTCGATGATCCGCTTCACCTGATCGGTGGTGTTGGTGAAGTAGCCGGGAATGTCGCGATGATTGATCGGTTCCAACACCAGAGTGAGATCGCTCTTGGCAGTGCGGTCGCAGGCCATCTTGAGGTTGGAGACGAAGGTGCGGTGCATGGCGTTGGCGTCGGCGCCCGGCGCGATCATGCCCGACATGACGTGCAGCGTCCGGCAATCCAGCGCACGGGCGTAGTCGAGCGCCTTTTCGAGCGCGGCGGCAAATTCGGCCTCGCGGCCGGGCAGGGCGGCCAGCCCACGCTCGCCTTTGCTGGCATCGCCCGGCGGCAGATTGAACAGCGCCTGTGTGAGCTTGTGCTTCTTGAGTTCGGCCGCGATCTCGGCTGCGGACGCCTCGTAGGGGAACAGGATTTCCACGGCCTTGAAACCATGCGCCGCGGCGGCGCCGAACCGCTTCAGAAACGGCTCCTCCTGATAGATCCACGACAGATTTGCGGCGAGCTTGGGCATGTCTGTTCCATTCAGGAAGGGAAGGCTTCTTCGATCTCGCGCACCTGGAAGTCGGACAGCGTGCGCGTCTTGAGGCCCTGCAGGAGGAGATGAAGCTTGGCGGTCTCCTCCAGCTCCTCGATCGAGGCGGCGGCGGCCGACAGCGACGTGCCGGCCACCACCGGGCCATGGTTGGCGAGCAGGACGGCACGATGGCCCGTCGCATAGTCGCGGATCGCGTCGGCGAGCTTCGCATCTCCCGGCTTGAAGTAGGGCACCAGCGGCAGCTTTCCGACGCGCATCACGAAGTAGGGCGTGATCGCCGGCAGGGTGCTCTCGGCACTGTGGTGGCAGGAAGGATCGAGGCAGGAGATGGCCACGGCATGCGTGCAATGCAGATGCACGATGGCGCGATCCTTGGGGCGTACGTCATAGACCGAGCGGTGCAGCAGCGCTTCCTTGGTCGGCGGGTCGCCGGCCACGTGCTTGCCGGAGAGATCGAGTTTCGACAGTTGCCCCGGGGTGAGGTCTCCCAGCGACGAATTTGTCGGGCTCATCAGCCAACCGTCGTCGATCCGCACGCTGATGTTGCCCGAGGTGCCCGGACAGAGACCGCGGGCGGCGAGCTTGGCGCCGAGCGCGCAGATTTCGTCGCGGGCTTTCGATTCCTTGGTGCTCATAGCCGGTCGAAAGCCTTGGTGAAGAAGTCGGGCGCGCCGAAGTTTCCCGATTTCAGCGCCAGCAGCAGCGGCTTGTCTCCGACCGACGCGGTCCACGGCACGCCGGGATCGATCTCCGGCCCGATGCGCAGGGCCGTCACGTCGAGGGCGCCGACGACCGCGCCGGAGGTCTCGCCGCCGGCGACGACCAGGCGGGCGACGCCCGAAGCCACCAGCCCTCGGGCCAGCGCCGCCATCGTCTTCTCGATCGCCTGGCTCGACTTCTCGACGCCGTACTTCGCCTGCAACGCCTTGACGGCCTCGGGCCTGTCGCTGGCGGAAAGCAGGATGGGTCCGTTGCCGAGCCTGTCCTTTGCCCAGGCGAGGGCCTTCTCGCCAACTGGCTCGCCGCGGCAGATGGCATCGGTATCGAGGGCGAGCTGCGGGCCTTTGAAAGCCGCGATCTGGCCGAGCGTCGCCGCCGAACACGAGCCGGCGAGGACGGCCGAGGCGCCGGCAACCCTGGGCAGGGTGCCCGCATCGGCCTTGTGTTGAACGAGGCCGCGGCGCCGGTAGGCGGCCGGCAGGCCGAGCGCGACGCCCGAGCCGCCGGTGACCAGCAGGTCGTCGCCCACAGCCTCGCCGATGATGCCGAGATCTATGTCGGCCACGGCATCGACGACGACGTGGCGCACGTCCTCGGTCGCAAGCCTGTCGAGCGCGGCCCGCATCGACGCGGAACCGGACTGCACCTGCTTCAGAGGCACCAGCCCGACTTTATGTTTCGTCTGGCGCGCCAGAACGCGCACCAGGCTGGCGTCCGTCATCGGCGTCAGGGGATGGTGGCGCATGTGCGAGTCCGACAGCAGCACGTCGCCCACGAACAGATGGCCGAAGAAGATGGTCCGGCCGTTCTCGGGAAAGGCCGGGCAATAGATCGCCTGCCTGGCCTGGAGCGCGTCGAGAAGCGCGTCGCCGACCGGGCCGATGTTGCCGGAATCGGTCGAATCGAAGGTCGAGCAATACTTGAAGAAGAAGCGGACGCAGCCCGCGCTCTGCAGTGCCGTCAACGCATCGAGTGACTGGGCGACGGCTTCCTTGGCCGGAATAGAGCGCGTCTTGAGCGCTACGACCACGGCATCGACGTCACCGGGAATCGTCCCTCCGGCTGGCACGCCGATCGTCTGGATCGTGCGCATGCCGCCCTTGACCAGCATGCCCGCGATGTCGGTCGCGCCGGTGAAGTCGTCGGCAATCACTCCGAGTACAGCCATGAGCAGACGTTAGGCGATCACGGTCGCCTTCTTCCAGAACTTTCGGCGGCGACTGCGCCGCCGGGCCTCGTCCTCGCCATCGTAATGGTGCAGTGCAGGCGCCGGATCGAACGTGTCGCGAACATCGAGGGCATTGACGTTGACGATGCCGATGGACCGGCCCTCGTCGGCCATGACCGCGCCGACATAGGCGCCACATCCGTTGCACAGAAGGTAGTCGGTGATGCCGAGGCCGAAGCGGTACCGCGAGAGACGGCCGGGCCGGCAGCGGAACTCGACCGATCCCGCCGGGTCGCCCATGGTCCGCGCCCCGTGGCGGCGGCAGAAGCTGCAGGCGCAGCGGCCGATCCGCATCTCTTCGGGTTTCTTCTCCGAGTCGAGGCGGATGGCGATGCCGCCGCAGTGGCAGGAGCCCGTGTAGATCGTCATCTGCTCGGCACGATCAGGGTGGCACGGAAGTCATTGACGTTGGTGCGGGTCGGCCCGGTGACAAGGCTGTCGCCCAGGCTCTCGAAGAAGCTGTGGCCGTCGTTGTCACTCAACATGGCTTTCGCATCGTGGCCCTTGGCAAGGGCGCGCGCCAGCGAATCAGGGGTGAAGACCGCGCCGGCGATCTCCTCGGCGCCGTCGACGCCGTCGGTGTCGGCGGCGAGGCCCCAGATCTGCGGCGCGCCGTTCGCCTCGATCGCCTTGCCCAGCAGGTATTCGACGTTGCGACCGCCGCGGCCTCTGCCGCGCACCGTCACCGTCGTCTCGCCACCGGAGAGGATGACCGTTGGCTTTTTGACGCTTTTGACGAGGTCGAGGGCGCGCCGAGCGTGCGCCGCGCCCAGTTCGCGCGCCTCGCCTTCGAGATTGTCGCCCAGCATCACCACCGCGCAGCCGCGCGAACGCGCCACCGCCGCCGCCGCGTCGAGCGACCGCTTAGGTGTGGCCACCACGATCGTCTCGACGCGCCGCAGCCGCGGATCGGCGGGCTTGGGCGTCTCCTCGATCCGGCCGGCGGCGCCGGCTTCGAGATGGACACGCACGGCGGCGGGTGGGTCGATACCGTACTTGGCCAGCACTGCCAGCGCCTCGGCAAAGGTCGTGCGGTCGGGCACGGTCGGGCCGGAGCCGATCACGCCGGGATCGTCGTTGGGCACATCGGAGATCAGCCATGACAGTACGCGCGCCGGCTGTGCCGCGACTGCCAACCGTCCGCCCTTGATGGCCGAGAGGTGTTTGCGCACCGCGTTCATCTCGCCGATGTGGGCGCCCGACTTGAGAAGCCCGCGATTCACTTCCTGCTTGTCTGCGAGCGAGAGACCGGGGGCGGGTAGCGCCAGCAGCGACGAGGCGCCGCCGGAGATGAGGCAGAGCACCAGATCGTCGGCGGTGAGGCCTTTCACCTTTTCCAGGATACGGCCGGCGGCCGCGCGGCCCTTTTCGTCGGGCACCGGGTGTGCCGCCTCGACGATTTCCAGGCGCTTGCAGACCTCGCCATAGCCGTAGCGGGTGACGACGAGGCCTTCAAGCGGGTGCGGCCACTGATCTTCCAAAGCACGCGCCATCGCCGCACTCGCTTTGCCGGCCCCTATCACGATCGTGCGGCCATTGGGTGGTTGCAGCTTGGCGATGTAGGGCGCGAGGCAGGTGGCAGGGCGTGCGGCGGCCAAGGCAGCATCGAACAGGTCGCGCAGCAGGGCGCGGGCGTCGGCATCTTTCATTTGAGCGATCTTCGCACTATAGGGGCGCCATGCAACAACTGCTCGGTCCGGGCGATCCTCCGCCGTTCACCGTCTACAACGAGAAGGGCAGGGCACCGCTTCTTCTGCTCTGCGACCATGCCAGCAAGACCGTTCCGCGGGCGCTGGGCGATCTCGGGATCTCCGAAGACGAGCTGGCGCGGCACATCGGCTGGGACATCGGCGGGCTCGATGCCGCGATCGAGCTGTCGAAGTCGCTCGACGCACCGCTCGTTGCGTCGGGGTATTCTAGGCTGGTGATCGACTGCAACCGCTGGCCGGGCGGCGAAGGATCGATCCCGGAGATCAGCGACGGCGTTTATGTGCCTGGCAATCGCGGTCTCGCCAAGGAACAGATCGACTCACGCGCTGAGGCCTGCTTCTGGCCCTACCACCGCGAAGTCGAGCGCCATCTCGACCGGCTGGCCGCGGGCGGGCGGCGCGTTGCGTTGCTAGTGGTGCACAGCTTTACGCCCGAGATGAACGGCTTCCGGCGACCCTGGCACGTCGGCGTGCTGTGGAACGACGATCCGCGGCTGCCGGACCCGCTGCTGGCCGAGCTGCGGCGCGATCCCACGCTGACGGTGGGCGACAACGAGCCCTATTCGGCCCGTGCGTCCTACGAATACACGCTCAACGCCCATGCCCGGCCGCGCAAGCTGCCGCACTGTTCGCTGGAAGTCCGGCAGGATCTGATCGAAACGCCCGGCGAGGCACGCGCTTGGGCACAGCGCCTGGCGCCGGCCATCCGGGCCGCCGTTGCGACCGCCGTGGGCTGAGCCTATATCCCCGAACAGGGCTTTATCGCCCAGGAGATTGCCATGGATGACAAGACCCGCACCGAACTCGAAGCCGCCGCCTTCCGCCGGCTGGTCGCGCATCTGCAGGCGCGCACCGATGTTCAGAACATCGACCTGATGAACTTGGCCGGCTTCTGCCGAAACTGCCTGTCGCGGTGGTACCGCGAGGAGGCTGGCAAGCAGGGCATCGAGATCGCCGATCCCAAGGCCCGTGAGGTCGTCTACGGCATGCCCTACGAGGAGTGGAAGGCCAAGCACCAGAAGGAGGCCTCAGGCGACCAGAAGCAGGCTTTCGACAAGGCCCAGCACAAGCACGGCTGAGCCTGGCGGGACGTTCCCCGTTATCCCCGTCATTCATCGCATCAGCGTCATTGAGCCGACGCGGTCTCGGCTCCTATGGTCCGCCGGAGTGGACCCTGGGAGTTGTGGACATGCCGGACGGAAGCGCTGTTTCCAAGAAGACCAAGGCTGGGCCGATTTCGGCCGACCGGCTGAAGAGCTTCGTCGAGCGCATTGAGAAGCTGGAGGAGGAGCGCAAGGCGATCGGCGGCGACATTCGCGACGTCTACAGCGAGGCCAAGGGCGTCGGCTACGACGTCAAGACCATGCGCAAGATTGTCTCGCTGCGGCAGATGGATGCCGCCGACCGGGCCGAGCAGGAGGCGCTACTCGATACCTACCGGCACGCCCTCGGCATCGTCTGAGGCACGGGCATGCTCAAACTTTATGGAATTGCCCAGTCGCGTGCCTTCCGCAATCTGTGGATGCTCGAGGAGCTCGGCCTGCCGTACGAGCAGGTAAAGATCGGCTTCGAAAACATGAAGGTCGTCGATCCGCGCCTTCATGCCATCAACCCGAACCGCAAGCTGCCGACGCTCGACGACGGCGGCACGGTTCTGTTCGAGTCGCTGGCGATCAACCTCTACCTCGCGGAGAAGAATGGTGGGCCGCTGAAGTGGGCGGACGCGGCCGAGGCAGGGCGGTGCTACCAGTGGTCCCTGTGGGCGGCCAACGAGATGGAACCGAAGTCGCAGGCCTGGGGCTTCGCCAAGTTCATGGCCCCCGAGCCGCGCGATGCCAAGGCGATCGACGCGGCGGCGGCCGGCATGGACGCGCCGCTGGCCGTGCTCGAAAGCGCCCTGAAGGGCCGGCAATGGCTGGCGGCCGACCGGTTCACTGTCGCGGACTGCAACGTGGCCGGCGTGCTCTACCGCCTGTTGTGGTTCGACGGCCTTGGCCGCTACTCCAACGTAAAGGCGTGGATGGACCGCTGCTGGGCCAGGCCAGCCGCCCACAAAGCGCGCAAGATGCGCGAAGGCTGACGCGCGCCTTGTGAGGTTGCATCCGGTCGCTGGCGTTGCGAGCCAACCGGTATCCGGCAGGAGCAGCCTAGAACCAAATGTTCATCGGCAGCCCGTGGCGATCGCGAGATCCCGCCGGGCCGAGGCAGGTTGCCGAGCCTTGGCCAATGAGCAGAGCCGTTCGGCAGACCGCTACACTGTCGAGAACGTCGTTGGCCGGCGCGCCGTCGAAGACGGGCACGTCGAAGCCGTGCGCAATGAGCAGGCGCCGGCGCTCTGCCTCGCCTTCCGCACTCTTCTTCTTGCTGAGGACTGGCTTGCCGCCGTTCATGCGGGCGAAGGCGAGTTCGGGGTGGGCCTCGTGGAAAACAGGGGCGAGATCGGGGCGGTTGCGCAGAAAGGCGTCGAGCTCGCGGAGCTTTGTGGCAAGGCCGAACGCCTGTGCGCTCAGCCCCGCCCCGAGGCGGCGGCTCGTCGCGTTGGCGTCGCGATAGGTCTGACAGGCGAGCGCTGGCCGGCAGGGCGAGGAGAACACCGAACTCGCCTTGCCCGGCATGAGTGCGCGAGCCTCGCGTTCGCAGTCGCGGCCGCCTGGGCGCGGCACATCGAGCAGGCCG
Organism: Reyranella sp.; assembly: GCA_019745575.1. Lineage (GTDB taxonomy): Bacteria > Pseudomonadota > Alphaproteobacteria > Reyranellales > Reyranellaceae > Reyranella. The sequence continues at coordinate 1,300 of JAIETA010000059.1, read as the reverse complement.
ATCGGCATGTCGACGGCCAGAATGGAAAGGCCCTCGCAGGCTTCAGCGAGGGCCTTTACAACTTGCAGGGACAAGCTGCCGTCGGCATCGCGCCGGCAAACGACCCAGCCGGAGCGGCAGCCGTCGGCACCCGCGACGATCAAAGGGCAGCGAGTGCAGCGTTCAACGTCGCACTCGGCCGCATCGCTGCCGACGTCTTTGCCTGATCGGGCAGATAATAGCCGCCCGTATCCACCGGCTTACCCTGCGCGGCGATCAGCTCGGCGTCGATCTTGGCCTCGTTGGCCGCGAGCGTTTCCGCCAGCGGCTTGAAGCGGGCCGACAGCCCTGTGCTGTTGTCCCGCCGGGCCAGCGCCTGGGCCCAGTACAGGGCCAGGTAGAAGTGGCTGCCACGATTATCCAGTTCACCGACCTTGCGGGCAGGCGAACGGTTGTTTTCGAGGATCCTGCCGTTGGCCTCGTCGAGCGTCTCCGCCAGGACCTTCACATCCTCGTTTCCGGTCCTCTGCGCCAGATGTTCCAGCGACGCGCCGAGCGCCAGGAACTCGCCCAGCGAATCCCAACGCAGATACCCCTCATGCTGGAACTGCTCGACATGCTTGGGCGCCGAGCCGCCGGCGCCGGTCTCGAACAACCCGCCACCTGCCAGCAACGGTACGATCGACAGCATCTTGGCCGACGTGCCGAGCTCCATGATCGGGAAGAGATCGGTCAGGTAGTCGCGCAGCACGTTGCCCGTGACGGAGATGGTGTCGAGCCCCTGGCGAATGCGGTCGAGCGAGAACTTGATGGCTTCGACCGGCGCCAGAATGCGGATGTCCAGACCCTTTGTATCCTCGTTCTTGAGGTACTTCTCGACCTTGGCGATCAACTGCGCGTCGTGCGCGCGCTTGGCGTCGAGCCAGAAGACCGCCGGGGTGTTGCTCAGGCGTGCGCGACGCACACCGAGCTTGACCCAGTCCTGGATCGGCTCGTCTTTCACCTGGCACATCCGGAACACGTCACCGGCCTCGACCTTCTGTTGCATCAGGACCGTGCCGTCGTCGGCGACCACGCGCACCGTTCCGCCCGTTGCGACCTCGAAGGTCTTGTCGTGCGAGCCGTACTCTTCGGCCTGCTGTGCCATCAAGCCGACGTTGGGCACCGAGCCCATCGTCTTCGGATCGAACGCGCCATGCGCCTTGCAGTCGTCGATGACGGCCTGGAACAGCCTCGAGTAGCTGCGATCGGGGATCGCGGCGATCACGTCGTGCAGCTTGCCGTCGGGGCCCCACATCTTGCCCGACTCGCGGATCATCGC
>JAIETA010000020.1 GCA_019745575.1 Reyranella sp. | reverse complement strand
CGGCCGGCGGCATAGGCCGCCGCCACCGCCTCGACCGCGCGCGCGAGCCAGGGCGAAGGTGCTGCCGGCGCGGCCGCGGGCGCGGCGGCGTGCAGCAGCTCGGCCAGACGCGGCGTCAGCTTCGACATCGGCGCGTAGGTGCGGTTGGCGAAGGCGAAAATTCCCCAGCCGCGCTCGGGCAGCAGCAGCACGTGCGAGCCGTAGCCCGGCAGGCCGCCGGAATGATGCAGGCGGCGGCCGAGCTTGGGGTCGGCCGAGGTCATCAGGCCGAGGCCGTAGGCGCCGGGCAGCGGGTCGACCGGCCGGCCATCGACGATCTCGGGCGGGAACGGCGGCGCGTGCCAGAGGCCGAGCTCGCGCACGCTCGACCGGCGCACCGGGCCCGCCTCGGCATCGTCGCGCGCCGGCCAGGCCGACAGCAGGAAGGCCGCCCAGCGGGCATAGTCGGGCACGGTGGTGGCGAGGCCGCCCATGGCGCCCACCTCGCCGTCGGGTTCGATGCGCTCGCGCGACCAGACCTCGCCGTCGAGCCGGTAGCCGAAGGCATAGTCGCCGCGCGCCGAGTCCAGCGCATCGAAGGTCGTGCGGCTCATGCCGAGCGGTTTCAGGAACGTGCGATGGAGGAACGTTTGGTAGGGCTCGCCGCTCACGTTGGTGAGCACGCGGCCCAAGAGCGCATAGCCCAGGTTGGAATATTCGAAGGCGAGACCGGGCGGGCGGGCGAACAGGCGTCCGGTGGCGATCAAGGCGTCCAGCTCGGCCGGCGTCATGCCCAGCACGCGGTCGCCCCAGGGATCGTCGGTCACGAAGCCCGCGGTGTGGGTCAGCAGATGGCGCAGGCCGACCGGCGGGCTGTCGGCGGTGGCCGGCCGGACGGCGGCGAATTGCGGCACGTACGCGCTGAGCGGCGCGTCGAGCGAAAGCCTGCCCGCATCGCGCAGCGCCAGCACGCCGAGCGCCGTCATGTTCTTGGTCATCGAGGCGATGCGGAAGGCGGTCTCCCCACCGACCCGTCGGCCGGCCTCGCGGTCGGCGAGCCCGAGGGCGGTCGCGTGGACCAGCCGGCCCTCCCGCACGATGCCGGCCGCGAGGCCCGGCAGCTTCTCCGCGGCGGCGAAGGCCGCACAGGCGGCGTCGATTTCGGCGAACATCGCCCCAGCTTAGCCGCCTTTCCGCCGCGGTTGCAGCGGATCGTTGCCGCATGGGCAAGGCCAGGCGCGCAGCTCCCGATCCGGCGGCAAGCGACGAGGCGGCGCTGGTCGCGCTGCTGGCCGCGGGGCTGCGCCTAAATGCATCGGACAATCTCTGGCGGGTGAGCGGCAACACGCTGCCCCACCGCGCGCTCCTGCGCGAGGCCGGCGGCACGTGGAACCGGCTCGACCAGTGCTGGGATTTTGCCGCCGAGGATCCGACGGCCAGGATTGCCGCCGCGCTCGCGGCCCTGCCGGCGGCGGTGCCCGGTCACAACAGTGGCGAGGCGGCGGAGGCGGCGCGGCCGCACTACTGGGGCCATCGCGGCCGGGTGCGCGAGCGCGTGCTGAAGGCGGGCGCGGAGGCGCTGGCCGACTACGAGCTCCTGGAACTGCTGCTGTTCTATTCGATCGAGCGGATCGACACCAAGCCGCTGGCCAAGGCGCTGCTGAACAGGTTCGGCACCTTGGGCGACGTGTTCGCGGCCGACCCGGCCGAGCTGCGCGAGTTCGAGATCGACCAGCGCACGCTGGTCCATTTCAGAGCAATGCGCGAGACCGGCCGGCGGCTGGCCGAGCGCAAGGTCAAGGACATGCCGGTGCTGACCAACTGGCAGCAGCTCATCGACTACTGCCACGCCGCCTTGGCGCACGAGAAGACCGAGCAGTTCCGCATCCTCTTCCTCGACCGCAAGAACGTGCTGATCGCCGACGAGGTGCAGCAGCGCGGCACCATCGACCACACGCCGGTCTATCCCCGCGAGGTGGTGAAGCGGGCGCTGGCGCTCAATGCCGCGGCCCTGATCCTGGTGCACAACCATCCCTCGGGCGATCCCAAGCCGTCGCGCGAGGACATCGAGATGACGCGCGAGGTCAAGACGGCGGCCGGGGCGCTCGGGATTTCGATCCACGACCACCTGGTGATCGGCCGCAAGGGCCATGCGAGTTTTAGGAGCCTGGGGCTGCTGTAGCCGTGCCTGTCAGCCGTTCTCGTTTCTTGACCGATGGTACGACCTGGTACTACCGTTGGCTGGCCCGGACCCGGACGAAAGGGAGGCCTGTGACAGTAAAATCCTCGATCTCGCTCACCGACGATCAGCATTCCTTTGCCAAGACGCTGGTCGAGTCGGGCCGCTTCGCCAGCGTCAGCGCCGTCCTGCAGCAGGGCGTGGAACTTCTTCGCGAGAAGATGGACGATGAGGCCCTGGAGCGGGCCGCGTTGGCCGAGGTTCTCGGCAAGCGGCGGTCGGGCGCGTTCCTGTCGGCGGCAAAGATGGATGGCCGTCTGTCCCGGATGATCGACGCGAAGCGCCGGGCGCGTGAAGTTCGCGATTGAGTTCTCGGCGGACGCCGAAGCCGACTTCGGCCTGATCTTCGACCACCTGTTCGAAAGCTATCTGGCCTTCGGCGAGGACACCGAGCAAGCCTTGGACCACGCCGCGCGGCGCGTGATGAACATCCGCAAGGCCGCCGATCGACTGACGACCTTTCCGCTGCGGGGTACGGCGCGCGACGATGTCCTGCCGGGGGTCCGCTTTCTTGCCGTGGCGCGGGCGATCTACTGGTTCGACGTCGACCCGACAGCCCGCAAGGTCCGCGTGCTTGCCGTGTTTTTCGGCGGGCAGGATCATGTCCGGCACATGCTGGTGCGCCTCCTCGGCGGCAACGAGACGCGCTGACAATTTCTGTCCACGATTCCCCGGCGATCGTCTGCAAGGTCCCCGCGAGCTTCAGGAGTCTGGGGCTGCTATAAGGGGCGGCATGGTTGCGACATCCCAAGGCAGGATCTACGTCGGTATCGGCGGCTGGACGTTCGAGCCGTGGCGCGGGACGTTCTATCCCGAGGGCCTCGTGCACAAGCGCGAGCTGGAACATGCCAGCCGCCAGCTGACTTCGATCGAGATCAACGGCACCTACTATTCGAGCTTCAAGCCGGCGAGCTGGGCCAAGTGGCGCGACGAGACGCCCGAGGGCTTCGTCTTCGCGGTGAAGGCGTCGCGCTTCTGCACCAACCGGCGCGTCCTGGCCGAGGCGGGCGAGTCGGTGCAACGCTTCGTGGCGCAGGGGCTGGTCGAATTGAAGGACCGGCTGGGGCCGATCAACTGGCAGTTCATGGGCACCAAGAAGTTCGACCCCGAGGACTTCGAGGCGTTCCTGAAACTGCTGCCGCGCGAGGCGGGCGGGCTGCCGCTCCGCCATGCGCTGGAAGTGCGGCACGCGAGTTTTGAGGATCCGCGCTTCTACGATCTCTGCCGAAAGTACAAGGCGGCGATCGTCTATGCCCACGACAAGGAGTTTCCCGAGATCGACGAGCCGACCGCCGACTTCACCTACGCCCGCCTGATGCAGGCCGGGGAGAAGGTGAAGACGGGTTACAAGCCGGCCGAGCTGGACAGATGGGCCACGCGGGCCAAAGCCTGGGCGAAGAAGGGCGACGCCTTCGTCTATTTCATCTCCGGTGCCAAGGTGCGCAATCCGGCGGCGGCGCAGGCCCTGATCGAACGGCTCTGAGGGTGCGGCGGCGTTGACAGAACCGCCGCGGCGCGCTAACCGTTAACTCTATGGTTAACCTTCAAAGCCCGCGGCTCGACCGCACCTTCTCCGCCCTGGCCGACCCGACGCGGCGGGCCCTGCTGACGCGCCTCGACGCGCAGCAGGACGGCGTGTCGGTGAGCGACCTGGCGCGGCCCTTCCCGGTGTCGCTGCCGGCCATCATGAAGCATCTCGACGTGCTGTCCGACGCCGGCCTGATCGTGCGCCGCAAGAGCGGCCGCACGGTGACCTGCCAGCTCACGGCCGAACCGATGGAGCAGGCGATGAACTGGCTGGCCCGCTACCAGCGCTACTGGACGGAGCAGCTCGACCGCCTCGCCGCCTTCGTGGAGGACGACTCATGGCAAGCAAGCCCAGCCTCGCCCTCAAGCGCCGCCTCAAGGCGCCGCCGGAAAAAGTCTACCAGGCCTGGACCGTCCCGGAAAAAATGATCGGCTGGTGGGGCGCCGCCGATGCGGCGTCGCGCACCGCCACGGCCGACGTCCGGGTGGGCGGGCGCTTCCATGTCGGCTTTCGCGGCAACGACGGCGACCAGCACGACGTGAGCGGGATCTATCGCGAGATCGTGCCCAACCGGAAGCTGGTGTTCAGCTGGGCGTGGCGCACGACGCCGGAGCGGGAATCGCAGGTCACGATCGATCTCAAGCCGGATGGCGACGGCACCCTCCTCACCCTGACGCACGAGCAGTTCTTCGACCAGAAGGCGTGCGACGACCACCGCATCGGCTGGAATCGCGCCCTCGACAATCTGGAAAGGACGTTCGCATGAACCCGAAGACCTTCGCCGGCCTGCCGCGCGGTCCCGCCGCCCTGGCCGGTGTCGTCCAGGGTCTGCTGATGCACGAGCACGTGGCGCCAAGCTACGGCCTAAACCTCTCCGACGCCCAGCATGCCGAGGCCCATCTGCGCACCGTCGACGGCATGCTGGAGGGCATCGCGGCGCGCGATCCCGCGCCGCTCGCAAAGGCGCGCCCGCCGGCGGCGCGGCAGGTCGGCGTCTGCCGGCACTTCACCCTGCTGCACGCCACCATGCTGCGCGGGCAGGGCGTGCCGGCCCGCGCCCGCTGCGGCTTCGGCGCCTATTTCGCGGCGGGCAAGTACTACGACCACTGGGTCACCGAATACTGGAACGCCGCCGAGACGCGCTGGGTGCTGGTCGACGCCCAGCTCGACGCCCATCAGCGGGCGCTGTTCAAGGTGGGCTTCGACCCGCTCGACGTGCCGCGCGACCAGTTCCTGGTGGCGGGCGAGGCCTGGCGGCTCTGCCGCACGGGGCGCGCCGACCCGGCCGACTTCGGCATCCTCGACATGCACGGCCTGTGGTTCATCGCCAGCAACGTGATCCGCGACCTGGCCGCGCTCAACGACCGGGTGATGCTGCCGTGGGACGTCTGGGGCGTCATGACCGCCAACGATTCGGAGCTCGATCTCGGCCTGATCGACCGCCTGGCCGGCCTGACGCGCGCGCCCGAGGCCGATCCCGACGCCCTGCGCGCGGCCTACGCCGACCCCCGGGTCGCGGTGCCGGCGGTCGTCCACAACCCCGTCCGCGGGCGCGCCGAGCCCGGCGACAAGTAGGGCCGGGTGGGCTAGGCTCGCCGGCGACCAGATTGGGAGAAACCGATGCCCGCACTCTCGCTCGACCACTGGAACATCTACTGCAAGGACCTGAAGGCCACGGTGCGCTTCTACGAGCGCTATGTCGGCCTGCGTGACGGCGACCGGCCGCCCTTCCCCTTCCCCGGCGCCTGGCTCTATGCCGGCGACAAGGCGATCCTGCATCTCGTCTCCGAGACCGGCCGAAAAGACCAGGGCAGCGGCGCCATCGACCACGTCGCCATCAACTGCGCCGACATCCGCGGCACGCTGGACCAGATCAAGAAGGACAAGGTCAAGTTCGAGGTCCGCAAGGTCCCGGCGCGGCCCCTGCAGCAGGTCTTCATCCACGACCCCGACGGCGTGATGATCGAGCTCAACTTCTGGAACGAGCCCGACGTTGCCGAGCTGGAAGGTTTCGATCCGATGACCAACAGGGCCGGCGCCCGCAAGAAGAAGATGGTGCCCGCCGAGTGAGCCGTCGGACCGGCGCGGCGATCCTCGCGGCGTTGCTGGCCGCCGGCACGGCGCAGGCGCAGCAGCGCGAAACCATCGCCTTCGAAAGCCGCCAGAAGGGCCAGCCGGTCCAGGTGACGGCCGAGATCCACTGGCCGGCGGCGCCAGGCCCGGTGCCGGCGCTGGTCATTCACCACGGCAGCGCCGGCGTCAGCGACGGCCGCGAGGGCCGCTTCGCCCGCGAGATCGTGGCGATGGGCGTGGCCGCGGTGGTGATCGATTCGTTCACGCCGCGCGGCGTCGCGACCACCGTACAGGACCAGTCCGCCGTTACCGGCCAGGACTTCAACCGGGATGCGCTGATGGCGCTGAAGGCGCTCGGCGCCGACGGCCGCATCGACCGGACCCGGATCGGCATCACCGGCTTCTCCAAGGGCGGCACCTCGGCCCTGATGGCGGCGCACGAGCAACAGGTTGCCGCCGCCGGCGTTCCGGACGGTCTGCGCTATGCGCTGCACGTGCCGTTCTATCCGGCCTGCAACACGCAGTACGACCGGCCGCGCACGACCGGGGCGCCGATCTACATGCTGCTGGGCGGCGCCGACAGCTATGTCGGCGTAGAACCCTGCCAGACCTACAGCGAGGCGTTGCGCGCGGCGGGCGCCCGCATCGAGGTCACGGTCTTCCCCAATGCGCCGCATGGCTTCGACGGCGGACGGCCCTATTCCGATCCAAGGGGCGAGAACTACGCCAAGTGCGTCTTCCAGCAGCAGGCCGACCGCTCGTGGGTCGAGCGTGCCAGCGGCGTGGCGATCATCGGCACCGACGGCCGGCCGATCCAGGGCGGCCTCGCCCAGGCCTACGCAGGTTGCCGGACGCTCGGCGTCAGCGGCGGGCCGAACGAGGCCGCCGCGAAGCAGTCGATGGAGGATCTCAAGCGCTACGTGCGGCAGCACCTGCAAGGCGGCTGAGCCGGATGGGCCCCCCGCCCCTAGTCGACCGTCGGCGTCGCGCGCAGGCGCTCCCAGTAGTCGGCCGGCAGCAGGTCGCGGCCGGCCAGCAGGAAGCCGAGATAAGCGCGCGTGGGTCTTAGGCCGCGGCCGACCTTCAGCGCCACGTAGGTGATCGCCTCGACCGTCTCGCCGGTGTCGTTGCGCACCACCGGCACGGTGCGCCGCTCGTAGTGGCCGCCGGCCACGCCTTCGTGGACGTCGAGAACCTCGAAGCCCTTGGGCGGCAGGGCGTTCAGCGTGCCGAACACGCGATCGCCCGGCGCGGCGACGATGTTGCCGACGCCCGTCCCCGGCAATGCGCCGGCCCGTGTCACGATCTTGTCGAAGGCGAGCCGCCAGCCGTCGAGCCGGCCGCCGATCCGCTCGCCGCGGGCCACGCCCTCGCGCGTCAGGCGATCGCCGAACAGGCGGGCGGCGTCCATGTTGGAGCCGTAGGCGAAGTACCACCTTATGCCGGGAGTCACGCGAGCCGCCACACGCGCACCGGCGTCTCGTAGCCGCGGACCGGCAGCGACCCCAGGTCGACGGCGCCGTCGGCCGCGACGAGGGCGTGCACGGCGTCGGAAACGAGGAGCTGCGAGCCGGTCTCCTTGGTGAGCTGTTCGAGGCGGGCGGCAAGATTAACGGTGTCGCCGATCACCGTATATTCCTTGCGCAGCGAGGAGCCCACGGTGCCGGTGACGGCCTCGCCGATATGGATGCCGATGCCGATGCGCAGCGTCTGCTGCGGCCGGGCGCGGTTCCAGGCTTCCACGGCGGCCAGCATGTCGCGGGCCGCGGCCAGCGCGTTGGCTGCCGCCGCCGGATCGGCCAGCGGCGCGCCGAACAGGGCGAGGAAGCCGTCGCCCAGGAACTTGTTGACGATGCCGTTGTGACGGTCGATCACCGCCACCATCTCGCCGAAGAAGTCGTTGAGCAGCGCCACCGTCTCGGCCGCCGGGCGTTGGCGCGACTGGGCGGTGAAGCCGCGGATGTCGAGGAACATCACGCAGACCGGACGGGTCTCGCTCGGCGGGTCGCTGTTCGTGGCCAGCAGGCGGTCGACCACGGCGGGCGAGACATGCTGGCCGAACAGGCTGGTCACGCGGTCGCGCGCCGCGCCGGCGGCGAAGGACTTCTCGAACTGCCGGCGCAGGCTGAGCGCCACCACGCCGGCCACGACGCCGCAGACGAACAGCACGATGCTGCGGCTGAAGTGAAACATCAGCGTTTCGTCCGGCAGCTCGCCCCACGGGATCAGCGGCACCAGCCAGACCACCAGCACCATGTGCTGGGCCGCCGCCACGAAGCCGGTCCAGACCGACAGCCAGAAGTCGAGCCGCAGGGTCGAGAGCAGGATGAAGAGGAAGTAGAGCAGCGGCGGCCAGAAGCCGAAGATCAGATGCGGACTCATGTGATTGCTGAGGCCGAGGATGATGGCACCCGGCAGGCTGGTCTCGATCAGGGCGTTGGCGAAGCGGCCGTAGCGCGGGAAGTCCTTGTCCTGCCGGGCCCGCCAGCGGAGCAGATACAGCGCCACCAACTCGTAGAGCAGGAACGGGCCGGTACCGACCAGCGGCAGCCAGCCGGGCAGGCCGCCCTCGAACAGGCGGCGATTGAAGTCGGGAAAGAGATTGACCGCCGACAGGGTTATCGCCAGCAGGATGGCCAGAAGCACGGCCAACGCCGCCATGCGGATCTGCTCGCTGCGGATGATCTCGCGCCGGAGGGCGTCGGTGAAGGGAGCGGGCGCGGCCTCTGTCATGGCAGCCACGCTAGCCAGCCGCCGCAGGCTCCACAACGGCGGACGGGAGTGCTAGGAACGGACCATGTCGATGAAGGAGATCGTTCGCGAGCTGCAGGGCAAGGCCGCCCACCTGGCGCTGCGCATGCCGATTTCCTGGGTCAACATCCTGGCCGGGCCGCCGGTCACGGTCGACGGCCGCACGCTCGACGGCCGCACCCAGTGGTTCCTGCAGCTGCTGGCGCGCAGCGGCCAGAAGCCGCTGGAGCAGATGAGCGTGGCCGAGGCGCGCGAGGAGTACGACGCTGTCATGCCGCTGCTGGGCGGCCGCGCCGCGCCGGTGGGCGAAATCGTCGACCGCACGATCGAGGGGGCCCCTGCCGCGGCAGGGGCCGGCCGCCTGCGCATCCGCTTCTACCGGCCGGCCGGCACCGTGGCGCGGCTGCTGCCGACCATCCTGTACTTCCACGGCGGCGGCTGGACAATCGGCAGCCTGGAGGGCTACGACCTCGCCTGCCGCTACTTCTGCGCCCGCAGCGGCTGCGCCGTGGTCAGCGTCGACTACCGCCTGGCGCCTGAGCACAAGTTCCCCGCCGCCATCGACGACGCCGTGGCCGCCTTCCGCTGGCTGGCGGCCGAGGCCGTCGGGCTCGGCATCGACCCGGCGCGCATCGTCCTCGCGGGCGACTCCGCCGGCGGCAACATCGCCGCCGTGGCCGCCCGGCTGCTGCGCGGCGAGCCGCGCCCGCCCTGCCTGCAGTGGCTGATCTATCCCGCGACCGACATGGCGTTCGACAGCCCCTCGCACAAAAGCTGCGGCGAGGGTTTCATGCTGACCCGCGCCGCCATGGAATGGTTCCGCGGCCACTATCTGGGCGGCCTCGGCGACATCGACGACCCGCGGGCCTCGCCGCTACGCGCCGACGACCTGGCCGGCCTCGCGCCGGCGCTGGTCTACACCGCGGGCTTCGACCCGCTGCGCGACGACGGCCGCGCCTACGCCGACCGGCTGGCCGCCGCCGGGGTGAAGACCATCCATCGCGAATTCGACTCGCTGATCCACGGTTTCGTCGGCATGCGCGGCGTCCTGCAGGCGGCCGCCCGGGCGATGGACGACATGGTGGCGGGCCTGCGCCACGAACTGGCGCAGCTGGGACGCTGAGCGGCATGAACGACAACGCCCCCGTGTCCGCCGACCCGCGCAGCGAGCGCGCCGGCCGGCGCGAGCAGAACAAGGCGGAGAACCGCATCGCGCTGCTCAAGGCCGCGCGGGCGGTGTTCGCCGAGATGGGCTACGGCGCAGCCAGCGTGCGCGACATCGTGCGCCGCACCGATCTCGCCTCGGGCACCTTCTACAACTACTTCAAGGACAAGGACGAAATCTTCGAGGCGGTGGTGGGCGAGTTGACCGGCGAGCTCCTGAAGCGGCACCGGGCCGGCCGCGCCAAGGCCACGACCGCCGAGGAATTCTTCCGCCACCATTACGCCGTCTATTTCGACTTCATCGTCGAGGACCCCGAACTGCTGGCGCTGGCGCAGAAAAACTTCACCGCCATCCGCACGCTGCTCGACAAGCCCGACGTGCGCGCGCTCGCGTTGGCGCTGAACGACGACATCCGGGCCGCCATCGCTCTGGGCGTGCTGCCCAATGTCGACGTCTCCTACCTCGCGGCCTCGCTGGCCGGCGTGGCGTTCGAGGTCTCCGTGATCATGGTCGGACGCGACCCGGTCGACCCCGCCGGCGCGGCCGAGTTCGCGACGCGGTTGATGCTGGGTGGCCTCGACCACCTGCCGCGCCGTCCCGGCTGACGCCGCCGCGCGCGGCCCTCAGGGATTGCGGAAGATCGGCCGAAAGGTTGCGGCGTCCTCCCAGGTGATCGCCGGTTCGCTGCCCGTGTCCCACTGCTTCCACGACATGTTCTCCTCGAGGCGATAGGGCGCGCGCATCATTTCGAGGCTGTGGTCGAGGCCGGACAGGTCGTGGGATTCGTAGATCGTGAGGTGGCGCGCGGGCGTCCGGCCGACGCTGCCGTAGCGTCGGCAGGCGGCCCAGAGCGGCACGTCGGCGACGTTCCTCGGCAGGTAGACCTGCTCGTACCAGTCGTTGAAGGCCTGGGCGCGGCGGGCCTCGACCTCGACGCTCACCATGAAGAACGGCCGGCTGCCGAAGGCGCCGTCGGCCGGCGCGCGTGGATGGGCCCACCGTTCGACATAGACGCAGGCCGGCGGGCCATCGCGCAGCGCCGCCGCCTCGTCCGGCGCGGCGGCCGAGGCCTGGTCGACCGCGGCGCGGACGAGTTCGGCCGCGGCCGGCGTGGCGCACTCCAAGATCGTCAGGAACTGCTTGCGATAATACTTCAGCGAGCCCTCGACGTGATGCTCCTGGTAGCGCCGCGCCGAGACGATCTCCGGCACCTGCCGCATCAGCGCCGGCAGGTGGCGGTGGTGGTAGAAGGCGCTGAACGCCGCTTCCTTCTCCGCGTCGATCTGGAGGGACGCCACGACGATCGGCCGTCCGGACATGCCCCGCTCCCCTGCCGCCGCCGGGGCGACCCGACGACTACGCGCCCTGCACGATCACGTTGCGCAGCGTGCCGATCTTCTCGATCTCGACTTCGCAGACATCGCCCGGCTTCAGCCAGTTGGGCGGCGTGCGCGCTGCCGCGACGCCCGAGGGCGTGCCGGTGATGATGATGTCGCCGGGGTCGAGTGTCATGACCTTGCTGAGCTCGTGCACCAGCGTCGGCACGTCGAAGATCAGGTCGTCGGTGTTGCTGTCCTGCATGGTGACGCCGT